>JARIAU010000068.1 GCA_029257695.1 Oscillospiraceae bacterium
AACAGCAACTGGCCGTATATCGTTAAAACCGGTCGATTGGCTATGATTGCGAATATGGTAGCTTTTCCGCTTTTGTCTATCGTTTTTGGGCAGCTCGTCCCGGAACTGTGGTTTGCTTTCGAGAATATGGTCATGCTGGTTATGATGCTGGGTGGACTATTCATTCCTATGTACATTGTCGGAAAAAAATATGAATAAAAAAGAAGCTGCCCATCGAACTTTTTGATTCGCTGGGCAGCTTTACTTTGTGGTGTTTTCCCTCGCGTTTGAAGGGGCAAGCAGAGCGCCTGTCCGACTTTGTCAGACTTGGCACCGCCGGAAATTCGGCAAATCAGCAGAAAGAAGCCCGCACGCACTTTGAAAACTCTCAAAAAGGAGGATTCCTCTTCAATGAAATAGGAGTTCAGAAGATGCACCTATGGAACACACCAGAAGATACACGCTGTTTTGTTACATCGTCTTATATTTGCGCTCGATCCACACACTGTACCCAATGGAGGGAAGACTCAGCACCACAACCAACCCAAGGACGATTCCCCAATGGGCCCGAAAATCCCAGATCCAATCGGCTGCGTAAAGCAACACCCACGGAATTCCCAGCATCAGCCATGTGATGCCGCTGGAGCGAATATACTGCTCGGTCCAGCTTTGGTTTTTGCAGCGTTCGGGAATGCGTTGATACCCAAACAGGCCCGCAATGCCGTACACGATCCAGAAAAATCCCAAGAGCAGAAACACATTCATTTTACTTCCTCCTTTGTCTGTTTTGGTTCTCTCTATGCAAAGAGTAGCACACAAAAAAACAGAAGCACAACCCCCCATTTCTTAACTTTTTCTTTATTTTTTCGCAAAAACAAAAGGCGTGTATCGAATGTCGATACACGCCTTTCTCGGTCCAGTTACTGGTCCAGCTTGAGCACCGCCATAAAGGCCTCGGTAGGCAGCTGCACGGAGCCGAGGGAACGCATCTTTTTCTTGCCTTCCTTCTGTTTTTCCAGCAGCTTCTTCTTACGGGTGATGTCGCCGCCGTAGCACTTGGCCAGCACATCCTTGCGCATGGCCTTGACCGTCTCACGGGCAATCACCTTGCCGCCGATGGCGGCCTGAATGGGCACCTCGAACAGCTGACGGGGAATGTTCTCCTTCAGCTTTTCGCAGATCTTTCTGGCTCTGGGATAGGCCTTATCCTTGTGGGCGATCAGACTCAGTGCGTCCACCTGGTCGCCGTTGATGAGCAGATCCACCTTCACCAGCTGGCTGGGGCGATAGCCGCTGATCTCATAGTCCAGCGAAGCATAGCCACGGGTGTTGGCCTTCAGCGTGTCGAAGAAATCGTAAATGATCTCGTTCAGCGGCATCTCATAGTGCATTTCCACCAGATTGGAGTCCAGATACTGCATATCACAGTACTCACCCCGCCGCTCCTGACACAGGGGCATGATGCTGCCCACATAGTCCTGCGGTGCAATGATGCTGGCCTTCACATAAGGCTCCCGGGCCTCCGCAATGTGGGCCGGGTCAGGATAATCATGGGGGTTATCCACCGACACCACCGTGCCGTCCGTCTTGGTGACCTCATAAATGACCGAGGGCAGCGTGGTGACCAGATCCAGATCAAATTCTCGCTCCAACCGCTCCTGAATGATCTCCATGTGAAGCATCCCCAAGAAGCCGCAGCGGAACCCAAAGCCCAGGGCCACCGAGGATTCCGGTTCAAAGGACAGGGCCGCATCGTTCAGCTGCAGCTTTTCCAGTGCCTCCCGGAGGTCGGGATACTTCGAGCCGTCTTCCGTGTAAATGCCGCAGTAGACCATGGGCCGGGCAGGGCGGTAGCCGGGCAGGGCCTCGGCCGCCGGATTGGCGGCCAGCGTGATGGTGTCACCCACACGGGTATCGCTCACATTCTTAATACTTGCCGTAAAATAGCCAACCTCGCCGGCCACCAGCTCCTGACAGGGGGCATAGCCCAGCGGCTCCAGATGGCCGCATTCCAACACCTTGTACTTGGCGTTGGTGGCCATCATCCGAACCTCGCTGCCCACGCCGACCTTGCCTTCCATCACACGGAAGTATACCACCACGCCCCGATAGGCGTCGTACTGGCTGTCAAAAATGAGGGCCTTCAGCGGTGCATCCGCACGGCCGGAAGGGGCCGGCACATGGGCCACCACATCCTCCAGCACAGAGCGGATATTGATGCCGTTCTTGGCGGAGATTTCCGGCGCATCCATGGCGGGCAGGCCGATGATGTTCTCCACCTCTTCCTTCACCCGGGCCGGGTCGGCAGCCGGCAGGTCGATCTTGTTGATGACCGGCAGGATTTCCAAATCATGCTCCATGGCCAAATAGGTGTTGGCCAGAGTCTGCGCCTCCACGCCCTGCGAGGCATCCACCACCAAGACCGCCCCCTCACAGGCGGCCAGCGAGCGGCTGACTTCATAGTTGAAGTCCACATGGCCCGGGGTGTCGATCAGGTTGAGGATATACTCCTCCTCGTCATCGGCATGATAGTGCAGGGTAATGGCACGGGCTTTGATGGTGATGCCACGCTCCCGCTCCAGATCCATGTTGTCCAGAAGCTGATTGGCCATTTCCCGCTGCTCCACGGCCTCACACACCTCGATCAGACGGTCGCTCAGGGTGGACTTGCCGTGGTCAATGTGGGCAATGATGGAAAAATTTCTGATTTTGCTGGAATCGATCATATGGTTTCCTCCTCTTCGGGGGTTGTGCTTTGTTTGGCTTCCATGGTGAAATCCTGATAGGCCCGTCGCTGTTCGTGATCTCGGTGGGCCACATGCCGATCCACGGTTTTCAGCACCTCCACGATGCCGTCATGCCGGGCCCCCAGATAGGCCCTGGCCTCCGCCTCGCTGATGTGGGGCATTTCCCGGTATTCCTCCCCCATCTGATGCAGGGCGGCCATAAACCGAGCACGCAGCCAGACCATATCCGAGGTCACCGCCCCATACTGGAAGGGCTGCTCCTCCACCTCATACCACTCCGGCTCAAAATCCAGCAGCTCATCCCCCAGATTGCGCAGCAGATCATAGAGGGAGGCCCCCATATAGTGGAAGGCATAGTAGCATACCTCCGGGTCGTAGTAGCGAAACAGCATTTTGAAGCAGATGTCCACTCCGTCCCGGATGCCCTGCTCCATTTCCTGCAAGGCGCCCTTGGGGGCGCAGAGTTCGGTCTCCGTGGTGCGCCGTTCATAGTTGAGCAGCTGATCGGTGCTGACCTTGTAATACTCCGCCGCCCGGACAACAAATTCCAGTCCCGGCTCCCGGATGCCCTTTTCATAGTGGCTCAGCAGTGCCTGACTGACCCCCAGCTGCTGGGCCGCTTCCCGCTGACTGACGCCCTTTTGCTGTCGATACCGGGCCAAATTGGCCGCAAATCCTGCTCGCATGGCGTTCTCTCCTTTGTTTTCTCACTTGTAAGAGCGAATTATACCATAAATTATACAAAATGTATACCACTTTTTCCTCTGTTCCGGTCCCCACGGCACATTTTTTCTCCTCGCCTCATAACATAGAAAAAAAGGAGGCTTACTTATGTGCGGAATTGCGGGATTTTCTGACTTTACCCGAGACAATCGTGCCCTGGAATGGGGTATGACAGCGGAACATATGGGCTGCACCTTGCAGCACCGAGGGCCGGACGACCGAGGGGTTTGGCAAAGCGAGCACTGCGTGTTTGCCCATCGGCGGCTGGCGGTCATCGACCCGGAGCACGGCCACCAGCCCATGACCGTGTCCCTCCCGGAGGGGGAGTGCGCCCTGTGCTACAACGGAGAGCTGTACAACACCGATGAACTGCGCCGGATGCTGATGGCCGAGGGGGTGTCCTTCACCACCCGCACGGACACGGAAGTTCTGCTCTGGATGTGCATCCGCCACGGAGCCAATGCCGCCCAACAGCTGGAAGGCATCTTTTCCTTTGCGTTTTGGGACGGGCGGACCAACTCCCTGCTGCTGGTGCGGGATCGCTTCGGCGTGAAGCCCCTGTTTTACACCTTTGAGGATTCCACCCTGATTTTCGGCAGCGAACGCCGTGCCCTGTTTGCCTATCCGGGGATCACTCCCCGCTGCAACGAGGAAAGCTGGCAGGAGGTGCTGGCCATTACGCCGGCCCGTACTCCGGGTCACGGAGTATTTGCCGACATTCACGAGCTGAAACCCGGTGAAATGCTGATTTTTGACGGCCATGGGGCATCCACCTGTCTGTGGTACTCCCTCCAGTGCCGCCCCCACACGGATTCTTACGAGGACACCGTGGCCCACTTGCAGGAGCTGCTGCGTGGTGCCATTTCCCGGCAGCTGGTCAGCGATGTCCCCCTTGCCACCCTGCTGTCCGGCGGTCTGGACTCCTCCATCATCACCGCCGTGGCCGCACAGGTCTGTGAGGCCCAGGGGCAGGCGCTGGACACCTATTCCTTCGACTACACCGACAACGAGCGCTACTTCCGCCCCTCCTCCTTCCAGCCGGATGCCGATCAGCCGTGGGTGGAGCGAATGTCCGCCGCCTTCCACACCCGCCACCACACGCTGGTCTGTCCCATTCCGCAGCTCACCGCTCTGTTGGAGGAAGCGATGTCGGCCCGAGAGCTCCCCGGCATGGGGGATGTGGACTCCTCGCTGCTCTGGTTCTGCCGGGAGATCCGAACGGAGCATACTGTGGCCCTGTCCGGCGAATGTTCCGATGAAATTTTCGGCGGCTACCCCTGGTTCCATCGCCGGGATATGCTGGAGTGCGGCACCTTCCCTTGGTGCATGGACTTTTCCGCCCGCAGCGGCGTGCTGCGTCCGGAGGTGGTGCAGCGGCTGCATCTGGAGGACTATGCCCGCTTCCGCTGCCAGCAAAGCCGCCGTCAGGCCCCCCGTCCGGCGGAGGAAACTCCGGAGGAAGGGCTGCGGCGGGAGGTGGGCTGGCTCAACCTGCAATGGTTTATGACCAACCTGCTGGAGCGCAAAGACCGCATGAGTATGTACTCCGGTCTGGAGGTGCGTGTTCCCTTCTGCGACCACCACCTCATTGAATATGTGTGGAACATTCCGTGGAGCATGAAGAGCCGCAACGGAGTGCGAAAGCAGGTGCTGCGGGATGCCGCCCGAGGTCTGCTGCCGGAGGATGTGCGCAACCGTCCCAAATCCCCCTATCCCAAGACCCACAACCCTCTCTTTGAAACACTGGTTCGGACGCAGCTTTCCGCCCTTCTGGACGATCCTTCCGCCCCGATCCACGCTCTGGTGGACGAAGCCGCCCTGCGCGGCGGTCTGCTCCAACAGGCCGGAGATTACGGCAAGCCTTGGTTCGGTCAGCTGATGGCCGGCCCGCAAATGCTGGCATGGCTGGTGCAGCTCAACCAATGGATGGTAAAATATGGAATAGAAGTTCCATTCTGAACCTTTCTTTGTGGAAAATACCGTGGACATTCCCGTCGTTTCGTGCTATCATACCCGGGCGAATACGATTGAAACGGAGTGTCTTTTATGCGAAAACAAGGTCATTCGTTTACCAAACAGGAGGTCATGTCCGGACTTCGCTTCTTCCTGATGCTGAATCTGGGTCTGATTTTTACAGCCGTGGGCATTGCCATTTTTAAGGGTCCCAACCAGTTCGCCTTCGGCGGCACCTCCGGTGTTTCGGTGGTGCTGGCCACCCTGTTCCCAAAGCTGAATGTGGGCGGATTTATGTGGATCGTCAACATTGTTCTGGTGGTGCTGGGTCTGTTCTGTCTGGGCATCAAGAGCATGGGCTGGACGATCTATTCCTCCTTTGCCCTGTCCTTCTATGTCAGTGTGTGTGAGTTTCTGGTCCCTTTGAACCAACCCCTCACCGACGACACCTTTTTGGAGTTCTGCTTTGCCGTGCTGCTGCCGGCCTTGGGCAGTGCCATTGTCTTTAATGTGGGCGCCTCCACCGGCGGCACCGACATTCTGGCCATGATCCTGCAAAAGCACACCAGCCTTGCCATCGGCAACGCTCTGATGGTGTGCGACCTGGGCATTGTTCTGGCCGGTGCTGCCCTCTTCGGCCCCAAAACGGGACTGTACTGTATTCTGGGCATGGTGCTCAAATGCACCGTGGTGGACGGTGCCATCGAAAACCTGAACCTCCGCAAGGTCTGCACCATCATCAGCAAGGACACGGAGGTCATCAAGAATTACATCATCAACGAGCTGCACCGCTCCGCCACGGAGCAGACCGCCGTGGGTGCTTACACCCACAAGGAAGAAAAGCTGTTGATGACTGTTCTGACCCGTGCCGAGGCCGCACGGCTGCGCATCTTCCTGCGCAAGGTGGACCCCAACGCCTTTATGACCATCGTCAATTCCAGCGAGATCATCGGCAAGGGCTTCCGCTCCATCTGATTGGCCCCTTGTGTTCGCCTTCGGCGTCCGGACTGCTCCGGACGCCGTTTTTTTGCGCTTTTTGTCCGACCCTCCCGAAAACGACCGATGCGTTCCCGTCATATTTTTTCCGGCGCTGCACAAACTGGTAGTAAGAATGGAGGTACCCATCATGAACTATAAGCGCCTATGCTCCCTGTTTTTCGCCGCTCTTCTGACCTTGTCCCCCATGACAGCCTCTGCCGTGGGGGCTGCACCTGCTCCGGAGCCGCCGGAAGGTCTGTCCGCTCCGCCCGAGGTGACCTATTCCCCCACCGTCCAAGACACCGACCCCATTCCGGATTCCAGTGTGAAATCCGCCCTGCTGATGGATGCGGAAACCGGTCAGATCCTGTGGGCCAGAGAGCCGGACACCCAGCGGGAGCCGGCCTCCGTGACCAAAGTCATGACCATGCTGCTGGTCTGTGAAGCGCTGGATGAAGGCACCTTGCAGCCGGACCAGCTGGTGACCGCTTCCACCCATGCCTCGGAAATGGGCGGCAGCCAGATCTACCTCAAGGAAGGGGAGCAGATGACGGTAACCGAGCTGCTCAAGGCGGTGGCTGTGGTCTCCGGCAACGATGCTGCTGTGGCCTTGGGCGAGGCCATTGCAGGCACCGAAACCGCCTTTGTAGAGCGCATGAACCAGCGTGCCGCCCAACTGGGCATGGAGCACACCCACTTCGTCAACTGCACCGGTCTTCCGGCGGAAAATCACCTGACCACCGCCCACGACATCGCCCTCATGAGTCGGGAGCTGCTGCGCCACGACCGCATTCGGGACTTCACCTCCATCTGGATGGATTCCCTGCGGGAGGGTTCGTTCACCCTCTCCTCCACCAATAAGCTGCTGAAAAGCTATGACGGCTGCACCGGGCTGAAAACCGGCTACACCTCACAGGCCGGCCACTGTATTTCCGCCTCGGCCCGCCGGGAGGATCGGGAACTGATTGCTGTGGTGCTGGGAGCGGCAGACTCCAAGGAACGCTTTGCCACGGCAGCCGCCCTGCTGGACTGGGGCTTTGCCAACTTCCAATCCGTTCCGGTGGCACCGGACGGCCCCATTGCCCCCATTCCGGTGCTCCATGGCAAACGACCGGAGGTCGCTGTGCAGGCCCCCTCTGCGACCTTGCTGCTGCGCTGCGGAGACGAAACCCAGCTGACCACCGAACTGGAACTGCTGCCTTCCTGTTCCGCTCCGGTGACCACGGAGGACACCGTGGGGCATTTCATTGTGCGTGTGGGGGATGAGGTCGCCGCCGTTGTGCCGCTAACCCCCGCACAAAATGTAGAAAAGTTGGATTTTAAGGACACTTTTGTCGCCTTCCTAAAAAATCTATGTTCCAACCGGTGGTAGCCCTTCCCATTTGCAGGCACCTGTGCTAGAATGAAGGCACCATCACCTGCGCACTTTCCGGCTCTGCGCCGGTACATACTGGAGGAATGTTAATCATGATTAAAGTAGACCTGTCTTCTATCAGCCGTTTTGTTCCCCAGACTCAACTGGATGCCATGGCACCCCGTGTCGCTGCTGCCCACGAGACCCTTGCCACCGGTTCCGGCGAGGGAAACGATTTTCTGGGCTGGCGTGAGCTTCCCGTCAACTACGACAAGGAAGAGTTTGCCCGCATCAAGCAGGCCGCAGCCAAGATCCAGTCCGACTCCAAGGCTTTGGTGGTCATCGGCATCGGCGGCAGCTATCTGGGCGCCCGTGCGGTGATCGACCTGCTGAAAAGCCCCAATTACAACCTGAAACAGAAGGATACCCCCGACATCTTCTTTGCCGGCAACACCCTGTCCACCGATGCGGTGCTGGAGGTGCTGGAGCTGGTGGGGGACCGGGATTATTCCATCAACATCATTTCCAAGTCCGGCACCACCACCGAGCCCGCCGTGGCCTTCCGTATCTTCAAAGCCCATCTGGAGCAGAAGTACGGCAAGGAGGAGGCCCGCAAGCGCATTTACTGCACCACCGACGCCGCTCGGGGCGCACTGAAGAGTCTGGCGGATGCCGAGGGCTATGCATCCTTTGTGGTGCCCGACGATGTGGGCGGCCGTTACAGCGTGCTGACCGCCGTGGGCCTGCTGCCCATCGCCGTGGCCGGCATTGATATTGACGAGCTGATGGCCGGCGCTGCCGATGCCATGCACGCCTTTGCCGCCGACCGAAGCATGGAAAACCCCGTCTGGAAGTATGTCGCCGCCCGAAACTGCCTGTACGAAAACGGCAAGAAGGTGGAGATTCTGGGTGCTTACGAGCCCTGCTTCCGGTTTATGGGCGAATGGTGGAAGCAGCTTTATGGCGAGAGCGAGGGCAAGGACGGCAAGGGACTGTTCCCCGCCAGCGTGGAATTCACCGCTGACCTGCACTCCATGGGTCAGTTCATCCAGGAGGGCGAGCGTGTCATGTTCGAGACCATCGTCCGCTATGCCAACCCCCATGGTCAGGTGGTCATCGGTGAGGATGCCGACAATGTGGACGGTCTGAACTTCCTGGCCGGTAAGGATCTGCACTTCGTCTGCGAGCAGGCCATCCGCGGCACCCGTCTGGCCCATGTGGACGGCGGTGTTCCCAACCTGCTGGTGGAGGTGGATTCCATCAATGCCCGCACCACCGGCGAGCTGATCTACTTCTTTGAGCTGGCCTGCGGCATCAGCGGCTATGTGCTGGGGGTCAACCCCTTCAACCAGCCCGGTGTGGAGGCCTACAAGAAGAATATGTTCGCACTTCTGGACAAGCCCGGCTATGCCGACCTGCGGGAGCAGCTGCTGCGTCAGCTGTAAGCCTAGGGGCGCAACGAATTCCACATTTATGCCACAGAAAATGTAAATTTTCTATAAAAAAGTGTTGATTAAAGGCGCCAAACATGGTAATATAAGACAACACCAATCCGATTTCGACATTTCCTCGAAGTTGGAGAAAAACAAGGAGTGACATATATGGTAAGAGTCATTATGGGCAAGAAGGGTTCCGGCAAGACCAAGCAGATGATCGAGCTCATCAACACTGCGGTCGGCACCGAGCATGGCAATGTGGTTTGCATCGAGCGCAACCGTGCCCTGACTTATGATATTGATTACAATATCCGTCTGGTCGAAGCCAGCGATTACGATATTCGTTCCTTCGACTTCCTGAAGGGTCTGATTTCCGGTCTGTATGCCGGCAACTACGACATCACCCATATGTGCATTGATTCTCTGTGCCGTGTGGTGGAGTCCGATCCCACCGATCCCGCTGTGGAAAACTTCCTGGATTGGCTGGAGTCCTTCTCCGAGAAGAACAACATCAAGTTCACCGTCACCATCTCCGCGGATGCCTCTCTGGCCAGCGAAGGCGTGAGCAAGTACTTCTGATTTTACCCAAGCAAGCCAACTGCCTTAAGGGGTCTCCCCTTAAGGCAGTTTTTCTGTCCCAGCGCATGAAAAAACGGAGGGTATCCCTTGTGGGATACCCTCCGTTTTGGTTCAATCCTGCATCCGTGCCTTCAGCGCCGCACAGACCGCTTCCGGGTCCGTTTCCCCGGACCGCACCCAAATCTCGTGGGCCACACCATCAAAACAGCCGTGCTTTCGTTCCAGCATGGCCGCCACCGGTGCGGGAAGATTTCCATGCATCCGCTGCGCAAAGCGAGCCTTGATCTCCTCCAGCTCCGCCGTCACCAAGATCCGGATCGCACCCTCCGGCAGCAGGGCCAGATGCTCCTCCTCGGAAATGACATAAAAGAGGGGCGCTCCCATCACGGCTTCCCGCAGCTTCTTCTGAAAGAGCTTGGCTGCAATCGCCTCGTTCTTTGCCAGCCGCAGGTAGTCCTTTCCGGTGTAGATTTCGCCGCCAAAGGCAGCCTTCAGCTGTTCGGCCAGTGTTGACTTGCCGGTGCAGCTTTCTCCAATAATCGCAACAACCATCGTCGTCCTCCAATTCCGCAGACGGCCGCAGCCCGTCTGCCTGCTTATTTCTGCTGAATGATATTCAGTTTGATTCGTTCACAAAGAAGAAGTCATGGGCCACATCCTCCCCAAACAGGTTGGCATATTGCAGCCAGCGATAAGTCTCTGCCAGCTCCTGCTGTTCCGGCGAAAGCTGCTCCTCCTCCCGCACGACCGTGCCGTCCTTGAGGATATAGCCCACCGGTGTAATGGCCTGAAATTCCTCTGCAACTCGGGACACAAACTTCATGTAGCCGGTCTGGGGATAGCCCGCCACCCGGCTGGCCATGGCCCCCAGGAAGCTGGCCCCCACCGTCAGCCCTTCCTGCTCCGGAATGTCAAAGTTGGCCCAAATCAGGAAGGGGGTCTTGTACTGCTCAATCAGCTCCGCATCCGTGCGGTCGTCCAACTCCTTGCCGTAAATGTCCTCAAACAGGTCGTTATCCAGCGGCGGCTGATGATCCCCGAAGAACAGGATCACCGTAGGCTCCTCCACCTCCGTGTAGTGCGCAATGAGTGCCTGCATCGCCCGGTCGGACTCCCCCATCAAGGCCAAAAACTGGTTGGTGGTGTTGTCGTAGCCCTGCCCGGCAAAGTCCCCCGTCAGGACCACGCCCCGCTCCAGATGATTCCATGCCTTGTTGTAGCCGGAGTGATTCTGCATCGTCACATTGTGAACGAAGCACCGCTGTCCGGCCGCCCGTGCGGCGTCGGTCAGCTGAAACACCCGCTCATAGTCGGCTCGATCCGACACATATTCCCGCACAAGATCCTCGTCGGTGTAGTTGGTGTCGATGTCGTCCCCCACCCGGTGATCCTGATAATACTGGGATTGGAAGCCCATCCACGGGTAGGCAAAGGTGCGGTTCCAGCCCGAGGCCAGATAGGGGTGGTAGGCACTGGTCCGCAGCTGCATGGCGTCGGCCGTCTGTGCCAGAGAGGCCGTGCCGTCCCGCAGATACATCTGGTAGGCCACCGTGCCGCTGGACAGGAAGGCATTGGTGTTGCCGGTCAGCACCTCAAATTCCACCGAAGCCGTGCCGCCGCCGGTGACCGGCGAGATCATGTCGCCCCGAATGGTATTTTCCCGCAGTGCGTGGAGGAAGGGCGTAGGGTCCCCGGACAGGGTCAGCCCGTCATACTCCGTGAGGTCTGCATAGGACTCATTCATGACGATAATGAAGTTGGTCACCGCCTGCTCCGCATTGGACAGATCGTCCGAGGATTCCAGCAGGTCAATGCGATTTTTCACCTTCTGCTCCGAGTAACCCTCCGGCTTTTCCACCCGCATATAGCGGGCCGACACCGTGAAGTTCAGCAAAAATCCGTTGCCCTTGGTGAACCACTGCTGGGCGTAAATATCACAGGCCGGCAGCATTCCGGTGAAGAAAAACACCCCGATGTAGATCAGCCAGCCGCCGCACAGGCCGATGCAGGTCCGCTTGAGCCACCGCTTTCCGCCAAACCGCTCCGGCTCCTTGGGCAGGAATGCCAGCGGCAGCAGCACCGCTGCCAGCACCGCCACACCGCACCAGACGAAGAAGTCCGGCGTATAGTCATAATTTCCCGCCACATTGACCGCTGTGCGGAGACTAAGCAGGTCAATGGGGAACAGGGCCCGTCCTCGAAATTCCAGAATATAGTGGTTTGCAAGCCCCATAACGAAGCTTAGGCCCATGGTGATGGCGATGCTGCCCTTTCTGCGGCCGGTGGCCAGCCAGGCAAAGGTCAGAATGCAGCCGTACCACAGCAGGTTCAGCCCCCACTGCCATGCCTCCAAGCTGCGGAAGGGGTTGTTCTCACTAAGCAGCTCCACCTCCAAAAATGCAATCAGCGGAGTGAGCACAAACAGCAGCCACAGGGCCTTCTGTCCCGGCATCGTCCAAATACGGCGGCCGACCCACCGCAATCCGGCACGGCAGCGGCCCCACAGGCCAGTTGTCTTTGTTTCCATATACCATTCCCTCAATCTAAACATGTTCGGAGTATGCTGCACCGGAGTGGCTCCGGCGGCACTGCCCCATGGGTTCCCACACAAAAAACAGGCATCGGAAGGATGTTCCGATGCCTGTCTGATGTTTGGATGGGATTACTTGGCGTACTCCACAGCCTTGGTCTCCCGAATCAGGTTGACCTTGATCTGGCCGGGGTACTCCATCTCTTCCTCGATCTTGTTGGCGATTTCACGGGCCAGCAGGGCCATGCGATCCTCGTCCACCTCGTCGGGCTTGATCATGATGCGGACCTCACGGCCGGCCTGAATGGCATAGGCCTTTTCCACACCACGGAAGGAAGTGGAGATCTCCTCCAGCTTCTCCAGACGCTTGATGTAGTTCTCCACATTCTCACGGCGGGCACCGGGGCGAGCAGCGGAGATGGCATCGGCAGCCTGCACCAGGCAGGCCACGATGGTCTGGGGCTCAATGTCGTTGTGGTGAGCGGCGATGGCATGCACCACTTCTTCATTTTCCTTATAGCGGCGAGCCAGATCCACACCGATCTGGACATGGCTGCCCTCGATCTCGTGGTCCACGCTCTTGCCCAGGTCATGCAGCAGACCGGCACGCTTGGCCATGGTCACATCGGCCCCCAGCTCAGCGGCCAGCAAGCCGGCCAGATGGGACACCTCGATGGAGTGGCTCAGCACATTCTGACCATAGCTGGTGCGGTAATGCTGGCGGCCCAGCAGCTTGACCAGCTCGGGATGCAGGCCGTGGACATTGGTTTCCAGCACGGCACGCTCGCCCTCGCTCTTGATGGTGGCCTCCACCTCACGCTTGGCTTTCTCCACCATCTCCTCGATGCGGGCGGGGTGGATGCGGCCGTCGGTGATCAGGCGCTCCAGTGCAATACGGGTGATTTCCCGGCGCACGGGGTCAAAGCAGGAGACCGTGATGGCCTCGGGCGTATCGTCGATGATCAGCTCGGCACCGGTGAGGGTTTCCAGGGTGCGGATATTGCGGCCCTCACGGCCGATGATGCGGCCCTTCATTTCATCGTTGGGCAGGGGCACAACGGAAACGGTGGTCTCTGCCACATGGTCTGCGGCGCAGCGCTGAATGGCCAGCGCAATCTGCTCCCGGGCGTAGGTCTCTGCCTCTTCTTTGAACTTGGCCTGGATTTCCTTCAGCTTGACGGCCTCCTCATGGGTGACTTCGTCTGCCAGCTGATTGATGAGGTAGGCCTTGGCTTCCTCTGCGGTCAGACCGCTCAGCCGCTCCAGCAGATCCATCTCTGCCTTCTTCAGCTGCTTGACCTCTTCCCGGGTCTTTTCCACAGCGACCAGCTTGGACTGAAGTTTTTCTTCCTTCTTTTCCATCACATCGGTCTTGCGGTCCAGATTGTCCTCCTTCTGCTGCAGGCGGCGCTCCTGCTTCTGCAGATCGGAACGGCGCTCCTTCACATCGGCGTCAAAGGCAACCCGCTCTTTCTGAATGGTCTCATGGGCTTCCAGGACCATCTCACGCTTTTTGTTCTCGCCTTCCTTGATGGCCACATTGACAATGCGGGTGGCCTCCTGCTCGGCGGAGCCGATTTCCTTTTCCGCCGTATTTTTGCGATAGAGAATACCCACTGCAACGCCGACGATCAGACAGACCAGCCCTGCAATGAGTGCGGAAATAACAGCGATCATGTTTACACCTCCTATTTGGATTACTGTTTGGCTTATTATGCCAGTTATTTGGTGGATTTTCTTTCGAAAATGGGTACAAAAAAGCACTTTGCGGATACTGTACAGCCTTCGCAAAGTGCCAAGAACGAATGGGAAAAAGGCCCAAAAGGGCGCCCCTGTGATCGGATTGTGCTGCAAACGCTCCCCGCCCCGAACAAAGCTCCGGGCCGGTGATGCCTGCCATTGTATGAAACTATGAAACAATCTATCTCAAAGGGAGAACCTCAGTTCCCCAAAAGTATCCGTATGTATTTTACAGAAGTTTGTGGGAAGTGTCAAGTTCCTTTCCATTCAGAACGATTTTTTTGCACATTGTTTTTATTCTGCCAGCATGGTTTGATACACCTCACCCGCCGCCCGTGCAAACCGAGCCGCTCCCCGCAGGGCCTCCTGCAAGGTGTTTCCGCTGGTGCCCACCTCCACGATCATGGAGGCCGGGGTCAGGTGTTGATTGAACCGCTGGGAGCGCAGATTGATGGGGCGGGCCAGTGTGGGCTCGATGGCGGTCATCCCCTGCTGAATGTGGGCCGCCACATTCAGATTGTTCTGCCAGTTTGGATGATCCAGTCCCCCGTCGTTGGTTCCGATGACCAGCATCACCTGCGCCGTCTTTTCTCCCTCCACCTCGGTCACCGCCTTGTACACCGTGCCGTCCTCTGCAATCAGGGCATCCCGATGCACATCCAGCACCACCGAAATGGACGGGTTCTGCTCCAGAATGCCCCGCACCCCCTGCAAGGAACGGGTATAGGAGCCGGTGTAGCTGGGATAGTCATAGAGTGTGGTGTCATGCAGCACGGAAAATCCCATTTCTTCCAGTACGCCCTGAATCTCATCTCCCACTCGAATGACATTATAATTGGGGTCATCTGTCCGGGAATAGTCCGTTTCCTTGTATTGGTCTTCGCCGGCCATGGTATAAGCTTCTGTAGCATGGGTGTGCATAATGAGGATCTGGGGTCCTTCCGAGGCCGGCCGGATGGTTTGGTCCAGCACCGAAGCAGCTATGGCGTCCGGGTCCACCGTCAGATGGTCGGTACTGTTATTGACCTCCACCGAGCCAACCACCGTGTTTCCGTTGGCCTTCATGGTCCGCTCCACTGCATTCCCGCCGTCCTCCGGCTCCGAGGCTTCCCGTTCTTCGGCCGGAGGCGGATCACAGCTGCTGTCCGCCGCAGGGACAAAGATCTCCTCGGTTTCATCCCCCTCCACCGGCGGCTGCGTCCGCTCCCGGGGCTCGTCCGGTCCCGCCAAAGCGGAAGGCTCGTCCGCCCAAACCGGGCCAAGCTCTGTTTCCAGCAGCGTTCGGGCCAGCACATCCTTGGGCCGAAATCCATCCCGAGGCAGAGGGATGCCGCCCCGATACAGGGTGCCCAGCAGCAGTACGCCCGCCGTCAAAGGCACCAGCCGTCCCCGCCGGATCTTTTTTTGTGGCTTTTTCTGCACATCCTTCACCTCCATCGGTCTGCTCTCTTATCCTATGCGCCGGATGCCAGACCATGCCGGAAATGTTTCCCGCTCCTCCGACCGCCTTCTCCGTCCTTTCCCATGGTTTCCCCGAAGATGTGCCGAATCTATTGCCAACGCCCGGCAGACACGCTATAATATAGCCTGAAAAATAACGCCGTTTCCGAATCACGGCGAAAGGATGCGTAAATAGATATGAAATTAGGTATCGTGGGTCTGCCCAATGTGGGCAAGAGCACCCTGTTCAATGCAATCACCTCCACCAAGAACGCACAGGCCGCCAACTATCCCTTCTGCACCATCGAGCCCAACAGCGGCATCGTTCCGGTGCCGGATGCCCGTCTGGACAAGCTGTGTGAGATCTGGGACACCGACAAGCGCACCCCTGCGGTGGTGGAGTTCGTGGACATCGCCGGTCTGGTGAAGGGCGCAAGCCAGGGTGCCGGTCTGGGCAACAAGTTCTTGGGCCACATCCGGGAGTGCGACGCCATCGTCCATGTGGTCCGCTGCTTTGACGACGACAACATCATCCATGTGGTGGAGGATGCCACCAAGCCCGTGGCGGTGGACCCCGACGGGGACATCGAGTGCATCGACACCGAGCTGGTGCTGGCCGACCTGGAGATGGTCCAGAACCGCATTGCCCGCATCACCAAGACCGCAAAGAGCGGCAACAAGGCCGCCGGTGCGGAGCTGCGCTGGCTGGAGCCCCTCTGCGCCCATCTGGGCGAGGGCAAGAGCGCCCGTACCTTCGAGTTTGACGACAGCGACGACAGCCAGAATCTGGCCCGCAAGGAAATGGGTCTGCTCTCCGCCAAGCCCATCATCTACGCCTGCAATATGGATGATGACGGTGTGGCCGCTCCCGAGGCCAACCCCTATTACCAGATCGTCAAGGCCCGTGCCGAGGTGGAGGGCGCCGAGGTGCTGCCCATCTGCGCCAAGACCGAGGAAGAACTGGCCGAGCTGGATGCCGAGGATCGTGCCATGTTCATGGAGGATCTGGGCATTGCCGAATCCGGTCTGGACCGTCTGATCCAGACCAGCTATGCCCTGCTGGGCCTGATTTCCTTCCTGACCGACGGCAAGAAGGAGTGCCGAGCCTGGACCATCAAGCGCGGCACCAAGGCGCCCCAGGCTGCCGGTAAGATCCACAGCGACTTTGAGCGCGGCTTTATCCGTGCCGGCGTGTGCAACTTCGACGAGCTGATGGCTTGCGGCGGCAAGATGAGCGAAGTCAAGGCCCGTGGCCTGTACCGCTCCGAGGGCAAGGAGTATGTGGTCAAGGACGGCGACATCATCGAATTCCTGTTCAATGTGTAATTGAATTCAGCCACGGGCGTGCAGAAATCGAACTTCTGCACGCCCGTTTTGTTTTGTGTCATGCAAGGGACCCATCCCGGCAGCCCCCTGTTCCGCTTCCCCCGAATCTGCCGAAAACAAAAAAACCGGAGTGTGCCAAAATTCGGCACACTCCGGTTTTTCGTTCAAGTCTCAGTTCGGCATGTCAGCTCACCTGGCAGCCGCCCCACTCCACCACCGTAAATCCGGTGCGCTCCGGTGCCGTGAGGGTCTGGGGCGGGAGCTCCACCGCCTCCTCCAGCGGCTTCCATGCCAGGAACACCCGCAGCAGGGTGTCCGGCTCCGGCGCAATGGTCAGCGGTGCGGTCCGGGTGTAGGCCTCCGACTGGAAGGAAAGGAGGTTGTAGGGATGTGCCTCCAGCTTGGGGAGCCAGTAGACGATGAACTCATTGGCCTCTCGCCGGTTCAGCCCCAGTTGAGCCAGAGCCTGCTCCAAAAAGGCGGCAGAGTCCGCTCCGGCCACACAGAATCCTTCCGAAAAATCATAGTCCGCCGGGGCCTCGCCTTCCCAGTAGAGGTAGTTGTAGCTCTGACCGGCGGCATCCGTCAGCGTGCCGTCGGGTCGGGCGGTGACCGTCCATCCGTCCCGATAGGCAGGGTAAGTGCAGTTCAGCGTTCCGGCATAGTCCAAGCGCAGGGACACCTCCGTTTCCTCCGGCGGATAGAGGTAGATCACCGGTTTTTCCACATACAGATCGTCCGCATCGTCAATCTCCCCCTGACAGGCGGTCAGCAGGCCCAAGGTCAGCAGCACCAGAACCAGCAATCCCACATAGCTTCTCCACTTGCTTCCGTTCATTCGATATGCGCTCCTTTCTTTTCCCCCGTGCAGACGACCGCCTCTGGATGCGGTGGGTTATCGTCCCTCACACAGGTCGTTTTTGATGCCTCGGGTCACACGGTAAATGTCCTCCATGGACTGGATCTTGCAGATTTCGCTTTTCCAATAGGCGGTATGGGGAACCCCCTTCAAATACCAGGCATAATGCTTTCTGGCCTCCAGACAGGCGATTTTCTCGCCCTTCTGCTGCCGGGCCAGCTCAAACTGCCGCACGGCGGTGTCACACCGGTCCTCCAGCGGCGGCAGGGGCGGAATGGGCTCCCCGGCAATGGCAGCGGCAGCCTGACGGAAGATCCACGGATTTCCGAAGGCCGCCCGTCCGATCATCGCCATGTCACAGCCGGTATAGTGCAGGATGTGGGCGGCATCTTCCCCGGAGGCCACATCTCCGTTGGCAATGACCGGAATGGACACCGCCTGCTTGACCTGACGGATGATGTCCCAGTCCGCCTTTCCGGCGTACATCTGGGTGCGGGTGCGGCCGTGGATGGCAATGGCATCCGCTCCGGCCGACTCCAGCAGCTGGGCAAATTCCACCGCATTGACGCTGCCCTTGTCCCAGCCCTTGCGGATTTTGACCGTCACCGGCTTGCCGCAGGCGGCCTTCACCTTCCGCACGATGTCCGCCGCCGTGTCCGGCGTCCGCATCAGACCGCTGCCGTCCCCGTGGGCGGCCACTTTTGGCACCGGACATCCCATATTGATGTCAATGATGTCCGGGTCCACCAGTCGGACCACTTTTTCCGCCGCCATGGCCATGCACTCCGGATCGCTGCCGAAGATCTGCACCGCCACCGGATGCTCCCCCTGCCCCAGTTCCATGATCTGAATGGTTTTGCTGTCCTGAAAGCACAGGGCCTTTGCGCTGACCATTTCGGTATATGTGTAGCCTGCGCCCTGCTCCCGGCAGATGGTGCGGAACGCCAAGTCCGTCACTCCCGCCATGGGGGCCAGCGCCAGTTTTGATTCGATATTGACCTTGCCGATTTGCATAATTGCTCCTCCGAATACACGATGATTTCAAGGTATTTTATCATTTTTTCCGCCGCCGCTCAAGTATTGTCCCGAAAGTGCGTTCCTCTTTGTATTTCCCGACCCCTTCTGCGCCCCTTCCCTCCTATACTGTGGATACAATCCATACAAAGGAGGAACTGCTATGTCAACAAAACAGCATCCCAGACCGCCAGGGTCCCGGGGTGCGCTGGTCCTGCAGCAGCCCTGGCTGGAGCTGGCCGGGGAGTGCGCCCTGCGCTTCTTTCTCTCCGCCGCCCTTGCCGCCGGAGAGATCTTAGGGGGCTACTCCCCCCTTGCCCTGGGCTATCTCTCCGCCGCCGGAGCCGGTGCCGGAGGCTTCTTCTCGCTGATGGGCTGCGGACTGGGCTTTCTCATTGCCAAACCCCTGCCCGATGCCTTCCGCTATCTGGCCACCGCCATTTTGATCTATGCCGTGGCCTTCGCCTTTTACGACCTGAAGCTCTTTGCCACCCGATATTTCATGCCCCTCAGCGCCGCCCTGATGACCGCCCTCACCGGTTTTGTCTATCTGGCGGAGCAAGGCTGGACGCCCGTCGGGATTATTTGCTACTTCACGGAACTGCTGCTGGTCTTTGCCACCGGACGGCTGTTCGCCGTGCAGTCCCGTGCAGAGGATGCCCCGCTGCTGCTCGGCTTGGCTTGGCTGACGCTGGGCGGCGGTGTGCTGATCGCACTGGAACGGGTCCCGCTGCCCTTCGGCTTGGGTCTGGGGCGCATGGCCGCCTGCACCGCAGGTCTTTGGCTCAGCGGGGTGCTGCCCAATGTGGCTTCGGTGGGGGCGCCGCTGGGTCTGGGGCTCTTTCTGGATCTGTCCGCCGGAGGCGGCTGCGGCTATGCGGCAGCCTTGGCCCTAGGCAGTCTGCTGGCCGGTCCTTCCGGCAAGCACGGCCGCCGCACCCGTGTGCTGCTCTTTTTTGCCGGGTTTTCCGCCGTGTCCCTGTGGAATTTCTCCGTGTCCGGCTCCCTTTCCCCTCTGATGGACGGACTGCTGGGCTGCGGTGTGTACCTCGCCCTCCCGTCTTCTCTGCTGGACCGTCTGGAAGGCCGCATTCCCAAGCACCTAAAGCCCGCCGCTCCTTTTCCTTCGACGGTCTCCACCCAAGCCGTCGGGATTTCCACCGCCGCCATTGCCTCCCTTCAGCAGCAGCTCCGGGGACAGGCTGACGCCTTCCACCGGCTGTATCAGCAGCTCTCGGAGGATCTGGACACCGCCGATCCGCCCAAAATCGACCCTTTTCCCCTGTACTTACGGGCCTCTCAGCGGGTGTGCCGAGGCTGTGCCTTCGGCTCCGCCTGCTGGAAACGGGACAAGGCCGGGATGCGGGCCCAGCTCCAACCGGCCATGGAGGCCATGGTGCGCCGGGGCCGCAGCGACCCCGGGGACTATCCGACGGAATTTTCCGCCCGCTGCGCCCGGATCAACGAGCTGGTCAACGAAGTGAACGAGCAGTATGCCGCCGCCCGCACCCGGCGGCGCTATCAGCTGCGGCTGAAGGATGCCCGTTCCGCCCGCTGCCGTCAGTATGAAGGGATGGGCCATTTGCTGGGGGACTGTGCGCTGTCCTTGGAGCCGCGGGCCGTGGCGGCCATATCCACGCCTAAGCTCACCGCCATGGCCGGCGTGGCCGCCGGAAAGCGGCCGGGCCAGAGCGTCAGCGGCGACTCCGGCGGCTGGTTTCAGGATGGGGACAGCGCACTTTGGGTGGGGCTGTGCGACGGCATGGGCACCGGTCCGGATGCCGCCCGGGACAGCCGCTTTGCCTATCACCTGCTGGAGCAGTTCCTCTCCGCCGGGATCTCGCCGGAGGTGGCACTCTCCACGGTGGCAGGCGCAATGGCCCTGCGGTGGGAAAGCTCCGGCACCTTCACCACCATCGACCTGCTGCGGCTGGATCTGCAAAGCGGAGAAGGCTGCCTGTACAAGCTGGGGGCCGCCCCCACCTATCTCCGTCGGGACGGAGTGGTGAGCCGCTTCACCTCCTCCACCCTTCCGGCAGGGCTGAACAACGACCCCACACCGGATCTGACCCGGTTCCGTCTGCGGCCCGGGGATCTGGCCGTGCTGGTCAGCGACGGTGTGACCGACGGCAGCGACGATTCCGCCCTGCGGGATGCCATCCGCCACTGGCATGGCAGCTCGCCTCGGGAGCTGGCCGCCGCCCTGCTGGGGCCGGAAACGGATGCCTCGGACGACCGCACCGCCATTGTGCTCTGCATCGGCGCTCCGGGTGCCGGAGCCGTCTGAATCACGGTTATATTCCTCTCGGTTCCCGTCCATACTGATATGCGGAAAGGAAGTGATTTCCCATGGTGAAAGGGATCTCCAGACGGGTGATCGTAGTCCGTGCGCCCGACCCTCGGTTTTTCGAACAGGCCATCTTTTTCCTGCGGGAAGATGTGCTGCATCCGAACGGGGTCACCGATGAGCAGGTACTCTCCGAGGCAAGGCAGGTGGCTGCCGGCTATCTCCGCCGGGTGAAGGCCCCCTCCTCCCGAGAGCGCATCCCCTCCCCCGTCAAATGGACCGCCTTGGGCGCACTGACCGCCAGTCTGATCTGGAGCGTCGTTTGCCTCATCTGAATTCCGAACGGACCGGTTGGCTGCCTGTGCGGCCAACCGGTCCGTTTCATTTCCTATGTTTTCCAGCGTCCCCCTCCTTTTTCCACTATTTTTGCAAAAATCTCCAACAAAAGCCCCCGGGAATCGTCAACTTCTCCAAACCTCAAAAAATTTCCTATTTTTGATGCTTTTCCGGTTCCTGTCTGCTATAATAGCCTTGGATAATCATCTCGATATGGAAGGTGTGATTTCTTTGCATTCCACTCGTGCCATCATTCGGATCGCCCCTCCTGACGATCACTCTGATTCTTTCCCGCTCTTGCTTCGTCCCCTGCTGTTTTCCCCGGCCGCCGCATGGCTGGTCCGTGCCTTGCAGGAAGCCGGTGTGGAGCGTTTTTTGCTGCTTACCCCCCATGCGTGGCTCGCTGAAGCGGCCGCTTGTTTTCCGGAAGGGACCCGGGTCTGCTGTCTGGAAGATCCCGCTTTGGATGCCGCCGTGGCGGCCTTCGCTGCGGAGGATACGGACGAGGTCATCTCCATCACGGAGCCCGTTTGGCTCAGTGTGGCCGGTGCGGCTCTGCTGACCCAGCTGCCCACCCTGCCCCAAGAGGATGCCCCCATCGGCGTGCAGCGCATCCCCGCCTCTGCCATTCACGGCAGCGCCGATCTGTACGGCGGCGAGGTGTTCGCCCCTCTGATGGACGAATCCCCCTTTGCCATCCCTCTGTCCGACCCGTCCAGCTTTGATTCCGCCCAGTATCTGGGCCGTCTGGAGCGGGCGGAGCTGCTCAGTCAGCAGGGGGTGCGGGTCTTTGATCCCCAGAGCATCTATCTGGACCCCACCGTTACCGTGGCCCCCGGCACGGTGCTGCTGCCCAATGTCATCCTGCGTGGTCACACCCACATCGGACCCAACTGTGAGATCGGCCCCGACACCATGATTCGGGACTGCACCCTGGGCGAAGGCTGCGTGGTCAATTCCAGCCAGCTCAATGAGTCCGTGTTCGGCAATCGGGTCAATATCGGTCCCTTCGCTTATGTCCGGCCCGGCTCTCAGGTGGCGGACGGCTGCAAGGTGGGCGATTTTGTTGAGGTGAAGAACGCCGTCATTGGGGAAGGCACCAAGCTGCCCCACCTCATTTATGTGGGGGACAGCGATGTAGGCAAGCGCTGCAACTTCGGCTGCGGCAGCATCACCTGCAACTACGACGGCAATGTCAAAAGCCGCACCACGGTAGGTGACGATGTGTTTGTGGGCTGCAATTCCAATCTGGTGGCTCCGGTCACGCTGGAAAACGGGGCCTACACCGCCGCCGGCAGCACCATCACCGACACAGTCCCTGCGGACACGCTGGCCATCGCCCGGACCCGTCAGGTCCATGTGGAGGGCTGGGTCCAGCGCCATCGGGCCAAGAAAAAGCCCTGATTTCCCCCGGATCTTAGCGGCTCCGGCCGCTGTGATAGATAGAAACCATTCTGAAACTACTGAAGAAATGAGAAAGAAGGATTAACATCATGATTTCCCACGGCAAAGACATTAAAATCTTCTGTGGCAACTCCAACCCTGCGCTGGCGAAGGCGATCTGCGACAAGCTGGGCCTGCCTCTGGGCAGCTCCGAGGTCAAGACCTTCTCCGACGGTGAGAGCTCTGTCTCCATCTACGAGACCGTTCGTGGCAGCGATGTGTTTGTCATCCAGTCCACCTGCATCCCCGTCAACGACAACCTGATGGATCTGCTGATCATGATCGACGCTCTGAAGCGTGCCTCCGCCGGCCGTATCACTGCCGTCATCCCCTACTTCGGCTATGCCCGTCAGGACCGCAAGACCAAGCCCCGTGATCCCATCTCCGCCAAGCTGGTGGCCAACCTGATCACCCAGGCCGGTGCCGACCGTGTCCTGACCATGGACCTGCACGCCAACCAGATCCAGGGCTTCTTCGACATCCCCGTGGACAATCTGCTGGGCGCTCCTCTGTTCGTCGATTACTTCGCCAATAAGTTCGCCGATGTGATGGACGATGTGATGGTCGTCTCCCCCGATGTGGGCAGCGTGGCCCGTGTCCGTGCCTTCGCTCAGAAGCTGCATGTGCCCATGGCCATCGTGGATAAGCGCCGTCAGAAGGCCAACTCCTCCGAGGTCATGAACATCATCGGCAGCGTGGAAGGCAAGCATGTCATCCTGCTGGACGACATGGTGGATACCGGCGGATCCCTGTGCCACGCCGCGGAAGCTCTGGTCACCATCGGCGGTGCTAAGGATGTGGTCGCTGCTGCTTCCCACGGCGTTCTGTCCGGTCCCGCAGTCGAGCGCATTGCCAAGAGCTGCATCAACGAGGTGTTCTTCTTGAACACCATCCCCGCAAGCGAGGCTGCCCTCACCTGCGAGAAGATCAAGTATGTCAATGTGGCCGATGTCTTTGCCGAGGCCATCAGCCGCATCTTCAACGAGACTTCCGTCTCTCCCCTGTTCCAGTAAGAACAGTTTCTATCACACATCCGAAAGGGGTACTGCCGGTGCAGTACCCCTTTGTGTGCTATCTCAATCTTTTCTGTCAGGAGATTTTCCTATGGTCGTCCAACTTTTCGGAAACAAAGGAACACACGCCGGTCTGGACTGGATCTTGGTCTGTCTGGGCAATCCCGGCGATTCGTATGACCACACCCGCCACAATGTGGGCTTTCAGGTGGCCGATGCGCTGGGGGACACCCTGCACAAACCCATTCAGCGCCTGAAGTTCAAGGCCCTCACCGCCACGGTGGAGTTCGGCGGGGCCAAGGTGCTGGTCATGAAACCCACCACCTACATGAACCTCTCCGGCGAAGCCGTTCGGGAGGCCTGCCAGTTCTACAAAGTCCCGCCGGAGCGGGTGCTGGTGGTCTGCGACGATGTGTCCCTGCCGGTGGGCAAGCTCCGCCTGCGCAAATCCGGCACCGCCGGCGGCCACAACGGCCTGCGCTCCATCATCGGTCAGCTCCACTCGGACCAGTTTCCCCGCCTGAAGATCGGCGTGGGGGAAAAGCCTCACCCCGACTATGATCTGGCCGACTGGGTGCTGGGCAAATTCTCCAAGGAGGATCAGGCCGTCATCGACCGCACCGTGGACCGGGCTCTGGATGCACTGGAATGTGCCTTTGCACAGGGTCTGGATCGGGCCATGAGCCGCTATAACGGCTGATTTTTTCAACCCATGCGAGCTACACCCCCGAGATCCTTCGGGATCTCCGGGTGTTTTTCGCCATACGATTTCCATTATTTACCATTCTTTTCTAGTCTGTCGGAAGGTGATTTCTATGCATTCGCTCCTGCAAACCCTGCATCGTCTGCCTGAATTCAACGACTTGCTGCTGCGCATTGACGCAGGGCGCTGCCCCATTGCCGTCAGCGGCCTCAGCAATGTCCACCGGGCCTTTTTGTCCGCCGGCATCGCCGCCGAAGCACAGCGCCCCATCGTCATCCTCTGCGCCGACGAGGTGGAGGCGGCCCGTCTGACCCGGGACCTCACTGCCTTGTTGGAGCAGCCGGTGCTGCAGCTGCCGGGGCGGGAGTTCACCTTCCACGATGCCGCCTCCGTCTCCCACCAATGGGAGCATCGCCGCATCGGGGTGCTTCGTGCCATGCAGCAGGGCAAAGCCCCGGTGGTCGTGGCCACGGTGGAGGGCTTTTTGCAGCGCACCCTGCCTCCCAAGGTGCTGGAAGCGGCTTCCTTCACGCTGTCTCCCGGAGATCTGCGGGATCTGAACCAGCTGTGTGAGCAGCTGGCCAATGCCGGTTATACCCGGTGCGAGCAGGTGGAAGGCCCCGGTCAGTTCGCCGTCCGGGGCGGCATTCTGGACTTTTTCTCCCCCGGTGCCGCCAATCCCGTCCGTGCCGAATTCTGGGGCGACGAAGTGGACAGCATGGGCATATTTGACCCGTCCACCCAGCGGCGCATCGAAAACATCCATCTCGCCGAGCTGCTTCCGGCCGCCGAAACCCTGCCCCGCATGGCGGAGGGCGGTCTGCTGGGTCTGGCCGGAGAACTTGACCGCCGCAAGGACAAGGTGGCTCTGGCTCACCGCCGGCGGGCACTGCCGGCCTATGCCACGCTGATGCAGACTCTGGATGCCGATGCACAGGCCTTTGCACAGCTGGGCACCTTTGCCGCCGCTGACCGCTATCTGGACCTGATTTATCCCCAGTTTGCCTGCGGTGCCGATTATCTCTCCCCCGACAGCATCCTGCTGTTCTGCGACTCTCCCCGCATTGCGGAAAGCGCCAAAAACTACCGCTGGCGGCAGGACGAGGACCTGACCGCTCTGCTGGAATCCGGTCTGCTCTGGGGCCAGGACGGCCGCTGGTCGGCGGACTTCGAGCCGCTGTGCAAGCATTTGGGCCGGGAATTCCCGGTGGTTTATCTGGACAGCTTCCTCATCAGCCAATATCCGGCGCCCCCCCACTCCACCTTGAGCATCCTGTGCAAACAGCTGCCCAGCTTCGGCACCAGTCTGGAAACCGCCGTCACCGATCTGATCCACCACCAGAAGCAGGGGATGGCCACCGTGGTGCTTTGCTCCACCCGAGGCCAGTGCAAGACCCTCAGCGATATGCTGCGGGAGCAGGGCGTGGTGTGTGCACTGGACTTTGATCTCGCCGCTCTTCCGCAGCCGGGCCAGATCGTACTGGCAGTGGGCGGCCTAAGTGCCGGTATCGAATGGGGCGGCACCGCCATTCTCACCGAGGGCAGCGCCGCCAATCCGGCCGCCAAACGGGCCAGGACCCCCAAAAAGCAGGCGGCGTCCAACCGCCAGAAGCTGCAATCCTTCACCGACCTGTCTCCGGGGGATCTGGTTGTCCACGAACAGCACGGCGTGGGCCGTTTTGTGGAAATGACCACCATGAAAATGGACGGAGTGGAGAAGGATTATATCAAAATCGCCTATGCCGGAGCGGACACCCTCTATGTCCCCGCCACCCAGCTGGACCTCATCAGCAAATACATCGGTGCCGGCATGGACGACACCGGCGAGACCCGCACCAAGCTAAGCAAACTGGGCGGCACGGACTGGGCCAAAGCCAAGGCCAAGACGAAAAAGGCCACCAAAGAGCTGGCTAAGGGCCTCATTCAGCTCTATGCCCAGCGGCAGCGGCAGCCGGGCTACGCCTTCCATCCGGACGATCCGTGGCAGAAGGAATTTGAAGATCAATTCGAGTACGAGGAAACCGGAGATCAGCTCCGCTGTGTGGCGGAGATCAAGGCCGACATGGAGCGGCCCATCCCCATGGACCGCCTGCTCTGCGGCGATGTGGGCTACGGCAAAACCGAGGTTGCCCTCCGAGCCGTCATGAAATGCGTACTGGAAGGCAAACAGGCTGCCTTATTGGTTCCCACCACCGTGCTGGCCAATCAGCACTATCAGACCGCTCTGCGCCGCTTTGAGGGCTATCCCGTCCGCATTGCGGTTGTCAGCCGCTTCCAGACCGGCAAGCACCTGAAGCAGCTGCTGGCCGACTTGGAGGACGGCTACATTGATGTGCTCATCGGCACCCATCGCCTGCTGCAAAAGGATGTGGTGTTCAAAAACCTGGGCCTGCTGGTGGTGGACGAGGAGCAGCGCTTCGGTGTCACCCACAAGGAGCGTCTGAAGGAGATCAGCCGTCAGGTGGATGTGCTGACCCTCTCCGCAACCCCCATTCCCCGCACCCTGAACATGGCCCTAAGCGGCATCCGGGATATGTCCACTCTGGAGGAACCGCCGATGGACCGGCTGCCGGTGCAGACCTATGTGCTGGAACACGACTGGTCGGTACTGGGCGACGCCATCCGCCGGGAAATCGGCCGTGGCGGTCAGGTGTTCTACCTCCACAATCGGGTGGACACCATTGAAAAGACCGCCGCCTTCCTGCAAGGGATGCTGGGCGAGGATGTCACCGTCGGGGTGGGCCACGGCAAAATGACGCAGGACGCTCTGGCAAGGGTGATGGAACGCATGGTGGACGGCGAAATTCAGGTGTTGGTCTGCACCACCATCATCGAAACCGGCATCGACATCGCCAACGCCAACACCCTCATCATCGAAGATGCCGACCACATGGGTCTGGCCCAGCTGCACCAGCTCCGGGGCCGGGTGGGCCGTTCCTCCCGCCGTGCCTACGCCTACCTCTGCTATCGCCGAGGCAAGGTGCTGACGGAAGTGGCGGAAAAACGGCTGTCCGCCATCCGGGAATTCGCCGAGTTCGGCTCCGGCTTCAAAATCGCCATGCGGGATCTGGAAATCCGAGGTGCCGGCAACATTCTGGGTCCGGAGCAGTCCGGCTTTCTGATGAGTGTGGGCTATGACCTCTATCTGAAGCTGCTGGAGGAGGCCGTACTGGAGGAACGGGGCGAGGCCGTGCCCCGCACCGAGTCGGTGGCCGCCGATCTGGCCGTGTCCGCCAACATCCCCGAACGCTATGTGGCCTCACCGGAGCAGCGTATGGATCTTTACCGCCGCATTGCCCGCATCCGCAGCGAAGAGGATGCCGACGATGTGGTGGACGAACTGGTGGATCGTTACGGCGACCCCCCAAGAGCGGTGAACAACCTGATTTCCATCGCCCTGCTCCGTGCCCGTGCCGCTTTGTGCGGCTTCACCGACATCAGCCAGAAGGGGTTGGTGCTGTCCTTCACCCTGACGGAGGTGGATCTGAAATCCATTTCCGCCCTGACGGCTGCCCCCCGTTTCAAGGGCCGCATCCTCTTCTCCCCCGGCGACAAGCCGCTGCTGTCCCTCCGGCTGAAGCCCGGCGAGGATGTGCTGGGCATGGGCCGCCGTCTGGTGGAAACCTACTTGGAGCTGAAAGATTGACCGCCTCGACCGGTTTCGTTTGTACTTTGCGGCAAAACCTGTTATAATGGCACAGTTCCTGCATAAGACAAAAACCTTGCACGAAAAGGAGACTTTTATCCATGAAGAAAACCCGTTTGATTGCCCTGATGCTGGCGCTGGTTCTGGTTCTGGCCGGCTGCGGCAAGGGCACGGCTTCCAATCCCGGGGGAGGCAGCTCCTCTTCCAATCCGGTCAACACCACTCTGGACCCCGCAGCCGTGGAGGATGTGGTCAGCTATCTGACCGACGGCGCCTACAAGAAGGATACCGTGGTCGGCCATGTGGGCGACCGGGACATCACTGCCGCTCAAGTGCTGTATTGGATCGCCTATCAGCAGTACAACATGACCTATTACTACACCAACTACTTCGGTTTTACCCTGAATATGTCCGACCCCATGGACGAGAGCACCACCGTGGGCCAGTCCCTCTATCAGTTCGGACTGGAAACCGCCCTCAACTATGCCGTGGCGGCCAAGCACGCCCATGACACCGGTGTGGAGCTGTCCGAGTCGGACGCCGCTCTGGTCGGCAACCTCTATGAGGACAATGTGAAGTTCTACGGTGAGGATCGCTGGAATGCCTATGTGCAGGGCGGCCTGATCAACGAAAAGGACTTCTCCGAGGAGGAGAAGGCGGAGTGGATCCGCACCCACGGCGAGGACTTCTATCAGCATTCCATGATGTATTACAGCACCACCGCCAAGGATTACGAGACCCTTATCACGGATTTCTACTACTACAACACCCTGCAGGACCACCTGTTCGGCGAGGGCGGCGAAAAGGCCCCCACCGATGCCACGATCAACGATTACATGAAGGATTACATCCACGAGAACGGTGTGGTCTGGGCCCGCTGCATCCTGTTCCCCACCAAGGATCTGGACGAGGCCGGCAAGGCCGACATGAAGGCCCAGGCCGATGCCGTGATGGCGGAGCTGTCTGCCCTCAGCGGCGATGCCTTGAGCCAGGCCTTTACCGAGCAGCAGACCGCCCACGACAAGAGCGGCTACACCGCCGGTGAGGTGCAGCATTACACCAAGAACGACAGTCTGGTGGACGGCTTCTATGACGGCATCCTGCCTCTGGAGCCCGGCAAGCTGGGCATGACCGGCGAGACCGATTACGGCTACTTCATCCTGCTGCGTGAGCCGGACAATCTGGACGACATCCGTCCTCTGGTCACCAACGAGTACATCTCCACCACTTACAACGCTCTGATTGCCGATTGGAGCAAGGAGTATGACGCTCAGTGCGAAATGCCCGACCTGAACTTGGACACCTTCTACACCAAGCTGGCCGATTTGCAGAAAACGCTGGCCGCCGTGGACACTGTCAACGCTCCCTCGGACTCCAAAAAGTAAGTAATTGCAAGGCATTCACGCCCCGTGTTCTGCACGGGGCGTGAAGTTTGAAAAATTTTTTCGTTTTTTGCAAAAAAAGGGTTGACTTTTTCCCCTCCTGCCGCTATAATAATCACTGTTGCCGGACGATTAGCTCAGCTGGCTAGAGCATCCGCTTGACGTGCGGAAGGTCACAGGTTCGAATCCTGTATCGTCCACCAGAAACGCAGCTTTCTTAGGAAAGCTGCGTTTTTATTTTATAGATTTGTTTTCATGTGTCCGCCTTGGTGTACTCCATGCCCGGCCATATCTCGGAGGACGGCCTCTCTCCCATCCGTCCTCCTTCGGCACCGACACAAGGCAGAGGCCCCTTCTGCATCCAACCATGTCGGCCATTACCGCCTCTGCAAGCAGGCATCCGAACAACCCACTACATCCAAAAAACAGCGGTGCTGTGTTCCAA
The DNA here is from genome assembly GCA_029257695.1 of Oscillospiraceae bacterium. Classification (GTDB taxonomy): domain Bacteria; phylum Bacillota; class Clostridia; order Oscillospirales; family Oscillospiraceae; genus UMGS1766. Next base: position 29,914 of record JARIAU010000068.1, read on the forward strand.
GGAACACAGCACCGCTGTTCTGTATAGACCGTTGGTTCGTCATGCTTGTCCAGACTTGTGCCGTCCCAAAGACGCTGCCGCATCGTCGGGTATTTCCTCCCAACCGCTGTCCGCATCCGCCAAATGCGGCGGCTTGCGGGACAGCAGGCCCCCATCACCGGAGCCACAAACCGGGGCATCCTTGCAAGATCGAGCAAGGTTCCTGCCCCTGCCACCGGCCCCAGCGGCAGATCAGCTTCTTCCGTCGCCGGCAACTCCGGCATCTGGGCGCAAATTTGCGTCACAATCCCCTCTTTTTCGCACCGCCATCCCTTGCCGACACCCACGCAAAGTCCGCTCCATGCCCCTTCTGCGGCGGCAGGCACCGAAACAAGCCATGGTTTGTTCCGGCACAGTCTTTCTCTCGTCTGCAACGGCGCCCCCTTCCCTCCACAGAACTTCTCTGCACGGCCCGGCCCCTTCACAGGGGACAGGCCGTCCGCCCATCGCCTTCCTTTTGAAGCAATGGGGCGGAAGGAGGTCCCGTTGGCCGCCGTTCGGTGCTTGCGCCGCAAAAAACCGCCCCCGAACTGCCGTGCAGCTCAAGGGCGGTTGATGAATTGGGTTATGACAGGATGCCGACGGTGCAGCAGGCAGCCTTACAGCTGCATTCCGGCTACCACCTTGGCGCAGCGGGGGCACAGCTCCTCGTGGCCCTCTGCCGTACCGATGGACGCATGATGCATCCAGCAGCGGGGGCACTTGGGTGCGGTGTGCATCTCCACCTTGACCGTCAGGCCGGGGAAGGCCTCGCCGGTGCAGCCCTCGCCCTCGCCGTGGACAAAGTCCACCTCGGAGACGATGAACAGGGTGGCGAAGTCCAGATCCTTCAGGGGCTGGAACTTCTCCCAAGCCTCGTCGTTGAAGTACAGCGTCAGCTTGGCATCGGTGGACTTCTTGACGATCTTCTCGGCACGGACAGCCTCCAGCGCCTTGTTGACATCGGTCTTCAGGTTCAGGATCTGAGCCCAGCGCTCGCTCTTGGCCTCATCCAGCTCCAAAGCGGGGTCCACCTCGGGGATGGCGTTGAAGAGGACACTCTCGGTGTCGTCGCCCTCGGCATGGGGCATGGCCGCCCACATTTCCTCGGAGGTAAAGGCCAGAATGGGAGCCAGCAGACGGATCATGCTGTCCAGAATGAAGTACATGGCGCTCTGTGCGCTGCGGCGCAGGACAGAATCCGTGTCCTCGCAATACAGGCGGTCCTTGATGATGTCCAGATAGAAGTTGGACATCTCCACCACGCAGAAGTTATAGATGGCACGGTAGACGCCGTGGAACTCGTAGTTGTCATAGCAGCGGCGGCACTCGGCAATCAGAGCATTGCAGCGGCTGACGGCCCACTGGTCCAGCTCCACCATCTCTGCCACAGGGACTCGGTGCTGGTTGGGGTCAAAGCCGTTCAGGTTGCCCAGAATGTAGCGGCCGGTGTTGCGGATCTTGAGGTAGGCATCCGCCAGCTGCTTCTGGATTTCCTTGGACAGGCGCATATCCTGCGTGTAGTCCGCAGAGGACACCCACAGGCGCAGAATATCGGCGCCGTACTCCTGAATGGTGTCCTGAGGGCTGATGGCGTTGCCCAGAGACTTATGCATGACCTTGCCCTGACCGTCAACGGTCCAGCCGTGGGTAATGATGCGCTTGTAGGGGGCCTTGCCGGTGGAGGCAATGCTGGTCAGCATGGAGGACTGGAACCAGCCGCGATACTGGTCGCCGCCTTCCAGATAGAGGTCCGCAGGGAACTGCAGCTCGGGACGGCTGTCGCACACGGCAGACCAAGTGGAGCCGGAGTCGAACCAGACATCCAGAATATCGGTTTCCTTGCGGAAGGAGGTGCAGCCGCACGCACACTGGCTGCCCTCGGGCATCAGCTCGGAGGCCTCCTTGGCCCACCATGCGTTGGACCCTTCGGCCGCAAAGATCCCGCTCACCTTGTCGATGGACTCGGGGGTGCAGAAGGGCTTGCCGCAGTCGGTGCAGTAGAACATGGGAATGGGCACACCCCAAGTGCGCTGACGGGAAATGCACCAATCGGAACGCTCCCGAATCATGGAGATCATGCGCTCCTTGCCCCACTCGGGCTTCCAAGTGATGTTTTCGCAGGCACGGATGGCCTCATCCTTGATGCCGTCCACGCTGGCAAACCACTGCTGGGTGGCACGGTAGATGACCGGCTGCTTGCAGCGCCAGCAATGGGGATAGCTGTGGACGATGTCCGCGGAGGACAGGATGTAGCCGCCCTGCACCAGATCGGCAAAAATGACGGGATGCGCCTTCTGGACGGACAGACCCTGATAGGGGCCGGCAAACTCGTTCAGGTTGCCCTGTGCATCCACGGAGACCTCCATGGTGATGTCGGTGGGGATCTCGGGGTAGCGCTGGCAGGCATAGAAGTCGTCCAGACCGAAGGAAGGAGCGGTGTGGACGCAGCCGGAACCGGCATCCAGCGTGACATGGTCGCCCAGAATGACCAGAGAATCCCGATCCATGAAGGGATGACGGGCGGTCATCCGCTCGAACTCGTCACCGAACAGGGTTCCGACGGTCTCATACTCGGCAATGCCGCTCTGCTTCATGACGCTGTCCACCAGCTCGGAGGCCATGATGTAGATCTCGCCGGACGCCACCTTCACCAGAGCGTACTCCAAAGCCGGGTTCAGGCAGATGGCCATATTGCCGGGCAGGGTCCAGGTGGTGGTGGTCCAGATGACGAAGAACATCTTGCTCACATCGCCGAACTGACCCAGCTTGCCCAGATCGTTGTTCACAGGGAACTTGACGAAGATGGTGGTGACGGGATCGTCGGCATACTCCACCTCGGCCTCAGCCAGAGCGGTCTCGCAAGTGGGGCACCAGTAGGTGGGCTTCAGGCCCTGATAAATCAGGCCCTTGTTGGCCATGGCTCCGAACACCTCCACCTGACGGGCCTCAAATTCCGGACGCAGGGTGATGTAGGGGTGATCCCAGTCGCCAATGACGCCCAGGCGCTTGAAGCCCTCTCTCTGGCGGTCGATCTGCTCCTCGGCGAAGGCACGGCACTTGTCCCGGAACTCCGGCACGGGCATCTCGCTGCGCTTGACGCCCTGCTTCTGGATGGCGGTCTCGATGGGCATACCGTGGGTATCCCAGCCGGGGATGTAGGGGGCCTGATAGCCGGTCATATTCTTGTAACGGACAATAAAGTCCTTCAGGATCTTGTTCAGTGCGTGGCCGATGTGAATGTCGCCATTGGCATAGGGAGGTCCGTCATGCAGCACGAACTTGGGCTTGCCGTCGTTGCGTGCCATGAGCTTACGGTAAATATCCTTGCGCTGGAAGTCCTCCAGCATGCCCGGTTCCCGCTTCGCCAGAGCCGCACGCATGGGGAAGTCGGTCTGGGGCAGGTTGATCGTCTTATTGTAGTCCGTAGTAATCTTCCTCTCTGACAAATGTCACAGCGCCGAAGGCTCGGACGCTGTGACAGCTGTGTTGGTTCTTGTAACAAAACAGGGCGTTCCCCCGCAGGGTTCGGATCTGCTTTACTTGATTTCGTAATTACGGCCGAACCGCAGCTCACTCAGATCCAAGCGGCGGGTGGGGGCATCCTCCTCGGACTCCTCCTCCGGCTTGGCCTCGGGCTGCACTTCCTCAACGGTCTCTTCGACCTCCACCGTGGTTTCTTCCACCACTTCGGTCTCGGCGGCCTGCTCCTCGGCGCTCTGGCTCAGCATACGGGAGATGGAGTCGCCGATCTCGCTGATCACAGCGTCCTCAGCGTCCTCAACCTCCAACACTTCCTCTTCCTCCACCTCTGTCTCAGGCAGGCTGTCCAGAAACTCCTGCTCGTGGGCCAGCAGCTCACGGATGGTGGACACCAGCTCGGCCACAGAGGCCTTGGCACTCTTGAGCCGGGCCTGCTCCTCGGCCACCAGATTGCTAAGGTCAGCGGTGCGGGCCTTGACGATGTTTTCGGCCTCTTCCAGCATCTGGGTGCGCTTTGCCTTGGCTTCCTCCACCATGTCGTTGGCCATCTTCTGGGCCGTCAGCAGCGTGGCACGCATGGCGCCCTCGGTCTCCTGATACTCGGTGATCTTGTCCGCAAGCACCTTCATTTTGCGCTTGAGCACAGCGTTTTCTTTATACAGCTCGGTGTAATCTTCCGTCAGTTCATCCAGGAAGTTATCCACATCCTGCATGTCATAACCGCCCTTTTTGGCCTTCGGAAATACCCGCTCTTCCACTTCCTGCGGAGTCAGCATAGCAAAAATCCCCCTTTAGTTCGTTTGTTTCTGTATTGGGTGGAGCTGCGGCACAGACCGCAGCGCATTTGGTTAGAAATAGAGGCCGTTGTTCTCCAGCTCATCAATGAGGTCCCCAATGATGTCCACATTGAAGGGGGTGATGATGTAGGTGGCGGCGCTGATCTTCTTGATCTTGCCCTCCAGTGCATAGGCCACACCGGACAGGAAATCGATCAGTCGGCGGGCAATGTCCTTGTTGGTGGACTCCAGGTTCATCACCACCGTGCGCCCCTCCCGCAGATGGTCGGCGATGTCGGAGGCGTTTTCAAACTTCTCCGGCTTGACCAGAACGACCTGCAGCTGGGTGGTTGCATTGATGTTGACCACCTTATCGGAACGACGGGCCGTGGTGTCGTAAGGAGAACGGTAGGAGCGGGTGCTCTTCTCCCGAGGCTCCCAGCTGCCGGACTCGCTCACCTCACGGATCTCCCGCTCGTCCTTGGAGCGGCGGGAACGGCGGGCGGGCTCCTCTGCCACCGGGGTCTCCTCTTCCAGTTCTTCTTCGTAATCGTCCTCATCCTCATAGGGGCGGGCCAGTCTTCTCAGTTCATCCATGAGTCCCATTGTATGACTCCTCCTTATTGTCAGCGTGATGCCCTCAGCCTTGGGCACGGTTGGCCGGTCGGGGGCCGAACAGGCCGGTCCCGATCCGCACAAGCGTGGCGCCTTCGGCAATGGCATCGCCAAAGTCTCTGCTCATACCCATGGACAATATGTCCATAGTACTCTCATTATCGTACTTCTTCCCTGCCATGTCAACAAAAAGTCGACGCATTTCGGCAAAAAATCTCCGATTTTCTCCCTCTTGCGCTGCCGCAGGAGGGATTGCCATCAAACCCCGAAGCCGGATATGCTCCATTTGCCCGGCCAGTTCGGCCAGATGATGTGCCTGCTCCGGGGTGGCGCCGCTCTTGGTTTCCTCGGCGCCGATGTTGACTTCAATCAGAATATCCTGTACGATGCCCAGCTTTGCCGCCTGCTTTTCAATGAGGGCGAGCAGCTCCTCTCCGGCAACGGACTGGATCAGGGACACCCGTCCCACCACATATTTCACTTTGTTGCGCTGCAAATGGCCGATGAAGTGGACCTCCGCTCCCTGATAGGCCCCTTCCTCCAGATGCGCATTCAGCTCCTGCACCCGGTTTTCGCCGCACACACCGATTCCGGCGGCAATGGCACGGCGGATGGTGTCCTCACTTTGCACCTTGGTGGCGGCGCACAGCGTGATCTCCTCCGGATTCCGTCCGGCCGCCCGGGCCGCCGCAGCGATCTGCTCCTTGACGGCAGCAATGCGCTCTTCCAGTTCCATGTCACTGCACCACCTTTCCGTCATACAGGTGGTCACCCGTCACGATCACGGTGTTGCCCTCCCGCAGCCGGGTCGCCTTTTCATACTGGGTCTCCTCCGCCGGATTGCCCTCCTCGTCCACCTTGGGGGCCTGCTTCAGGATGTAATACTCCTCCTCTTCCCAGAGGATCTGCACCGGCACCCAGCGTGCCTGTGCGCCGCTGATGCGGTACAGCCCCAGCTGTCCCTGCTCGTCCACACGGACGGCCCGCTTGGGCACACGGAAGCCGGTGGCGCTGCCGGTAATGATCTCCACCGTCTGGTTGCGGAGTCCCGCCAACTGCGGAGCATAGTCCTTGGACTGGAACACCACGGTGACCATGTCGTTTTCTTCCTCGCTGATGGACTGCACCAGTGCGGAATACGTCCGGGCAGAGTCGGCAAAGCGCAGGCTCACCCGTCCGTCGGTGTGGATGTTCTTCACCTCAGAGGTGCTAAGGTTGCAGGCAAAATACCACCCGGTGTTGGTGATGATCTTGCCCAGTGCGGTCTCATCCACGGCGGCCGGCGCTCCGGCCAGTTCCGTCAGCACCGAGGGGGTGATGCCCTCCAAGGCCGACAGCGTCATGCTGCCCTCATAGCCGTCCACACGGGCGGAATACAGACCGGATTCCGGCGCGGTGACGCTCTCGTAGGCCGAGCCTGCCTTGGCCGACAGCTCGTCCACACGGGCCTGTGCCTCGGCAATGCGCTGATTGAGGGTGTCTGCACCGTTGTAGGTGTAGTCCCGCCGGAAAATCAGGCTGCGCAGCTCGTTGGCCTCATTGCGCAGGTTGGTCAGTGCGCCGGAGGAGGCCATGGACTGGAGGGAGGTGAATGTATTCACAATATCCTCGTCCAGCTCCATGGTGTCCCCGGCTTCGCCGGTGCGGCTCATAATGTAATTGAGGCTGTGGAGCTCGGCCTTGGCCTCATCCAGTTCCTTCTGCACCTGATAATCCTGCGCAGAGGAGTAGATACGCACCACCACATCGCCCTTGCCCACCTTCTCGCCCTCGGCGCAGAGCAGTTCGGCCGTCTCCGACTGCTGGGACAGCACGGTCTCGTCTCGGAAGAAGTAGCCCCGGCTGGTGACCCGCTCCTCGGCGGTGTAGGTGTACAGGGTGGCAGTGCCGGTGTTGGCGGTGAAGGAATTCCAAAAATAGATGCCGAAGTAGGCCAAAATGCCTGCAAACAACACGCCAATCAGTATACGAAGGATCAAGGTGCCCTGTTTCATGTGTTTCGATTCCTTTCAGGGGGAAATTGCGCCCGACTTAGTTCTCCTCGTCCCGCAGCGGCACCGGACGCTCCGGCGCAATGGTGGAGATTGCGTGCTTGTAGATGACCTGCTGTCTGCCCTCGCTGGTAAGCACCACCACAAAGGCATCAAACCCGGTCACCACGCCCCGCAGCTGGTACCCATTCATCAAAAACAGGGTCACCGGCGTGTGAGAACGATACAGTCGGGTCAGGAATATATCCTGAAGATGATTCGTTTCTTTTGCCATACTGGAACACATCCTTTTTCTAATTTGAGGACGCACCCGGGTCTGGCTTGTCCCCGGGTCATTGTATTCCAGCTTCTGTCACTTTTTCTGTCGCAAAGCGTCGCAGTGCCTCCATGGACACCGGACTTGGGTGAGAAAACCACTTTGTTTGGGCATCCCGCCGGAACCAGGTCAGCTGCCGCTTGGCATACTGCCGGGACCGCAGCTTGACCTCCTCCAGCGCCGGCTCCAACGGCTCCTCGCCCTGTACGGCACGGGTCAGCTCTTTATAGCCGATGGCCTGCATGGCCGTGCAGCGGGGGGAAATCCCTCGGTGCAGCAGCTGCTGCACCTCCTGCACCAGCCCCTGCCGAACCATTTCATCCACCCGACGGTCAATGCGTGCCCAAAGGTCCGACCGCTGCTCAAAATTGAGCCCCAATTTCAGCGCCGTAAAGCGGTCGGGCACCGCTTGGGTCTCCCGATTGTGCTGGGAGATGGTTTTTCCGGTTTCGTGCCAGACCTCCAAGGCCCGGATGACCCGTTTGGCATCGTTGGGGGACAACCGCAGCGCCGCCTCCGGATCCACCTGCTCCAGCTCCTGCCACAGCGGGCCGATCCCCTCCGCTTCATACCGGGCGGTGAGGGTGTCCCGCCATCCGGTGCTGCGGACGGCAAAATCGTGGCCCCGGAGCAGCGCATCCAGATACAGTCCGGTGCCGCCCACCAGAATGGGGCGCTTTCCACGGGCCAAAATCTCCTCCACGATGGGCGTGGCCATGGTGCGGTAGGTCTGCACGGAAAAATCCTCCTCCGGTTCCACCACATCGATCATGTGGTGGGGAATGCCCTGCATTTCTTCCTCCGTAGGCTTTGCCGTGCCAATATCCATGCCCCGATAGATCTGCATGGAGTCGAAGCTCACCACTTCGCCGTTGTATTGCTGCGCCAGCCATACGCCCAGCGCTGTTTTTCCCGATGCGGTGGGTCCCACCACACAAATCACCTGCGGGGCCATACCTTCACTTCCTTTGGTTTGTCATCAAGCCCGCTTGAACTGCTTTTCCAGTTCCTTGCGGGTCAGCTGGACGGCCACCGGCCGTCCGTGGGGGCAGTGGCGGATCTGATCCGACATCACCGCCCGGCAGAGGGTTTCCAGTTCCTCCCGTCCGCTGGTCCAGCCGCCCTTGATGGCGGCCTTGCAGGCCATGGAATGGAGTACCTCATCCCGTGCGGCATCCGGGTCCGCCGTGCCGGTGGTCAGCAGTCGGCTGGCGATGTCCTCCAGCACCGATTCGATCTGATCCTGTCCCACATAGTCCGGACACTCCCGCACCAGCAGACTTCCACCGCCGAAATCCTCCACCTCAAAGGCAAATTCCTTCAGCAAGGGCAGGTGTTCCAACAGGATCTCCCGCTCCTCCGGCTCCGGACGGAGCACCTGGGGGGTCAGCAGCAGCTGTCCCATGGGACGGTGGTGCATGGCCTTGAGCCGATCGAAGTTCAGCCGCTCATGGGCAGCGTGCTTGTCAATGAACCAGACCTCTTCGCCCCGCTCCACGATGATATAGGTGTTCAGCACCTCTCCGACCATGCGCCAGTCGGGTGCATCCGGCGCATCCTCCCTTGCCGGCTCCGCTGTCCCCTCCCCTTGAGGGACCACCAGCTCCGCCGGAGCAAACGATTCCTCCGCAGGCACATCCAGCGAAGGCGCCCCTTCCGTTTCCGCCGCCTCCTGCGGTGCGCATTCCACAAACAGGGGTGCTGCCGCCTCTTCGGACCGAACCGGAGGCTCCTTCCCCGTGGGGCCCGCAGGGGGCTCCATCGCAACGGGGGCAGCCGGTTCCTCGGCGGCGGCCAAGGTGGGTCGGAGCCGGGGCTGTGCCGGTTCCGGCTCTCTTCCGGCCATCGGTGCGACATTCTCCGCCGCCGGTGGGGCCGTGCGGCTTACGGCTGCCGATTCCACCGTCGGCGCCGTGGAAGGATGGAGCGGAGTCTGCTGCACGGCGTCCGGAACCTCCCGCTGCGGGGCCGGACGCTCCGGCTCGGCGGACATGGGGCGAATGGTCGCAGGTGCAATGGGGGTGCGGGACTCCGGTCGGCGACCGGCCGCATGGTACTCCGCCGCTCCCTCACTCCGCAGCTCATTGCGGAACTGTCGGGCAGACAGGGTGCGGAAAAAGGTCTGGTTTGGGGTCACATGGTCGTGTTTTTCCACCGCCGGCTCCGGCTTCTTCGCCTCCAGCACCGCCTTAGGGGTGTCCGCCTGGGCATCCAAGGTGGCCATGGCCGCATAGTACACGGCATCAAACAGCCGCTTTTCACTGGTGAATTTCACTTCCGTTTTGGTGGGATGCACATTCACATCCACGCCGGACAGACGGGTGGCGAGGTGCAGCACGCAGGAAGGGAACTTGCCCACCATCTTCCGGTTGGCATAGGCCTGCTCCAACGCAGCCTGCATGGTGCGGGACTTCACATAGCGGCCGTTCACAAAGAAGAACTGGCCCGCACGGCTGCCCCGGCAGCACACCGGCTTGGACACGAAGCCCTCCACCTGGATCTCCTCTCCGCTGCCCCGGCAGGGGATCAGACCCAGAGCCACCTCTCGGCCCAGCACCGCATAGACGGCATTTTTCAGGCTGCCGTCACCGGAGGTGAACAGCTCCTCCCGCCCCTCCCGAAGGAACCGGAAGGACACCTCGGGATGGGACAAGGCGGCGTGCTGCACCACGGCGAACACGGCGCTGCCCTCTGCCGAGTCCTTTTTCATAAATTTCTGGCGGGCCGGCGTGTTGAAGAACAAATCCCGAACAATGAAGGTGGTTCCTCTGGGGCAGCCCACCTCGCCCCGCTCCCGGACCACACCGGCCTCCAGCACCAAGGAGGTGCCGGACGGAGCATCGGCCGTGCTGGTCATCAGCTCCACCCGGCTGACCGCAGCAATGGCCGCCAAGGCTTCGCCTCGGAAGCCCAAGGTTCCGATGGCCTCCAAATCGTACTCGGTGCGGATCTTGCTGGTGGCATGGCGCAAAAAGGCGGTCAGACAGTCCTCCGGAGCGATGCCGCAGCCGTTATCCGCCACACGGATATAGCTCATGCCGCCCCGCTGGATCTCCACCGTCACCGAAGTGGCACCGGCATCAATGGCGTTTTCCGTCAATTCCTTCACCACGCTGGCCGGCCGCTCCACCACCTCTCCGGCGGCGATCAGATCGGCCACATGGGGGTCCAGTTGTACGATTTTGGGCATAGGTTCAACCTCTTTTCCGGGTCCATTTGGGTTATTGCAGTTTTCGTTTCAGTTCAAAAAGCAGATTCATGGCCTCGATGGGGGAGAGGGTGTTCAGATCCAGCTCCCGCAGCTGACGGGCCACCTCTACGCTGCCCAGATCCAGCAGCGACACCTGGGCCTCCTCCGGCTCCTCCGCCGCAGCCTTGGGCCGAGGCACCGGAGCCTCGCCCCGTTCCAGTTCCTCCAGAATGGTGCGGGCACGGCGGATGACCGGCTCCGGCACACCGGCCAGCTTGGCCACTTCGATGCCGTAGGACTGATCCGCTCCGCCCCGGACGATCTTCCGCAGAAAAATAATGTCGTCCTGTTTCTTTTTGGCGGCGATATTGTAATTTTTCACGCCGGGCAGCTGCCCTTCCAGGACGGTCAGCTCATGGTAATGGGTTGCAAACAGGGTCTTTGCCCCCAGTTTCTTTCCGGCACAGTACTCCAGTACCGCCCGGGCAATGCTCATGCCGTCATAGGTGGAGGTGCCTCGGCCGATCTCATCCAAAATGAGCAGGCTGTGCTTGGTGGCGTGCTTGAGGATCTCCGCCACCTCGTTCATCTCCACCATGAAGGTAGAGGCACCGGAGGCCAGATCGTCGCTGGCACCGATGCGGGTGAACACCCGATCCACCACACCCAGATGGGCGCCGGCCGCCGGAACGAAGGAGCCGGCCTGTGCCATCAGGCAGATGAGGGCCACCTGCCGCATATAGGTGGACTTACCGGCCATATTGGGGCCGGTGATAATGGACAGCGTGTCCTCTTTGCCGTCCATGTAGGTATCGTTAGGGACAAACCACGCATCCTTGAGCACCTGCTCCACCACGGGATGGCGGCCCTCCTTGATGTCAATGATTCCGGATTCATCCACCAGCGGGCGGACATAATGCTGCTTGACCGCCACCGCCGCAAAGCTGCACAGCACATCCAGCTTGGCCACCGCACGGGCCGTGGCCTGCACGGCGGACATCTGCTCTGCCGCCTGATCCCGCAGCACGGTGAACAGCTGGTATTCCAGTGCCTTGCTCTTGTCTCCGGCGGAGAAGATGGTGTGCTCCAGTTCCTTCAGCTCCTCGTTGATGTAACGCTCGGAGTTGACGGTGGTCTGCTTCCGGACCCAATGCTCCGGCACCAGCTCCGCCTGACTTTTGGCCACCTCGATGTAGTAGCCGAAGACCTTATTGTAGCTCACCTTCAGGTTGCGGATGCCGCACTCTTCCTTGACCCGGGCTTCCATGGCGGCCACCAGTTCCCGACCGCCGGACTGAATGGTCCGCAGCTCATCCACATCGGGGTGATAGCCCGGCCGGATCATGCCGCCCTCCCGGACGGTCAGGGGCGGCTCATCTACCAACCCCCGCTCCAGTTCGGTCCGCAGGGGTTCCAAATCGTCCAGACCCTGCCGCACCTCCACCAGAATGGGGCTTTGCAGTCCCTCGGTGAGGGCCCGCAGCTGGGGGATCTTGCCCAGACCCGTGGCCAATGCCACCAGATCCCGGGCATTGGCGGAGCCATACACCACTCGGCCGATCAGCCGCTCCAAGTCGGTGATCTCCCGCAGGCACAGCCGCAGCTCTTCCCGCTCCGGCGTGTGCTCCACCAGTTCCTCCACACCGGCATGGCGGCGGCGAATGGCCGTGGGGGACACCAGCGGACGCTCGATCCAGCTGCGCATCATGCGGGCGCCCATGGCAGTGCGGGTCTTGTCCAGCACCCACAGCAGGCTGCCCTTCTTCTCGCCGCCCCGCAGGGTCTCCGTCAACTCCAGATTGCGCCGGGCGGTGAGGTCCAGCTCCAAAAAGCGGTCGCTCTCATAGTGACGCAGGGAGGCCATATAGCTAAGATCGGTCTTTTGGGTCTCGTAGAGGTAGTTCAGCACACCGCCCACGGCCCGATAGGCCACCACGCTAAGGTCCGCCGCCTGCGGAAACTGCTTTCGGGTCAGTTCCATGGCCACCTGCGGCAGGAATCGGGTCTCGCCCCCATCCTGCCAGCAGCAGCCCAGCCGCTTGGTCAGCATCTCCGTCAGCTCCGGAATGGCCGCCGCTTCGGGTGACAGCACCGCCTCCCGAGGGCAGAAGCGGCCCAGCTCATTGATGACATGATCCACCGCCTCCTCATCCGAGAAGGAGGTGGCCTCCGCCTCACCGGTGGACACATCGCAAAAGCACACGCCCACGCCGGTATCATCCGCCGCCACGGCGCAGATGTAGTTGCTCTGCCCCGGGGTCAGCATGGAATCGTCGGTGACGGTGCCGGGGGTGACCACCCGGATGATGTCCCGGCTCACCAGACCCTTGGCCGTGGCCGGGTCCTCCGTCTGCTCGCAGATGGCCACCTTGTAGCCCTTGGCAATCAGACGGGCCATATAAGATTGATAACTGTGGAAGGGCACCCCGCACATGGGGGTCTGCTCCTCCTTGGGCTTGCCCCGATCCCGGGTGGTCAGCGTCAGATCCAGCTCCCGGGACGCCGTGCGGGCATCCTCGTCAAACATTTCGTAAAAGTCGCCCAACCGGAAGAAGAGCAGGCAGTCCGGATACTGTGCCTTCAATTCCAGATATTGTTTTCGCATGGGGGTCATTTCTTTTTCCTTTGCCATCAGACCCACCCCTCTTCCTTGTTCAGATTACGCAAGTTCACTTGCCTTCCGGGTCCACGCCCTTGGTCCAGGTCACTTCGCCCCGGCCCAGCTTGCCGGCATAGCGGCAGGGCAGATAGACGCTCATGGCCAGTGCGGCCAGCCACACCAGCATCACCGCATCCAGCGGTGCCGTGCCCACATAAAGGCACACATCCACATAGAGGAACACCGCCGTGCATTCCAGCTCCAGCAGCAGCGTCACCAGCTTCAGCAGCCAGCTGCCGCAGCGGAACATTCCTTCCCGGACCTCCACCGGCATCCGCCACATATCCAGCGGCAGACTCTTGATGCCGATGCGGCTCACCAGTGTCAGCACCCACATCACCACCGGCAGGATCAGCGGCACATAGCCCGCATTCATCCCAAAGGGACCTTCCACCCCCATGGGCACCCATTTGGTGGCCGCAAAGATGGCAAATCCGGTCAAAAACAGCTGCAGCGCAATGGACACGGCGGACATGGTCCACAGCAGAGGGGTCATCAGGATCGGGGTTTTTTCTCCCATCCGTTTGGGCGCATGAAAGGGTGTTTTGCCCTTTTTCTTCTTTTTCTGCTTGCCCATGCTCAACAGCCCTCTTTCTCTGCGGCGATTTCGCCGAACAGCGTCCAATTGGACGCGTGGGTGATCTTGCAGGGGTGGAAGCTGCCCACCAGCTCCTCCCCGCCCTTCAAATGCACCAAGCGGCCGCCGTCGGTACGGGCGGTCAGGGGATATTCCGCATCGTCGGCGGTGCCGTCCACCAGCACCCGAACGGTCTTGCCCACATAAGCGGCATGCTTTTCCGCACTGATCTCGTTCTGCCGCGCCACCAGACGCTGGAAGTTGGCGCTGATCTCCTCCTTGGTCAGCACATCCGGCATCTTCGCCGCCGGAGTGCCCTCCCGTCGGGAGTAGATAAAGGTGAACAGGGAGTCATACCCCACTTCCTCGATGAGGGAGAGGGTGTCCTCAAATTCCTCGGTGGTTTCGCCCGGGAAGCCCACAATGATGTCGCTGGTCAGAACGATGTCCGGAATAAGCGCCCGCAGCCGGCGGATCTTGTCCAGATAATCGGCCCGAGTGTAGTTGCGGTTCATCACCTTCAGGATGCGGTCGTTGCCGGCCTGCACCGGCAGATGGAGCACTGCCGCCACCTTTTCGCAGGAGGCCATGGTCTCAAACAGCTTCTGGGTGGCATCCTTAGGATGCGAGGTCATAAACCGCAGCAGGAACTCGCCGGGGATGTCGTTGCAGGCCTTCAGCAGGTCGGCGAAATCCATGTTCAGCCCCAGATCCTTGCCGTAGGAGTTCACATTCTGACCCAGCAGCGTAATATCCTTGTAGCCTTCCTCCACCAGCTGGCGCACCTCGTTCAAAATCCGCTGGGGGTCCCGGCTGCGCTCCCGGCCCCGGACATAGGGCACGATGCAATAGGAGCAGAAGTTATTGCAGCCGTACATAATGGACACCCAGGCCTTCAGCTTGCCCTGACGGACCACCGGCAGGCCTTCGACGATATTGCCGTCGCAGGGATCGGTGGAGAACACCCGCTTTTTCCGGGTCAGCACCTCAAAAAGGAACTGGGGGAACTTCCAAAGCACATGAGGGCCAAAGACCAGATCCACATGGCGGAAGGAGCGCCGGATCTTCTCCGCCATATGCGGCTCCTGCATGGCGCTCCCGCACAGGCAGATGACCTGATCGGGCTTTTTCTTCTTGGTGTGGGTCAACGCACCCACATTGCCCAGCACACGCATCTCGGCGTGTTCCCGCACGGCGCAGGTGTTGATGACGATGACATCCGCCTCCGATTCCTCCTCGGTGAAATCGTAGCCCATTTCCTGCAGCAAGCCCCGGATCTGCTCCGAGTCCGCTTCATTCTGCTGACAGCCATAGGTGTCCACAAACGCCAGCGGATGGTCCTCCGGTGTGTGAAAGCCACGCACACGGCGGCAGTATTCCATCTGTTCCTCCAGCGCCTCCGGCGGCACGACGATATTTTTTCGTTCCAAATTTGATTCCTCCCAAGCGTGGGTTTTCGGGGCAAAAATGCCACCATTTTCCTATTTTAGTTTGATATTTCAGTATATCATTTTTTCCCGTGCCATACAAGGTTTTCCCGTCACTTTTCCCGGCAATCCGACCTTGCAAACCGGCGGAACGGTGTATATAATAGGGGCAGTAAAGATTCGAAACACCAACCTTTTTCATTCGAAAGGAGCCAAGCATATGCTCCAGCTTGTCTTTGACCGTGCTGCCATCAAGCACAACATCAACACCGTGAAAAAGCGTGCCGGAAAGGCCGTCATCTATGCGGTCCTGACCGCCGACGGCTACGGAGCCGGACTCATCCCTCTGGCCCGTCTGCTTCGGGATGACGGCATCCGCCATTTCGCCGTCAACGATGTGGCCGATGCCCGTGCCCTCCGCCAGGCCGGCTTTGTGGACGAAGAGATCCTCATGCTCCGCTCCACCACAGACCCGGAGGAGCTGGAGGCCCTGCTGGATCTGGGTGTGGTCTGCACCATCGGCTCCTATGAAACCGGAATGGCCCTCAACGCCTTGGCCGAGGAGCGCAGCACCGTGGCGGTGGCCCATATCCTCATCGACACCGGCACCGGTATGGGCGGATTTCTGCCCTCGGAGCCGGAAAAGCTCCTCTCCATCTACTCCTACCTGTCCAACATTGTCATTTCCGGCACATACACCCAGCTTTCCGCCCTTAGCGGCGATGTAAATGCCCAGATGACCCTGTTCCAGAATTCGCTGGACACCCTTCACCGGGCCGGACTGGACACCGGAATCACCCATGCCGCCGACTCGGATGCCCTGATGCACTCGGAGGGCGTACAGCTGGATGCCGTTCGGGTGGGCAGCGCCTTTTTGGGCCTTTGCCCTCATCGCAAAAGCGACGGATTGCGCCCCGTCTGCCACGGGGAGGCCACCATCGACACCGTCCGCTGGATGCCCAAGGGCCACACGGTGGGCAGTCTGAAGCAGCTCCATCTGAAACGACCCACCCGAGTGGCGGTCATTTCCTGCGGCATTTACCACGGCCTCGGTGCCGTGTTCACCCACAACGAGTCCCTGCTGGAGCGGCTGCTGTTCCGCCGCCGCAATGCGCTGCGCTCCGTGCGCTATCAGGACTCCCGACTGCGCCTGTTGGGGGGTGTGGGGGAAATGGCCACCGCACTGGATGCCACCGATGCCAAGTGCGCCGCCGGCGATGTGGTGCGCTTTGACATCAACCCCCTCTATGCCCGTGGGATGCAGCGGGTGTTCCGCTGACCCTCGGTTTTCCGAACCGCTGCTCCGGTTCCATGCAAGGTTCTCCCGTCCCCAATCCGGCGGAGCGGCACATCCCTGCGCCACACAAAATGCCGCAGCTTCCCTGCGGTTCCGCCCGTGCGAACAAAACCACCGCAAAATCAGCAGGTCCCGCCAAGGGCCGCCTGCGGTGCAGCCGTGGTGCCTTTGCTGCGATTTTGAACCCCTCCGTTTGCTTCGGCATGCGGAGGGGTCCCGTTTTTCCACAATCCGGCGGGAAAACCGCCGTATGCTTGCTTTTCGCTCGGCTGGCTTTGCCGATGTTCCACAGCCATATCCACAGGCACAAAAACAGGCCATATCGAGCGCACTCGATACGGCCTGTTTGGTTTCATTTGCAGTCCCTTCCGGTCGGGCTTATGCGCCACGCACCGTAAAGGTGATGGAGGTCCGGGCCTCCTTATAGCCGCTGCCCGCCGGACAGGTGATGGTGACGATCACCGTTCCCGCACCCACGGGTGTGACCACGCCGTTGTCACTGACCTGCACCACACCGGAGGTGTTCACCGTAAACCGGGGCGTGGTGTGATTGCCGGACACATTGATCTGCGCCGATGCACCCCCCACCGTCAGCTCGGTGGTGGTGGCGGAGGCGCTGATGTGCTGCTCCTGCTGGGCCGACACGGTGAAGGTGATGCTGGTGGTCCCTTCCGCATAACCACTGCCCGCCGGACAGGTGATATACACCTTGGTGGTGCCTGCGCCCACGGGGGTGACCACGCCGCTGCTGCTGACACTGACCACGCCATCGTTCTCCACGCTGAAGGTGGGGGAGGTGGCATTGCCGGACACGCTGATCTGGGTGGTGGAACCGCCCACGGTCAGGCTGGTGGTTCCGGCGGAGGCCGAAATATTCTGCTCCTTGGCCGCCGGAGCCGACACGGTGAAGGTGATGCTGGTGGAGCCTTCCTTGTAGCCGTTGCCTGCCGGGCAGGTGATATACACCTTAGCGGTACCGGCACCCACGGGAGTGACCACACCGCTGCCGTCCACACGGATGACATTGCCGTTTTCGCTGCTGAACACCGGGCTGGTGGCATTGCCGGACACGCTGATCTGGGTGGAAGAGCCGCCCACGGTCAGGCTGGTGGTTCCGGCCGAGGCCGAGATGCTCTGGGCGCTCTCCTGGGGCTTGGCTGCCACCACATGCACCGTCACCCGGGCGCTGCCTTCCTTGAAGTTGGGGGTCACCGCCGTGGTGCAGGTGATGGTCACCGTGCCTTCGGCCACGCCACGGATGCTTCTGCCGTCCAGCACTTCCACAATGCCGCCCTTGTTGGCCTTCAGCTGGGTGGCGCCATCGGAGTTGGTGGTGATGCCCAGATCCAGGGTCTGGCCCACCTCGATGGTATACTCACTCTGGGCAAAGCTCAGGGTGGGCTTCTTGCTGGGCAGCTGGTTGGGGCTCATGCCGCCGTAGACCACCACATGGGTGCCCACGCTGACATTGTCAAAAATCTTCTTGGCGTTGCTCTTGGTCACGCCCACGCAGCCGTGGCTGCCGTTGTACAGATAGATGCTGCCGCCAAAGCTGCCACGCCAGGAGGCATCATGAATGCCGCAGCCGCCGGAGAAGGGCATGAAGTAATCCACCCATGCCTTATAACGGCTGCCGTTGACATTGCTGCCCTGCAAATAGCGGCTGCGATCCTTGGCAAAGATCTTGAAGCAGCCGTTGGGGGTGCGGGTGTTGTTGGCCACGCAGCCGCTGACCATGTCACAGGAAACCACCTGCTGGCCGTTGCGGTACACCCACATATGCTGACTGGTCTGGTCGATCTCCACATAGTTGCCGCCCCAGTAGCCGGCATCGCTCTCGTTCTGGGTGGCATACGCAGCCTCACGGGTGCCGCCCACATTGTTCAGCAGGCAGTCCAGCAGATCGTTGTACAGCTTCTCCGTGTCCACACTGGAACCGGCCTGTGCCACATTGATGTTGATGGTGCCGCCGCCGGTGGTGCGGAACGGGGTCGCCTTTCCTGCCGAGGTGTGCTTGCTGCTCAAATCGGCCACATACTGGCCCAGCAGCTCCCCATCCACCGCCAGCTTGCCGTCCACGGCATTGTAGTAAAACACCTTGCTCAGCAGGTCACGGCCGATGGTCTCGCTGGCGGCCGTGCCGCCCTGCGGTGCAAAGGTGTAGGTCAGGCTCAGCCCCAGACGGGCATTGGCCTCCTCCAGGGCCTTGGCAAGATCCGCATTGTCCGCCGTGACCTCTGCCTTGGCGGCAAACTGGGCCATGTCCAGCTCCAGCTCCGGCGTCACATTCTGGATCGCCGTCCGGACCTGCTCGATCACCACAGTCATATCCACCCGGAGTCCGTCCTCGTCGGGCACGATCACATAGGCATCTGCCGTTTCGTCAAAGACCAGACCGGCATTCTTGGGGGCATTGGCGTCCAGCACCTGCAGCCCATCGGTCTCCTCTGTGGTGTCCGCTTCCGCAGGTGCGGCATCCTCTGCCGGAGCCTCTGCCGGAGTTTCTTCCTCCGGTGCAGCCTCTGCCTCATCGGTGCCCTCCGTGCCTTCCTCCGCCGGAGCCGGCAGCTCCACGCCGAAGTCGCTGCTGATCTGCTCCAGCAACGCTGTGCAGTCCACCTGATACAGGTCGTCCACCTGGAACTCCAGCTGCTTTCCGTCCTTATTCTGGGCATCCAGCAGGCTCTGCAAATCGGCCTCGGTGTTATAGGTCATCTGCATCTCTTCCGCCGTCGCCTCATAGGTGTGCTCCCCCATGGTCAGATGGAAGGCATAGTCCTTGGGTGCTTCCGCCAAAGCCTGCGCCGCCGCCTCCACCGTCATGCCGGACACATTCTGTCCGTTGATCTGGGTGCCGTCACCAAAGGTGGTTGCGTTCTTTTTTCCACAGCCCGTGAGGATCAGCAGCAGGCACAGCATGGCCGCCACCGCCACAAGCAGTTTCTTCTTCATTTCATCCGTTCCTCCCTCTCGAATTCCGCAGGATGCGTTGAGTTTGGTTCCATCATATCACATCCCCTGCGGAAAACAAGGCGCATTTCAAAGATTCCGCACTTATTTAACTTTTCTTTTGATTTGTTATCATTTACTTCTTTTTTGTAACTTTTCGTTCCAATTTGCGTTTGACGCCATCGGGGCCTACCACATAGGTGTTATCCAGCTGCCCCCGCAGACCGGCCCGAAAGTCCTTCAGGTATTCTTCCCGCAATTTGGCACGCTCCGCCATCTCGGCCGGGGTCAGTGCCCCTTCTTTTGCCTTCTTTGCCAACTCGTTGATACGAGCCACACGCTCTTCCTGTGTCATTTGGAATTGCTCCTTTCCTTTTTCTATGCTGCGCCATCAAAGATAGCGCTCTACGGTCAGATTGATGCGCCCCTTTCGGCTCCGTCCGCCCACCTCGGTCACACGGAACTTGCCCAGACCCCGGCAGGAGATCACATCCCCCTCTTTCACGGCGGCATCGGCTTTGCCGGTGTCCTGCCAGTTGAGGGCACACCGATGCTCTGCAATCAGCTGGGACGCCTTGCTGCGGGAGATGGAAAAACCCACCGACACCACACTGTCCAGCCGCAGGGCGGCCACCGTGTCCCGCAAAACCTTGGTTTCCTGCTTCGGAACCTGAATTTCTGCCAGCGGCAGACGGCAGACCTTCAGCTTGACCCGTCCGGCCGAGGTGAAGCTGTCCTTCAAAAACTCCGCTACCGTGGCCAGCACCACCAGATCACAGCTGGTTTCGCCCACAAGGATGTCGCCCACCGTGTCCCGGCGCACCCCCATGCCCATGAGGGCCCCCAAAAAGTCCCGATGGGTCAGCGTGTCCTCCCGAAACCATGTGCAGCGCAGCAGCGCAATCTGCTCCTCCGGCTGAACCAGTTCTTCTTCCATCCAGTCCGGCAGAAACAGCAGGCACCGCCGCTCCGCCTCGGGATAGCCGCCCTCTGTGCAATAGCGGGGCATCCCGGCCGAGCGGAGCATCTGCTCCGCCGTGATCCGCTCTCTGGGGGAGAGGAAGGGGGTTGCGGTACACTCCTGTCGGCGCCGTGCCGCCTCCATGCGGTCCAGCACCTGCGACAGCAGGATGCGCTCCTCCCCATCGGACGCAAACCGGTCCAACAACATTCGTTTTTCCATGCAGACCTCCCCGGAGAGGCATTTGCCCCATCCTCCTGTTGCTGCCTGCCCATACGGCAGCTTGACAGATTGATTATAGTGACTTCCATTCCATTATGCAACCATTGGGCATCAAAACGCCGTCTTTATCTGTAAAAATCCAAAAAGCAGCTCGTTTTGCACGGCGCATACCCTCTCTTCCCACCAAGACCGGAGCGATTCCACCCATTTTCTCCCCATGACGGGTGTCTTTTGGGTCCAAGATAAGGTATTCTAACCACAGAACAAAGACGGAGGGTGTCTGACATGAATCCATTCGCAACCGGAACACGGATTGCGCAAAAGCGCAAAGAGCGCAACCTGACCCAAGAACAGCTGGCCCAGCTTCTCGGCGTGTCCAATAAACCCATTTCAAAATGGGAGACCGGCAAATGTATGCCGGATTACAGCGTGGTACAGTCCCTGTGCGGTGAATTGGAGCTGACGATCACCGAACTGGTAGACGGACAGCAGGAACAGGAACGGAGCGTGCCCACCTATGACCAAGGGCAGATGCCGGAGTTATTGCAGCGGATACAGGAACTGGAGCTGGAAAAGAATCGGCTGTATGGCATTCTGCTCCTGCTGATGGGGCTTGCATTGATGGCCGTTTCCCGCACCTTCGGCGGCTCCGCTCTGCCGGACTTCTTTTCCGGCGGGCTGCTGGGCCTATCCATCGGCATCCTGTTGGTGGGTGTTTTTGTCATTGGCAGGAGTTTTTCCAAAGGATAATCAACCAACGAACGAAATCGGCTTTGTCCGCCTTGGACAAAGCCGATTTTGCAAAAAAGACACCCCCGACGCTTGCACGCCGGGGGTGTAACTGTACGGATAAAAGGGGTCGCTGTGAAACGCTGTTCTTACAGCTTGGTCAGCTGCTCGAAGTGCTCGTACTTCTTCTCCGCATCGCTCTGAGCCTGTGCATACAGCTGCTGTGCACGCTCGGGGAAGGTGCGCTCCAGAGAAGCGTAACGGGTCTCGCCCTTCAGGAAGGCCTGGAAGTCACCGGTGGGTGCCTTGGAGTCCAGCGTGAAGGGGTTCTTGCCCTGCTCGGCCAGCATGGGATTGAAGCGGAACAGGTGCCAGTAACCGGCGGCCACAGCGGCCTTCATCTCGGCCATGGCATTGCCCATGCCGCCCTTCTGCTTGATGCCGTGGTTGATGCAGGGAGCGTAAGCGATGATGATGGAGGGACCATCGTAGGCCTCCGCCTCACGGATGGCCTGCAGGGTCTGGTTCATGTTGGCGCCCATTGCGATTTGAGCCACATACACATAACCATACTGCATGAAGATGGAAGCCATATCCTTCTTCTTGGTCACCTTACCGGCAGCGGCGAACTGTGCCACGGCACCGGTGGGGGTGGACTTGGAGGACTGACCGCCGGTGTTGGAGTACACCTCGGTGTCGAAGATGAACACATTGACATTCTCACGGGAGGCCAGCACATGGTCCAGACCGCCGTAGCCGATGTCATAGGCGAAGCCGTCGCCGCCGAAGATCCACATGGACTTCTTGGTCAGCAGGTCGGCATCCTTCAGGATGGCACGGGCAGCGGTGCAGGCCGGAGCGTCGCCCTCGGCAGCACCGAATTGAGCCTCCAGAGCGGCCCGCAGAGCGTCGCCGGTCTTGCGGGAAGCTTCCGCATCGTCCTTGGCTGCCAGCCAATCCTTGCAGGCAGCAATGACACCCTCACCGGCGTCCGCCATGCCGGCCAGCAGCTCGGCATTCTCTGCCAGCTTCTTGCGGCGCTGGGTCACAGCCAGATTCATGCCGTAGCCGAATTCGGCGGCATCCTCAAACAGGGAGTTCTCCCAAGCAGGACCGTGGCCCTTCTTGTTGACCGTGTAAGGCGTGGAGGGTGCGCTGCCGCCCCAGATGGAGGAGCAGCCGGTGGCGTTGGCCACATACATACGGTCGCCGAACAGCTGGGTGACCAGCTTGGCGTAAGGCGTCTCGCCGCAGCCGCCGCAAGCGCCGGAGAACTCCAGCAGGGGCTGCTTGAACTGGGCGGAAACCACCGTCAGCGGGCCCATGTCCTTCTCGCTGGTGGAATAGGCCACCGCATTGAACACATCCTGCTCCGGCAGCTGGGTATCCAGCGGCATCATGGTCAGTGCCTTGGCCGGGCAGACATTGGCGCAGCTGCCGCAGCCCACGCAGTCCAGAGGCGAAATGGAAATGGCAAACTTATACTGCGCGAACTTCTTGTTGCGGAAGTCCGCAGTCTTCATATGGGCCGGTGCCTTTGCCAGCTCCTCCTCGTTCAGAGCGAAGGGACGGATGACGGCATGGGGGCAGACCATGGAGCACTGGTTGCACTGAATGCACTTGGTGCTGTCCCACTCGGGGACCATCACGGCCGTGCCGCGCTTTTCAAAGGCAGCCGTACCGGCAGGCAGGGTGCCGTCCACGCCGGGCATGACCTGGCTGGTGGTCAGGCTGTCGCCTTCCATGGCGGCGGCGGGCCACATCACGGTATCCAGATAGGTCTGGACATCGGCACGGTTGGACAGGGTCTTCTTCTCGACCACGGCATCCTGGGCGGCGGCCCAGTCAGCGGGGATCTCCAGCTTGACCAGAGCGTCCAGACCGGCATCCACAGCGGCCTTGTTCATATCAACGATGTTCTGGCCCTTGGCGCCATAGGTCTTTTCAATGGCATCCTTCATGTACACCACCGCATCCTCGATGGGGATGATGTTGGCCAGCTTGAAGAAGGCGGCCTGCAGCACCATGTTGGTGCGGTTGCCCAGACCGATCTCACGGGCGATCTTGGTGGCATCGCAGGTGTAGACATTCACGCCGTACTCGGCAATGTGACGCTTGGCTGCGGCGGGCAGCAGTGCGCCCAGCTCCTCCACACCGAGGCCGGTGTTGATGAGGAAGGTTCCGCCGCGCTTGACATCCTGTGCCACCTGATACTTGCTCAAATAGGCCACATTGTGGCAGGCCACGAAGTCCGCCTGCTTGACATAGTAAGTGGACTTGATTTCCTCGGGACCGAAGCGCAGGTGGCTGATGGTGATGCCGCCGGACTTCTTGGAGTCATACTGGAAGTATGCCTGCACCTTCAGATCGGTGTGGTCGCCGATGATCTTGATGGAGTTCTTGTTTGCGCCGACGGTACCGTCCGAGCCCAGACCCCAGAACTTGCAGGAGGTGGTGGAGGCAGGCACGATGTCGGGCTCCTCCGTGATGGGCAGAGACAGGTTGGTCACATCGTCAAACACATTGATGGTAAAGCCGTTGAGGGGCTTGTCGGACGCACCGTTGTGGAAGGCAGCGATGATGCCGCCGGGGGTGGTGTCCTTGCTGCCCAGGCCGTAACGGCCGCCGCACAGCTTCACATTGGCGAACTTGGAGCCACGGATGGCCGCCGCCACATCCAGATACAGAGGCTCGCCGGGAGCGCCGGGCTCCTTGCAGCGATCCATGACCACCAGGCTCTTGCAGGTGTCGGGGATGGCCTCCACAAACTTGGCCTGTGCGAAGGGGCGGTACAGGCGGACCTTGATCAGGCCGACCTTCTCACCCTTGGAGGTCAGGTAGTCGATGGTCTCCTCGGCAGCATCGCACATGGAGCCCATGGCGACCATGACGGTCTCGGCATCGGGAGCGCCATAGTAGTTGAACAGCTTGTAGTCGGTGCCGATCTTGGCATTGACCTGATCCATGCAGCCCTGCACGATGTCGGGGAAGGCATCGTAATACTTGTTGGCGGCCTCACGGGTCTGGAAGAAGATGTCGGGGTTCTGGCTGGAACCACGCAGCACGGGATGCTCGGGGTTCAGCGCACGCTGACGGAAGTTCTCGATGGCGTCCCAATCCACCATCTCGGCCAGATCCTTGTAGTCCCAAACAGCGACACGGCGGATCTCGTGAGAGGTACGGAAGCCGTCAAAGAAGTGCAGCACCGGCACACAGCCCTTGATGGTGGACAGGTGAGCCACAGCGCCCAGGTCCATGGCCTCCTGCGGGTTGGTGGAAGCCAGCATGGCATAGCCGGTCTGGCGGCAGGCCATCACATCGGAGTGGTCGCCGAAGATGCTCAGTGCGTGGGTGGCCAGCGCACGGGCAGACACATTGATGACGCCGGGCATCAGTTCGCCGGCGATCTTGTACATATTGGGGATCATCAGCAGCAAGCCCTGCGACGCCGTGTAGGTCGTGGTCAGAGCACCGGCGGTGATGGATCCGTGGACTGCGCCGGCGGCGCCGGCTTCGGACTGCATCTCGGCAATTTTGACCGTCTGTCCGAAGATGTTCTTCAGTCCATGTGCAGACCATTCATCGGTCAGCTCAGCCATCACGGAAGAGGGCGTAATCGGGTAGATTGCGGCGACTTCCGTAAAGGCATAGGATACAGTAGCGGCGGCAGTGTTGCCGTCCATCGTTTTGAATTTTCGTGCCATGGTAATACTATTTCCTCCTTTATTAAGTCCCTTTGTGAGGCGTTACCGAATGATACAGCTTCATTATACATAGAACTTACAGTTTTGTAAACCTTCCGGCCCGGTTCGTTGTTATATTTATACATTTAGAAAAGTATTTTATCATTTTATGGTCCATTCGCCTTTTCCCCTTCGGTTCCCTCGGCAGTCATTTGAATTCGGCCCCGTTTTTGTGTATAATTGACCTATATTATGGTTCAAAAACGAAAGGGGGCGGGCGCCCATGGTGGTCTGTATTCATTCACTGGGGCTGCACGGCATTGAAGGGTATCCGGTGGAAGTGGAGTGCGATCTAAGCGGCGGTCTGCCCGCCTTTGATCTGGTGGGTCTGCCGGATGCCGCCGTCAAGGAGGCCAAGGAGCGGGTCCGCTCCGCCGTCCGCAATGCCGGTTTCCGCTTCCCCCTCTCCCGCATCACCGTTAATCTGTCCCCCGCCGACCGGCGGAAGGAGGGCACGGTGTACGACCTGCCCATCCTGCTGGGAGTGCTGTGCGCCTCCGGCGAACTGGAGCTTCCGCTGAATGACTGTGCCTTTCTGGGGGAGTTGGCGCTGGACGGTTCGGTGCGGCGCATCCGAGGGATGCTGCCCATGGCACTGGAAGCCGCCGCACAGGGGCTTCACGCCCTCTTTGTCCCGGAGGAAAATGCCGGAGAGGCCGCCTATGCCCAAGGGATCACCATTTATCCGGTGCGCCATGTGGCCCAGCTGGTGCGTCACCTGACCGGTGAGGCGCCCATCGCTCCCTACACCGGCACTGACCCGATTCCCTCCGATGCGGCCCCGCTGCCGGACTTCGCCGATGTCAAGGGGCAGGAGCTGGCCAAGCGGGCGCTGGAAATTGCCGCAGCCGGCGGCCATCACATCCTGATGGTAGGCCCGCCCGGCTCCGGCAAGAGTATGCTGGCCAAGCGGCTGCCCTCCATCCTGCCGGAGATGACCCGGGCGGAGGCACTGGAAACCACCAAAGTCTGGAGTGTGCAGGGGCTGACGGATGCCGCTCATCCACTGGTGACCCGGCGGCCCTTCCGCTCCCCGCATCACACCGTGTCTGCCGCTGCACTGACCGGCGGCGGCTCCAATCCTCGGCCGGGCGAGATCTCCCTCTCCCACAACGGCGTGCTGTTTCTGGACGAACTGCCGGAATTTCGCAGGGACACGCTGGAGGTGCTGCGGCAGCCCTTGGAGGACGGAATCGTCCAGATTTCCCGGGTGGCGGGAACCATGCGCTATCCCGCTCAATTTCAGCTGGTCTGCGCCATGAATCCCTGCAAATGCGGTTGGTATGGCCATCCGTCGGGTCGCTGCACCTGTTCGTCCCAGTCCATTTCCCGCTATCTGGGCCGGCTGTCGGGTCCGCTTTTGGACCGCATCGACTTGCAGGTGGAGGTGCCGGCTCTGGATTTTGCAGAGTTGAGCCGCACCGCTCCGGCGGAATCCTCCGCCGACATTCGGGCGAGAGTGTGCCGTGCCCGGGCCAAACAGGTGGCTCGGGGTGTGGATGCCAACGCCCATTTGGATCCCCGGCAGCTGCGGGCCTTCTGCGGACTGGATGCCGCCGGTGAGGCCCTCATGAAAACCGCCTACGAGAACCTGGCCCTGTCCGCACGGAGCTATGACCGTATCCTGCGGGTGGCCCGCACCATTGCCGATTTGGATGACAGCGACGCCATCCTGCCCCAGCATCTGGCCGAGGCCATTCAGTTCCGCACCACCGATGCACTCAAGCAAGTCTGACCCGTTCAACCCCAAACAAACTGCCTTTGACCGAGGTGATTGATATGGCAAAGCACGCACAGCAAAAAGAAAAACTTCTGCTCCTTCTGGACTACTTCCAGCGGGAAACCGACGAGCAGCATCCGGTCACCGCTCCGGAGCTGATCCAGATGCTGGCCCGAAACGGCATTGCCGCCGAGCGCAAAAGCATCTACGATGACATCGCCACCCTCCAGGCCCGTGGCTATGACATCCTGTCGGAGCGCCGCCGGGGCTACTATCTGGCCGGTCGGGACTTTGAATTGGCGGAGCTGAAGCTGTTGGTGGACGCCGTCCAGTCCTCCAAGTTCATTTCTGCCGCCAAGAGCCGCTCCCTCATTACCAAGCTGGAAACCCTCTGCTCCCGCCACGAGGCCGGGGCCTTACAGCGGCAGGTCTATGTGTCCGGCCGCCCCAAAACCATGAACGAAGCAGTGCTGTACTCCATCGACGCCATTCATGAGGCGGTGTCACGGAACCGTCAGCTTTCCTTCCGTTATTTTGACTACGACCGGAATAAACGCCCGGTGTTCCGCCACGACGGTAAGGTGTACACCGTGTCCCCCGTGGGCCTGCTGCGCAACGACGAATTTTACTATCTGGTGGCACTGGAGCAGGGGCGGCAGCGCCACTATCGGGTGGACCGCATCTCCTCTCCCCAGGTGTTGGAGCTGTCCCGGGAAGAGGGCTGCGGTGCCATAGACCTGACCCAGCATGCCCAAGCCCACTTCGGAATGTTCTCCGGCGACCTTCGCACCGTGCGGCTGCGCTGCCCCAACCGCTTTTCCCACACCATGCTGGACCGCTTCGGTATGGACACCATGCTCATCCCCGACGGGGATACCCACTTCACCCTCACCGCCGAGGTGGCCGTCAGTGACCAGTTTTTCGGCTGGCTCTTCGCTCTGGGCGAAGTGGAGCTGCTTTCCCCCGAGGAAGTCCGGTCCCAGTACACCCAGCGGCTCCGGGCGGCCCTGTCCCTCGTTTCGGACTGACTTCCCGTCCAGCGACACCAAATGCGCCCCCTCTTTTCTGCTTTTCCCTCCATTTTACTCAAAAAAATACGGAAAAACCCTGTGATTTCAGCAAAAATACGGGATTTCACACTGGACATGCGTTCCTTTCTCCTGTATACTGTATTTTTGCAATTCTACTTAAATTACTTACTACCCACAGGAGGTTCGCTGTATGCGTAAACAGCCTTTGGTCAGCATCGTGCTGAATGTCTACAACGGGGAAGCATACCTCGCTGCCTGCATTCAAAGCGTGCAAAATCAGACCTATTCCAACTGGGAGCTGATCATTTCGGACGACGGCTCCACAGACGGCACTCCCGACCTCATTCGCCGGTTCACGCAAGCCGATGACCGGATCCGCTGCATCACTCGGACGCAGCGCCGCCATATTCCCTGCACCATCAACGATGCTCTGGCTCTGGTTCAGGGCGACTGGATCGCCCATATCGACGCCGATGATCTCTGGTTGCCGGAAAAGCTGGAGCGGCAGCTTGCTTATCTGGACACCCACCCGGAGTGCGGCGCCTGCTTTACCGGCTGTGATCTGATCGATGCCAAGGACCAGATCAACAACGACCAGTTCCCCGGCATCTACCGCCTGTTGAACACCCACCACGAAACCCGAAAGGACTGGCTGCGCCACTTCTTCTACCACGGCAACTGCCTTGTACACTCCTCCTCTCTGGTTCGCCGGGATCTGATGAAAAAGCACGATGTGCTGTGTCGGCAGATTCATGACTTTATCCTGTGGTGTCAGCTGATTCCGGAAACGGAGTTTGCCTATTTGACCGAACCTCTGGTTCGGATGCGTTGGGAGATCACGCCGGAAAAAGGCAGCGCCCCCACCCCCGAAAACGATCGCCGCTTGGACAACGAAACCCTGTTGGTTGCCCGCCCTCTGTTGATCAACGGTCTGTCCGACTGCCAGTTCAAAGAATTCTTCGGCGAGGATTTCCGCTGCAAAAGCAGTGCCTCCCCTCTGGAGTTGGCCTGGGAGCGCGCCTTCCTGCTCTTCCCCGATCCGCTGACTCACACCGAGATGAGTTATCCCGGGTTTGCCGCCTTGCACACGCTGCTGAACACCCCCGGTGCCGTTGAAGTGTTGGAGCAGACCTTTGGTCTGTCCACTGTGGAACTTTACCGCCTCACCGGCACTCCGGTATTTTATTCCCGACTGGATCAGCAGCATGCCGCCCAACTGGAGCAGCAGTGTGCCGCTGGCGAGGCCGAGGCAGCTGTCTTAAACGAACAGCTCAATCAAACCACCGAACAGCTGTCCGCTGCTCAACAGACAATCGAAACACTCAACCACGAGCTGGACATTTACCACAACGAATACACCTGTGCCATCCAGCAGCGCAACGATATGCTCGCCAACAACGCAGCCTTGCTTTCTTCCATGTCTTGGCGTATCACCAAACCCATGCGTCTGGTCACCGGCGGCCTGCGCCGCTTTGTGCGGAAATCGCCCCATCTGCTGTTGATCTGCAAGGCCCTTCGTATGTTCCTCACCCGTGGTCCCCGTTTCACTTGGAAGCGCATAAAGGATCATCGCCGTCGCGTGCGGCATCTCAAGGCGTGTGCCCGCTGGGAAAAACAGTGGGTGCAGGAAAATGGATCGTTGGTTCCCCCGCCTTTGTTCGGCTGCACCTTCGAGGTGTATGAGGCCCAGCGGAAGGCCACCTTCCCCAAGGACATCAAGTTCAGCATCCTGGTCCCCCTGTACAACACGCCCGAGCAGTTCCTGCGGGAGATGATCGCCTCCGTCCAGCACCAGACCTATGCCAACTGGGAGCTGTGTCTGGCTGACGGCAGCGACGAGCAGCATCCGGAGGTGGGTGCGCTGGTCCGCAAACTGGCGGAAGAGGACCCCCGCATCCGCTACCAAAAGCTGGAGGAAAATCTGGGCATCTCCGGCAACACCAACGCCTGCATCGACATGGCCACCGGCGACTACATCGGCCTGTTTGACCACGATGACCTGCTGCACCCCAGCGTTCTCTACGAAAACATGGTGGCCATCTGTGAGCAGGATGCCGACTTCCTCTACACCGATGAAAACACCTTCCACGACACCCCCAAGGATGCCTTCTGCCCTCATCTGAAACCGGACTTTGCACCGGACAACCTGCGGGCCAACAACTACATCTGCCACTTCACCGTGTTCAGCCGGGAGTTGCAGCAGAAGGTGGGCTACTTCCGTCCCGAGTGCGACGGCAGTCAGGACTTTGACATGGTGCTGCGGCTCACCGAGCAGGCCAAGCACATCGTCCACATCCCCAAGATCCTCTACTATTGGCGTGCCCACAAGGGCAGCGTGGCCTCCGACATCAGTGCCAAGCCCTATGTCATCGAGGCCGCCCACAAGGCCGTGGCCGACCATCTGGCCCGTGTGGGCCTCAAGGGACAGGTGCTGGACTCTGTCGTTCCCTCCATGTACCGCTTGAAGTACGATATTCCCGATCCCAAGCTGGTCAGCATCATCATCTGCACCAAGGATCATCGGGAGGATCTGCAGCTGTGCGTGGAGTCCATCCTGAACAAGACCACCTATCCCAACTATGAGATCGTCATTGTGGAAAACAACTCCACCGAGCCGGAAACCTTCGAGTACTACAAGGAGCTGGAGCGCAATCCCCGCATCCGTGTGGTCACTTGGACCAGTCCCACCAAGGAGTTCAACTATTCCGCCATCAACAACTACGGCGTGGAGCAGAGCAAGGGCGAGTTCGTGCTGTTGCTGAACAACGACACCGAGGTGATCACCCCCGGTTGGCTGGAAGAAATGGTGATGTACGCCCAGCGCAGCGATGTGGGTGCCGTGGGTGCCAAGCTGTACTATCCCGACAACACCATTCAGCACGCCGGTCTTGGCATCGGTCTGCTGACCCTGGCCGGACACTACCACCGCAATTTCCCCCGCACCCATCCCGGCTACATGGGCCGTCTGATCTATGCCCAGGATGTGAGCGGTGTCACCGCCGCCTGTATTCTGATGCGCCGCACGGTGTGGGACGAGGTCCACGGTCTGGACGAGACCTTCAAGGTGGCCTTCAACGATGTGGATCTCTGTATGCGCATCCGCAAGGCCGGTTACCTCATCATCTTCACCCCCTTTGCCGAGCTGTACCACTACGAGTCTAAGAGCCGTGGTTTGGATAAAGATCCCGAGAAGCGGGCCCGCTTTGTGGGCGAAGTCACCCGATTCCAGACCCGTTGGAAACAGGAACTGGCCGACGGCGACCCCTATTACAACCCCAATTTCTCCTTGGATACGGAGGACTTCTCCGTCCGATCGGACATCTAAGGTAAATCCCATGGCGGGCGGCTGTGCATTGCACAGCCGCCCGCTTTTTGCTGCTCATCCTGCTCCCATATGACAAAACCGCCCCCATCTGCCGCAGCAGATGGGGGCGGTCGGTTCAATGTAATTTGATGGTCAGGGGACCCAGACACCGGAGCCATTCACATAGCTGCCGTTGATCCAGGTGTTGGTGGCCATGTAGCCACTGGGGTAGAAGTAGTAGCAAGAACCGTTGATCCACTGCCAGCCCGTCTGCATATCGCCGCCGGGGGCGAAATAGTACCAGTAGCCGTTGATCACCTGCCAACCGGTCTGCATATCACCGCCGGAGGCGAAGTAGTACCAGTAGCCGTTGATCACCTGCCAGCCCGTCTGCATATAGCCGTTGGAGGCGAAGTAGTACCAGCAGCCGTTGATCTGCTGCCAACCCGTCTGCATATAGCCGTTGGAAGCGAAGTAGTACCAGTAACCATGGATGACCTGCCAGCCGGTCACATAGCTGCCGGTTTCGTCGTTATACCACCAGCCGGTGCTGTTAGACTGCCAGCCGGTAAAAACAGGATGCTCGACCCATGCACCGGAGGCATCCACATAGCTGTCACCGATCCATTCCTCGGCCGCCATGCGCCCGTTCTCGTGAAAGTAGTAGCGCTTGCCGTCGATCCACTGCCAATCGGTCTGCATCTCGCCGGAGGAGGAGAAATAGTACCAGTAGCCGTTGATTTTTTGCCAGCCGAACATCATGTGTCCACGGTCATTGAAATAATACCATGCATCATCAAGGTACTGCCAACCCGTCATCATCTCGCCGCTCTTAAGGTCAAAGCCATAGCATTGATCGTCAATCCACCAAGCTCCGGTAGCCATCGAGCCATCTTGACCATCGTTCATACTGCCTTGTGAACCAAAATAGTACCACTTACCGTTCTCTTGCAGCCAACCGGAATACATATAGCCGTTGTCCTCAAAGTAGAACCAGAACCCGTTCACAATCTGCCAACCGGTCACATAGTTGCCGCTTTCATCCACATACCAGCGGCCGGTATCGTTCTGGCGCCAGCCTGTGGGTTGATACTCCGGACGAATCACCACATCTTCGTCCGGCATGGGGAAGGTCGTATGATTCAACTTGGGATTTTCCAGTTCCACCGCACCCTGCGTAACCACCCAGTGGGAGAAATCCATCCCTTCCGGCAGCACATCAAACCCAACTTCAATTTGGTCGCCGGGAGCGGCCGCAGACACATCATTGTCCTTATGGCCATTGGGGCGTTCCCGGTTCGCATAGCCCATTTCCTCCACCGTCAGCTTATGACCGGGCACGAATTCCGCCCGAATCGTCACATCTTCAGCAGGCATTTGAAAGGTGCAGTCGTAAGATTCACGATTGATCAGGACAACATCTCCCTGCTCCGCTACCCAGCGAGAGAACGCCTTTCCCTCGGGTTCTTCGACCCGCAGGTCCACCCAAGTGCCAGCCGCAGCCGCCGTGATTTCCTTCCTTTCGCACTCCGCATGGCCGCCCTCTACCGTGATGCGATAGTCCGTCTTAGCCTGCACTTCGGCAGCCGACTCCTGAACCGTGGCAGCCGCTTCTTCCCCTGCTTGCTCCGCCGCCGCAAAGGCCGCACCGGGCACCAGCGAAAGCAGCATGGT
>JARIAU010000094.1 GCA_029257695.1 Oscillospiraceae bacterium
ACCGCTTCGGCACAGCAGTTATGGCGGCGTTTACGGCTGCAGTGAAAATTGACTCCATTGCCTATATGCCGGCACAGGAGTTCGGAAATGCCTTTTCTCTGTATATTTCGCAGAACTACGGAGCCAAAAACCGAGAACGCATCCATCAGGGGATGAAACGGGCCGTGCAGATGTCCATGCTGTTTTGCGTGCTGGTATCTGGAGTGGTGGTTGTCTTGGCTCCATATCTGATGCAGATTTTTATTGCGCCGGAGGAATTGGAAATCATCGCCATCGGGGTCACTTACTTGAGAATAGAAGGGGCCTGCTACGGTGGCATCGGTGTGCTTTTTCTGCTTTACGGCTATTACCGCGGCATTGGAAAACCGGGGATGTCACTGGTGCTCACGGTGGTTTCGCTGGGGACCCGGGTCGTGTTGGCATATGTATTGGCGCCCATTCCTGCCATCGGTGTGATCGGTATTTGGGCAGCGATTCCCATCGGCTGGCTGCTGGCAGATGGAGTCGGACTTGCTGCCCGTCGTTGGAACAGATTTGCGGTGTAACAAAAAACGGTGAAACGAGAATGAGTTTGGATGCCGGAGGAAAACTGGAAAGGATTCGGCTCAAGGGAGAGAATTATGAACCCATTGTATGTGCATTATTCAGCGGGGGAGACCTTGTATGATCAGGTGTTGGGATCGGTGAGTGTCCGCAAGGCCGCAATGGAGATTGTGGAGCAGGGCTGTAAAGCGCAGCACCGCTTTTCGGATATTGTGTTTCATGGATTCACAAACGAGGCGCGAGACCGGCTATGGGAGCTGCTGTTCCACATGGATCGGAATGTTGATACGGCGATAGGCCGAGTGCAAGAGTGAAAGGTGATAGTGTGAAAGAAGAGAAAGCATTTTTGGGAACAGAACCCATCGGAAAGCTGCTTGTACGGCTGGCCGTTCCCACCGTTGTAGCACAGCTGATCAATATGCTGTATAACATTGTGGATCGCATTTATATTGGTCATATGCCGGGAGATGGCAGCCTTGCGTTGACCGGTGTCGGCATCTGTATGCCGATCCTCATGGTGGTGTCTGCCTTTGCGGCGCTGGTCGGAGCAGGTGGAGCGCCTCGGGCCTCGATTGCCATGGGAAAGCAGGCGAAGGAGGAGGCAGAACGGATTTTAGGGGGCTGCTTTGCGGTGCAGCTAGTCATTTCGGCGGTGCTGACGGTAGTTCTGTTGATTTGGGGTGAACCATTTTTGATGGCCTTTGGTGCCAGTTCAGACACCATTTCCTATGCTGTGGATTATCTCAAGCTGTATGCCTTTGGTACCCTGTTTGTCCAGTTGACGCTGGGGATGAATGCATTTATTACGGCGCAGGGATTTACAAAGGTATCCATGCTGTCTGTGACCATCGGTGCCGTATCCAATATCCTGTTGGATCCGCTGTTTATTTTTGGGTTCCACATGGGGGTCCGTGGTGCAGCACTGGCCACCATCCTTTCTCAGGCGATTTCCAGTGTGTGGGTGATGTCCTTTTTGTTGGGCAAGAAAACCCAGCTAAAGCTGAAAAAAGAGTATGTCCGGATTGACCCAAAGGTTGTGCTGCCTTGTCTGGGCTTGGGTGCGGCTACCTTTATCATGCAGAGCAGTGAGAGCGTCATTTCGGTCTGTTTCAATGCCTCTTTGCAGAGCTATGGAGGCGATGTGGCAGTGGGTGCCATGACCATTCTTGCCAGTGTTATGATGTTTGCCATGCTGCCGCTTCAGGGGATTGGTCAGGGGGCGCAGCCCATTGCCAGCTATAATTACGGAGCGGGAAATGCACAAAGAGTGAAACGGACCTTTTGGCTGTTGCTGATTTGCAGCTTGACCTATTCTGTGTTGTTCTGGGGAGCGGTGATGCTGTGGCCGGCGCAATTTGCCCGGATGTTTACACCGGACGAGGAGTTGATCCGATTTACCTCCGGAGCGCTGCGGATCTATGCGGCGGGAATTGGTCTGTTTGGCATCCAAATGGCTTGTCAGATGATTTTTACCTCGCTTGGAAAGGCGGTGCAGTCCATAGC
This sequence comes from Oscillospiraceae bacterium, assembly GCA_029257695.1. Lineage (GTDB taxonomy): Bacteria > Bacillota > Clostridia > Oscillospirales > Oscillospiraceae > UMGS1766. The sequence goes on from JARIAU010000094.1 coordinate 2,047, forward strand.
CGTAGCTGTGGTGCGGAAGTTTGTGCTGTTGCTCCCGTTGATTTATTTGCTGCCCCATCTGGTGGAGGATCCAACTATGGGGGTTTATCTGGCCGAGCCGGTGTCAGACTTGATTGCAGTGACATTTACTTCCATTCTGTTCTTTTTCCAGTTCCGCAAGGCCATGGGACAACTGGAATTGAAAAAAACAGATATGGCATAAGAGAAGATGCAGTTCTCCCAGAGAACTGCATCTTTTTTTAGCAAAGGAAAAGGTGCTTGCCCAAATGGAAGCACATTCGATATAATAATAAGGAAAGCGAGGGAACACGGTATGATCGGACAACCAGACAACACCCGGATTCCGCCGGAGGGATTGGCAATGGTTCAGCGGCTGCGGCAGGCGGGCTATGAGGCTTGGTTCGTGGGCGGATGCGTGCGAGATTTATTGATGGGCAACGAACCGCATGATTGGGACATCTGCACCAACGCGAAACCGGATCAAACCAAAGCGGTATTTGCGGGATGTCGCATCCACGAGACCGGAATCAAGCATGGCACGGTTTTGGTTATGAGCGGTGATACAGGATACGAAATTACAACTTATCGCACAGAGCAGGGGTATTCGGATCACCGCAGACCGGATGGCGTAGTGTTTATCGAGGCACTTTCCGGAGATTTGGCCCGGCGGGATTTTACTGTGAATGCAATGGCGTACCATCCGAAGGATGGGGTGATCGATCTGTTCGGTGGACAGAAAGACCTCAAGGCGGGAGTGATCCGAGCGGTGGGGGATCCGAGTCAGCGCTTTGGAGAGGATGCCCTGCGGATGCTCCGAGCGTTGCGTTTTGCGGGACGCTTTTCCTTTGCGCTGGAGGCAGAAACGGCACGAGCCATTCATACCAAGCGGAAGGATCTTCGCTTTGTTGCAGAAGAACGCATCTTTTCGGAATGGAAAGAAATCTTGACTGCTCCGGGCAGTTCGCCGCTGCTTCTGGAATTTGCGGATCTGGTGGAGGAAATTCTGCCGGAGCTTGCTTCGGTATTACAAAGAGCGGAATGGAGCGGCGTGGTACAGCGGCTGGGGGCTGTTCCGCCGGATTTGGTGCTGAAGCTGGCTGCGCTGTTTTATGGCACGGAAACCGGACAGAGTAGGGCTGACCATGTGGCACATATGGCATTGCTTCGGCTCAAATGCGATAAAAGAACCAGACAGGCGGTAGAAGATGTGCTCCGGCTTCAAGCAGAGGGACTGCCCGGCACTTTGGCGGAGCTGCGCCATGGTCTTTCCGAGTGGGGAGAAGACACCATGCGGCGGATGCTTATGCTGCGCCGGAGCGTAGTGGCGCGGATGCCGAGTTCACAGCAGAAGGAAGAACAGGAGCGGTTGGAGCAGGTGGAAGCGTGGATGGAAGAAGCAGTTGCGGGAGACAGCTGTCTGACGGTAGCGCAGCTGGCTCTAAGTGGTGCGGATTTGCTGGCTTATGGGATACCGGCCGGACCGGAGGTGGGACGGCGGCTGAAACGGGCGTTGGAGGGCGTGTTGGACGGCGTGGTGCCAAACCGGAAGGAAGCATTGCTCCGTTATGTATGCGGAGAGTAAAGGACCAAAGGCTCCGCTTTGTCAAACAAAGCGGAGCCTTTGGCTGTTCAGTGCTTGTTGCAGTGGCATCCATCCTGGAAGGAGGCGCACTCGGTGTTGGCACAGCTGTGTGCCTCGCTGGTGCATTTGCCAACTTCGATGGAATCCAGCGTGCAGTAACCTTGGCTGCCGGCATGGTGAGCGCAGGTCTTAACGGAACAAGCGATTTTGTGATTGATGTGATCCATGGCGAATCCCTCCTGATTGTTTGCGGCATTGCCGCTTGATTAGAGTTTGTCCAACGAATGGATTGTTTATACCGGGGCAGAAGAAGCGATGTGGTTTGATTCAAGGCAGGGAAAAGTCGGTCCAAAGATCCTAGGCTGGTGTCTGCTGCGGGAGAAGTCCGGATTGCGGAGGAAAAGAAAATTCAGAAAAACGAAAAAATATTAAAAAAGCCGTTGACATTCTCTTGAAGTCGTGTTATTATAACCGAGCTGGCAATCGAGACATGCGGGTGTAGTTCAATGGTAGAATCCCAGCCTTCCAAGCTGGTCGCGTGGGTTCGATTCCCATCACCCGCTCCAAACGCGCCTGTAGCTCAGGTGGATAGAGCAACTGCCTTCTAAGCAGTGGGCCGGGGGTTCGAGTCCCTCCAGGCGTACCATTCTACCCCTTGCAAAAGACTCGTTGCCACACACGATTCCAGCGAATCCCTATGGTGGATGTAGCTCAGTTGGTTAGAGCGCCAGATTGTGGCTCTGGAGGCCGACGGTTCGACTCCGTTCATCCACCCCATACGAATTAAGGGAAAGTCAGAGCGGCTCGCATGAATCGATCTGACTTTTTTCCTTATCTTCATTGTTTTGGGATGTCGCCAAGCGGTAAGGCACAGGACTTTGACTCCTGCACTCGTGGGTTCGAATCCCGCCATCCCAGCCATCATCTCCGGTGTTATGCCGTTGATATAGGATCCATTAGCTCAGCTGGCAGAGCACCTGCCTTTTAAGCAGGGTGTCCGGAGTTCGAGCCTCCGATGGGTCACCAAGAAGCCTCGTGACTTATGTCACGGGGCTTTGTTTTTTTGCTTTTACTGGAATTGAATGGAAAAGTTGCTGCCTGCGTTGACATCCGGATGAGAATGACATACAATCGCAGTAGGAATTCGTTGAAACGGAGGATTTTTATGAGTCGAATTTATTCCGGGGTGGAGTCCTTGATCGGACACACACCGCTGCTTGAATTGAACAAATTGAAGGAGAAATATCAGTTGCGGGCTCGCATTCTGGCCAAGTTGGAGTCGTTTAATCCGGCTGGATCGGCCAAAGATCGTGTGGCCTATTCCATGATTCTGGACGGAGAGAACCGGGGAGTGCTGAAGCCCGGCTCGGTGATCATTGAGCCGACTTCCGGTAATACTGGCATCGGTCTGGCTGCGGTGGGTGCCAGTCGGGGGTATCGGGTGATTATTGTCATGCCGGACAGCATGAGTGTGGAGCGCCAACAACTGATGAAGGCATATGGAGCCGAGTTGGAGCTGACGCCCGGAGCCTTGGGTATGGCCGGAGCGATTGCCCGAGCCGAAGAGTTGGCTCGGGAGATCCCGGGCGCCTTTTTGGCAGGTCAGTTTGAAAATCCCGCCAACGCACAGGCCCATTATCGCACCACCGGCCCGGAAATCTGGGAGGACACCGATGGGGAAGTAGATCTGTTTGTGGCGGGCGTTGGCACCGGCGGTACCATCACCGGAGCAGGCCGTTACCTCAAGGAGCAGAAGCCGGAACTGCGTGTGGTGGCCGTAGAACCGGCAAATTCACCTTACTTGAGCCGTGGTGTGGCCGGAAAACACAAAATTCAGGGCATAGGAGCAGGATTTGTGCCTAAGGTGTTGGACACTCGGATTTATGATGAGATTTTAACGGTAGAAGATGCGGCAGCCCTTGGCATGGGAAAGGAAATGGGACGGACCGAAGGAGTTTTGGTTGGCATTTCCTCGGGTGCTGCTTTGTGGGCTGCCCTCGAATTGGCGAAGCGTCCGGAAAACGAGGGAAAAACCATCGTCGTTTTGCTGCCGGATACAGGAGATCATTATCTTTCAACGGAGTTGTTTGATTAAATCTGTTCCAGAACGAATGCAGAATCGAAACCGGAGATGGTGTCGGAAAGTATGACCGATGCTGTCTCCGGCCCTTTTCTGTGTGCAGGGCGAAAAAAGGGGAAAAATGGGAAAAGGCATGACAATCAGAAAATAGACATGGTATAATATGCGATGGAATGCAGTTGTGTTCCGTAGTTTGATGTTTCAGGATGCGTCATACATACAGGGGAGATCAAAGATGAAATATGTGAAAGAAAAAATGCACAAAGGTATAGCAATGCTGCTGGCCCTTGCAATGGTTGTCTCTTTGGGAGTGACTGTTCAGGCATCTGCTTATGAGCAGAAAATCGGCAAAGTCAAAGCCACCACGCTTTATGTGAGAGAAGGGCCGGGTACAGGCTACGATAAAATGGGGTATGTACGGCAAAATTCCATGGTCACGATTGTAGATGAGGCCAACGCTTCGGATGGAGCGTTATGGTACAAAATCAAATTTGAAGGCAGCTATGGCTATGTTTCAGCAAGCTTTGTGGAGCTGGTTCCGGTGGATACCGGGGACACAGATTTTGAATCTACAATCAACCAGTTTCCGGAAAGTTACCGCAGTTCGCTGAGGGCCATCCATGCCCTTTACCCCAATTGGGTGTTCAAGCCCTTGTTCACCCATACAAATTGGGCGGATGCGTTGGCGGCAGAATCGAAGCTGGGACATTCCCTGGTGCATAAAAATACGATTTCCTCCTGGAAATCCACGGCGCCTGGGGCCTATGACTGGAGTACCGGTACATGGGTTGGGTTTGACGGACCCAGTTGGGTGCAGGCATCCGATGAAATTCTGGCCTATTATATGGATCCGAGAAGCTATCTGGACTCCAACTATGTGTTTGCATTTTTGGATTACAGTTATGATGCCAGCCAGACGCGGGAAGGGTTGGCCAATATTGTGAAGGGAACCTTTTTGAAGGGTGGCTTCACACAGGATGGAACGGAGTATTCGTATGTGGATGTGATTATGGATGCGGCATCCCGATACAGCATGAATCCCTATGTGTTGGCCACGATTATGCGGAATGAGTTGGGCGTTAACGGAAGCAAGAGCATCTCCGGTACGGTCCCGGGATACGAGGGGTATTATAATTACTATAATATCGGCGCGTATGCCACCAGTACGATGACGGCCATCCAACGAGGGTTGTGGTATGCAAAGGGAGGTAATGACGGATCTACCAGTTATAACCGCCCATGGAACAACCGCTATGATGCCATTCTGGGCGGGGCAAATTTCTATGCATCCAACTATGTGGGGCATGGACAGAATACGGTCTATCTGAAGAAATTCAATGTGGTGGGCAGCGACAGATACCCCCCATACACCCACGAATATATGACCAATGTGACGGGTGCAGCCTCGGAAGGCTTCACACTTTCCAAGGCTTACGGAGAATCGGCCCGTGCCGAAAAGCTGATTTTCCAGATTCCGGTGTTCAATAATATGCCGGAGACTCCCTCGAAGAAGCCCACCGGAGACGGCAGTCCGAACAACAAACTGGCCAGTCTGACCGCAAATCAGGGTGAACTGACCCCTGCGTTTCATATGGATACGCAGAGTTATGATCTGGTGCTGAATCCTGGAACAACGGAGTTTACGCTTTCTGCCACGGCACTGGATGCAAAAGCGACCATCCGAGGAACTGGAACCTATCAGTTGAAGGAGGGCGGTAATGACATTTCCGTCACAGTTACAGCACAAAATGGTCAAAAGCGTGTGTATACGGTCCATGCAGTTGTGGATCCGACGGGAACTGGCAAAAAGGGCGAATGGAAGAAAAATGACACCGGATGGTGGTATGAGTATCCGGACGGCAGCTTTGAGGTCGATTGTTGGGCAGAAATTGAAGGTGTCTGGTATCATTTTGATGCCAAGGGCTATATGCAGACGGGTTGGCTGGAGGTTGACAGTCAGCGATACTATCTGGAACCCAATGGTCACATGGTGACTGGTTGGAAGCAGATTGATGAATGCTGGTATTACTTTGGCGACAATGGTTCTATGCAGACGGATTGGCAGAACATCAAGGGGTATTGGTACTATTTCTCACCCAGTGGAGATATGCAGATCGGTTGGCAGGAGATTGAAGATAAGCGGTACTATTTCGCCCCCAGCGGGTACATGGTGACTGGCTGGCAGGAGATCGAGGGCGAGCGGTACTACTTTGCTTCGGGCGGAGCTATGCAAGTTGGCTGGCAGGAGATCGACGGCAAACGGTACTATTTCTATGAGAACGGAGCCATGGCCAAGGATGCGTGGATTGACGGACAGTATGTGGACGGCTCCGGCGCATTGGTAGAAAAGCCGGCGGCAGCAGGCTGGCAGCAGAATGCCCATGGCTGGTGGTACAACGATGCCCAAGGGAACTATGTGACCGGTTGGAAGCAGATCAATGGTTACTGGTACTACTTTGCTGACAATGGGTATATGCAGACGGATTGGCAGAACATCAAGGGGTATTGGTACTATTTCTCGCCCAGTGGAGATATGCAGATCGGTTGGCAGGAGATTAAGGACAAGCGGTACTATTTTGCTCCCAGCGGGTACATGGTGACTGGCTGGCAGGAGATCGAGGGCAAGCGGTACTATTTTGCTCCCAGTGGGTATATGGTGACTGGCTGGCAGGAGATCGACGGCAAACGGTACTATTTCTATGAGAACGGAGCCATGGCCAAGGATGTGTGGATTGACGGACAGTATGTGGATGGCTCCGGAGCATTGGCAGAAAAGCCGATTGCAACGGGCTGGCAGCAGAATGCCTATGGCTGGTGGTACAACGATGCCCAAGGGAACTATGTGACCGGTTGGAAGCAGATCAATGGTTACTGGTACTACTTTGCTGACAATGGGTATATGCAGACCGGATGGCAGTGGATCGATGGCTCTTGCTACTACTTCTATCCCAGCGGATATATGGCAACCGACACTTGGATTGGAGACAGCTATGTCAATGGTTCTGGTGTTTGGGTGCCATAAGAAAGAAATAGATTTTTGTATAAAAGGCGAATTGCGCTGCGGTTGTAAAGCAAGTCGGGATGTTGTCAGCCGGATTTTCATTTAGGAGGACATTCTGGATATGTGCCGAACGACCGCAGCGATAAGGAAGCGTAATATGAAACGATATTTGAAACGGGTATACGCCGTCGTGCTGATTTTGGCCATGACTGGTTCTGCGCTCGTGGTACAGGCCTCGGCGCTCGAAGGCAGAATTTCTGTTGCGGCCCCCACCGCCACGGTGGGAGAGAACGTTACGGTCACGGTGTCTGCTGTTGTGGATAGCGGCATCAGTACGCTGGATGCGGAACTGAACTATGATGACACACGGCTGGAATTTTTGTCTGGCAGCAGTGGTGTAAGCGGTGGCTCCGGCAGCATTAGACTGTTCTATTGTTCGGAAGAAGAAACGACGAAGGTAGATTTTTCGTTGAAGTTCAAAGCGCAAGAAGCAGGGGATGCCGTCATTCGAATGACACATGGCGAGGCTACAGATCGAGAGGAAAACCCGGTTGTTTGCGGATTAGGCAGCGAAACAATGACCATTCATGCGTGTAAGCAGGATTCTTTTCCGTCTGCGCAGCGCTCTGCGGAGGCACGACTTTCTTCCTTAACGGTTAGTTCAGGCTCTTTGTCGCCTGCCTTTTCTCCTGATGTATACGATTATTCGGTCACGGTTGCGGCGGACACGGAATGCTTGGGAGTTTCAGTATCCACCTGTGATGGAAACGCACAGTACAGTATTTCCGGGACCGAACTGTGTGTAGGGGAGAATCGCATTACCATTTCTGTTGTTGCGGAGGATGGAACGGAGGAAATCTATACGCTTTCGGTGAACCGACCGGAGCGAAAGCAGAAGCTGGAGACAGAACCAGGGGATCGGAGGCGGGCAGAGACTGACCGTATTTCCGTCACCGTGGGTGAACAAGTTCTCTATGTGTCAGAAAATTTGAACGGAATCGAACTTCCGGCAGGCTTTGAGCTGCGAACGGTTTTATATGCAAACCGGGAAGTTCCGGCAGCGGTTGGACTTGCAGATTCATTGACCTTGTTTTGGTTGGTCGATGAATCTGGAGCAAATGGTGCATTCTATGTGTTGGATGAAGCGGACGGTGGGTTTTATCCCTATCGTTGTATAGCCACCGAACAGAAGATGTTTGTCATACTCCCTTTGGGAGGTGATGTTGCTGCACCGGAAGGGTTCGAAGAGGCTGCCATCACCATTGGTGAAGAGAATTATCCCTGCTGGAAGGATGAGCGTAATCCAGAAAGCGTGTTTGTGCTGCTGTATGCGAGGAACGGGGACGGACAGACTGGTTTTTATCGCTACGATCCAGTGGAAGAGACCATGCAGCGTTGGCTGGAAGGAGACATAAACGGGATGACGCAGAATCCGGACGCCAATGTTCGCTTGGATCAAGGAACGGAAGAAACGATCAAAGCCAATGAAATGGTATTTGAGTACGGCAAAATGATGATTCGCCTTTTGAGTGCAGTGGCTGCCGTAGAGCTGGTGCTGTTAATTGGAGTGATTTATGCGCTGATCAAACGCAGTCGTAAAAATGCAACTGTCTCCGAGTGCCCGGAGAACAAGGCAGTTGGGGATGAGCAAGACCGACAGGATTGAACGAAGTGCGGCAAACCGCCTGTATCCTTGGATACAGGCGGTTTGCGTTTATAATTCGACAGACTTAATTAAGATTCGGAAAAAAGGTTGCAATTTTTCAAGAGCTTGGTAAAATAGCTAGTGTCTGTTTCTATACAGAAAACCATGTTCGGATGGAGATGTACCGAATGAACAAGGAACATGACAAAGCAAAAAAACGAACCGAACGAGGAACAAAAACGATAAAATCAGATGCTCCGGTGCGACGGAGGAGTCTTCCGGTGATTGAGGCAGACCCGCAACGGGGGTTGACAGCGGAGCAGGTCAAGATGCGCCAAGCGGAAGGATATTCCAATGCTCCGGTGGAGTCCAATTCCAAATCGGTGTCGGATATCATCCGCTCCCATGTGCTGACTTATTTCAACCTCGTCTTTTTTGTGCTGGCAGCTGCAGTGATTCTGGTAGGTGCTTGGCAGAATCTGACCTTTATGGGGGTAGTGATTGCCAATATTATTATTGGAATCGTTCAGGAGCTGCGCAGCAAAAAGAAGTTGGATGAATTGAATCTTCTGGCTGCGCCGCAGGCTTGCGTGGTGCGGGATGGTGCCGAAACGGTTATTTCCGTCCATGATGCGGTGCGAGATGACATCGCAGTATTCCGAGCAGGAGACCAGATCTATGCGGATGCAGTGATCGTAGAAGGGGACTGTCTGGTGAATGAGTCCCTTTTGACCGGTGAAGCAGATGAACTGCCCAAGGTGCGGGAAGATACACTGATGTCCGGCTCCTTCCTGGTGTCTGGCCAATGCCGTGCCCGACTGACTGCCGTAGGCACAGATTCCTATGTGTCCAAGCTCAGCTTGCAGGCAAAAAAACAGAAGCAGCCGCCCCAATCAGAAATGATGCGGTCTCTGTCTTTGTTGGTTAAGAGTATTGGTATTGTCATCATTCCGTTGGGAGCGCTGATGGCGTTTAAAGAAATTGCAGTGCTGGGCAATTCCGTTCAGTCCGGCGTTGTGTCCACGGTAGGCTCGCTGGTGGGTATGATCCCAGAGGGACTGTATCTATTGACTTCGTTGGCCTTGGTGGCCGGTGTGCTCCGGCTGTCCCAGCGCAACACCTTGGTGCATGAGATGGGATGTATTGAAACGCTGGCTCGGGTGGATACCCTGTGCGTCGATAAAACCGGCACGATTACGGAACCGGAAATGCAGGTGCAAGACCTGGTTGTAATGGATGACACCATGGGATCGGAGGAAGAAGTTCGTCAGATTCTCAGCGATTATGTGGATGCGATGGAGGCGGACAACGAGACCATGGTGGCGCTGAAAAAAGCGTATCAGGAAGCACCATCTCGGGTGCCGATGCGGATAATGCCGTTTACTTCTCGAAAAAAATACGGTGGGGTCGCCTTTGAAAAAGGAGAATCCTACTTGCTGGGCGCTCCGGAACCGATTTTGGGGCAGAAATATGAGACCTATGCAGAGGAAATCGAGTCCTATGCATCGACGGGCTGCCGTGTTCTGCTGCTTGCCGGATACGATGGCCCGATGGGTGACGAACTGCTGTCGGGTGAAGTGATGCCCCTTGCGTTGATTTTGCTGGGAAATAAACTCCGCAAGGGAGCGAAAAATACATTCCGCTATTTTACGGAACAGGGTGTTACGGTGAAGGTGATTTCCGGCGATCATCCTACCACTGTGTCGGAGGTGGCCTCCCGGGCAGCGATTCCAAATTCGGACGCTTATGTGGATGCTCGAACGCTTGTGACAGACGAGCAGATTGCAGAAGCTGCACTGAAATACACCGTGTTTGGCCGTGTCACACCGGAGCAGAAGCGAAAACTGGTCCGGGCCATGCATCAGGCGGGACACACCGTTGCCATGACGGGGGACGGCGTAAACGATGTTTTGGCACTGAAGGAAGCGGACTGTTCCGTTGCCATGGCTTCCGGCAGCCCGGTGGCCAGCCAGGTCAGCCACATTGTTCTGATGAATTCGGATTTCTCGTCCATGCCATCGGTTGTGGCTGAAGGAAGACGGATCATCAATAATATCGAACGATCCGCCTCGCTCTATTTGGTGAAAAACTTGTTTTCCCTGTGTTTGGCGGTTATTTCGCTGCTATTTACCTTCCAATACCCCATTTCGGCAGCGCAGATGTCGCTGGTTTCCGTGGTCACCATTGGCATTCCGTCTTTTGTAATGGCAATGGAGCCGAACAACACGATGATTCGAGGGCATTTTCTGTCCAATGCGGTCTATCGTGCCATACCGTCAGCACTGAGTGATTTGGTGTTGTGTATCGGTGTGGTGCTATTTTACCGGGTGTTTGGTTTGTCGGGCGAAGAGCTTGGCACCATCTGCACCTTGGTGATTGGTGTGGTTGGTCTGCTGATGGTCCATCGCACCAGTAAGCCTTACACACAGCTGCGAAAGCTGCTGATGGGTGTTTGTGTTGGCTTGTTCTGCATTTCCGCCATCGGGATGCAGTCGTTCTTTACCATCAATTTGAAGATGAGTCCCGGTGCATGGCTGGTGCTCGTCGTCTTCCTGCTGCTGGCATTTGAGGTTTCCCTGTCGGCCCATACGATGGTGACGGGAATCTACCGTGTCGTGCAGCATGTTAAAACACATATGGCTCGTTTCGGGGAAAAAGCCGGGCGGCATAGTGAAAAGGAGTAATGTTCATGAGCAAAGAAGAATATGTACCCAAGCGTTCCTCAAACGGCAGCCGTGTTGCGGATACCCGCAGCGGCAGAGAGCGAAAGGCAGCTCGGGAAGAACCGGTGCGTCGTGCGGCTCCGGCTGCATCCCGTCCAGTCCGTGAAAACGAGGGACACAAGGCCAAATCTTCTGGCCACGGACCTTCCGGAGGTGGTTCCAATGGCGGAAAACCGCCCAAGCGTCCGCCGCAGGAAAAGAAAAAGCGTAGATTTACCGGTGTCGGACTGCTGATGTCCATTGCTATGCTGCTGCTGGAGGTGGCTTTTGGTGTGTTCTTGATGTCCACCAAGCTGCTGCCCTTGAAGCTGCTGGCCGTTGTGTATGTGCTGTTGTTCTTGCTTTGGCTGGTTTTGGCCGTGCTGATTTTGGATCACCGCAAAAAAGGTCGCTTTATTACCGGATGTGTGATTAGCGTGTTGATGGCCGGGTTGCTGCTGGGCGGCGGTTACGCCATCTATACCGGTGTGATTACGGTGAAGAACAACACCGGTGCCAATACGGAAGTGTCTCATATTGGCGTGTATATTCGTGTGGATGACAAGGCACAGAATTTGGAGGATGCCAAGGATTATAAGTTTGGTGTCCTGACCACGCTGGACCGGGAAAATGTGAATCACTCCATTGAGAATATCAACACCCAGTTGGAAACGAATATCAATGTGTCGGAGTATGAGGAGATCGGTGAGTTGATCACGGCACTGCGCAGCAGAAAGATTGATGCCATCGTTTTGAATGATGCTTACATTCAGATGCTGGAGGAGAGCGAAGGGTTTGAAAGCATTCGTTCGGAGATCCGTGAGCTGACACAAGTGAAGATCGAAAAGCAGGTGGAGGGACAAGCAGGTGGGAATGCAGCAGATACCGGCCATGTGTTCACCATGTTTATCAGCGGCATTGACAGCCGAACCGGTCTGGTGGCTAAGAGCCATAGCGATGTCAATATTATCGCTACGGTCAACACGGAGACCCATCAGATTTTCCTGCTCTCCACGCCCAGAGATTATTATGTGCCTTTGTCCATTTCTAAGGGTGTGCCGGATAAGCTGACTCATGCCGGTATTTACGGCATCAATGTTTGTATTGACACGCTTTCGATGCTGTATGATACGAAGTTGGACTACTATTTCCGTATCAACTTCTCTGGCTTTGAGGATGTTGTCGATGCGATCGGCGGCGTTAAGGTGTATAATGATTATCCCTTCACAGCGGAGGGAATCCGGTTCGATAAGGGTTACAGCGTGCTGAATGGGCGTGAGGCGCTGCTGTTTGCTCGTGAGCGCAAGTCGTATCCGGACGGAGATGCTCATCGTGCCAGAAATCAGATGCAGTTGATTCAGGTGATGTTTGATAAGTGCACCTCGCCTGATATTCTGGCCAAGTACACGGACATTATGAAAGCTGTGGATGGATGCTTTGAGACTTCCATGCCCTATGACAAGCTGGCAGAGCTGGTTCGGAATCAGCTGAGCAGCAATGCGCAGTGGGAGGTTATCAGCTATGCGGTTTCCGGCACGGGTGCAAAGCGGAAGCCTTACTCCATGAGCTCTAAGGCTTATGTTATGCTTCCGGATATGAGCACGGTCGAGACGGCAAAGAATCTGATCAATCAGATGTATCGGGACGAGCGGATCGTCGCTCCGCCCCCTGCCGCAGAGTGATAAAACGAAGTTGTTTTGGCAGCAGATCCTGCAATGCAGGATCTGCTGCTTTTTTCGTAAATGAAGGTAGGAAAAGGCAAATACAAGCGCAGTTATTTGGGATGAATGCAATAAAAATGGCAAAAATAGAAATGGCGAGGCGGAGTTATGTTTGTAAAATATATGTAAAAAGGATGTAAAATGAAGTAAATTTCAAAAATATATGCATATTAAGATGAAAATAATGCGTAAATAAGGTAAAGATCGAAACTTATGAAAAAATGGTGGTTTTGCTTGTCAGATCGGGTCGAATCCAGTATAATTATCATCGGATTTCTGGTGTGATAGAACAAAGGAGATTCTGAAATAAATCAAATTTCTTTAGAAATATGGAGATGTATAGGATGCAAGCAGTGATAACGACGATTTCCCTGTTGGGCGGTCTGGCGATGTTCCTCTATGGTATGGAGGTCATGGGCGATGGACTGAAACAGGGTTCCGGTACCGCCCTTAAAAATGTGCTTGGAAAGCTGACACACAATGTCCTGTTGGGCCTTTTGACGGGCACCTTGGTGACCGCTGTGATTCAGAGCTCTACCGCGACGATCGTACTTGCCGTTGGCTTGATCGGTGCCGGTATTTTGAACCTGAAGCAGGCAGTCAGTATCGTGATGGGTGCAAACATTGGCACTACCATTACGGCACAGATCATTCGATTGATGGACTTGGAAACCTCCGGCGGGTCTCTGTTGGTGTTTTTCAAGCCGGATACGCTGGCGCCGTTGGCCCTGATTATCGGTATAATTCTGCTGGTCTTTATCAATAAGCCCTCCACCCGCAACATTGGCAGTGTTGCCATTGGATTTGGTATTTTGTTCTCCGGCTTGATGTCGATGACAGCCGCGGTGGAACCTCTGGCCGAATCTCAGGCATTCATTGATATTCTAAGCTATTTTGCCAAGACACCTATGGTAGGTATTCTGGCTGGTCTGGTTCTTACCGTTATTATTCAGAGCTCTTCGGCCATGGTCGGTATTTTGCAGGCGCTTTCTTCCACGGGTGTGCTGACCTTCGACCTTATCTATCCCATCATCATGGGTATCAACCTGGGCACTTGTGTAACGACAGCGTTGGTCTGTTCCATCGGATCCTCTAAGGATGCAAAGCGGACTGGTGTGGTTCATATTGTGTTTAACTGTGTGGGTACGGTGCTGTTCATGGTTGGCATGACACTGGTGCATCGCTTTGGCGGGTTCCCTGATCTTTGGACCAAAGTGGTTGACAGCGGTGACATCGCAAACTTCCAGACCATCTTCAATATTACTACGGCAGTGGTGCTGGTACCCTTTGTCAATGTCCTGGTGAAGATTGCCTGCAAGATCGTCAAGGACGATCCGGAGGAAGAGGATCTGTATCCCGAGATGGCATCGCTGGACAAAAATCTGATGATTTCCCCCACCATTGCTCTGGCTCAGGTGAGCCGTGGCGTGGCCACCATGGCTAAGGCTGCCAAGGATAATGTGGGTCTAAGCTTGATGCAGTTTAAGGAGTACGATGCGAAGCGTGCCGAGAAGATTCAGCGCTATGAGGGACGCATCGATCAGTTTACGGATACCGCAGATAATTATATGATTGAGCTGGCACCCAACATTGAAACGGAATGTGATAATAAGCAGCTCAATATGCTGATGCAATGTCTCCGAGATGTGGAGCGTATCGGTGACTACGCAACCAACTTCGATGAAATGGCATGTATCCTATCGAAGTCTGAGCATTGTTTCTCCAAGCGAGCCATCGAGGAACTCAATCTGCTTGGCGAGGCGGTTTTGGAAATTCTGCGGCTGACAGTGGAAGCACTGGAGAATGACAGCGACACCATTGCCCGTCGGATTGAGCCGCTGGAGGAAGTAATCGATGATATGGTGCTGGAACTGAAAAATCGGCACACCGATCGCTTGTGCCGTGGCATTTGCAGCATTGATGTGGGTCTTGTGTTTATGGATGCGCTGACCTATTTTGAGCGTGCCGCAGACCAGTGCTCCAATATTGCGATGCAGCTTTTGGGCCGCAATAACGAGGCGATCATGAAGAATCATCATGTGTATCTGGCGGAGTTGCACGCATCCGGAGACCAGTCCTATCTGGCGGAGCATAAGAACCGCAGAGAGCAGTATTTGCTTCCTTTGGAGCAGATTCACGATTGATTGATAAGAAACACCCCCGAACAAGCGTTGCTTGTTCGGGGGTGTTTTGTCTATGAGAGGGGGTGTGGAGAGAACGAGAGATTATAGAATTGGAAAACTTTCCACAGGGTGTGTATAACGAACGATTGACGAAGAAAAGAGTAAGAATATCAAGAAGTTAGGCCGATACGCTTTGAAGCTGCTTGACAGGAAAGAAAGAAGTGTGCTAATATAACGGTGTTATATAACGCTGTTATGATTTGGGGGCGCCGGTATGAGCGAATACGAACAAACGACTTTAGAGAAAATTCTGGCAGTTGCTTGTCAGGAGTTTCTGCAAAAGGGGTTTCAGGGGGCATCTTTGCGGAGTATCGTGAAAGGAGCCGGTGTGACGACCGGGGCTTTTTATGGGTATTTCAAGAGTAAGGAAGAACTGTTCGATGCTCTGGTTCGGGAGCAGTATGCGCACATTCTTGCAATGTATCAATCCATTCTGGATGATTTTCGTGCACTGCCTGTGGAGGAGCAGTGCGCCAATATGACGGAATATACCATGGCAGGTATGACAGAAATGACGGACTATGTCTACGATCATTTGGCCGCCTTTCGGTTGATTCTCTGTTGTTCCGAGGGAACCCGATATGAACAGCTGATTGATGATATGACTCAAATGGATCGGGATGCCACCCGAGATTTTTCCGAGACCATGACCGCATACGGGATGAAGCCTGGGATCGTGCATCCGCAGCTGGCGCATATGTTGACGAGTGGAATGTTTTATGCCTATTTTGAAATGGTGGTGCATGAGATTCCGAAGGAAAACACCGGGGCATATATTGAACAGCTGGTCAGTTTCTATGAAGCAGGCTGGAAGAAAATTATGGGGTTTTGAAACCCTATAATTTTTGGATGATAGTTAGCTAGAACTAACTTTAAGTGTAAGAATTTGTCCAACAGATGGAACAGCAGCGAAAACTGCAATGGGAAAACAATAAGAAAGCAAAGATCAGGAGGGATCATGATGGAACGAAAGAAGGGGACCACAGCTTGGATCATGGAATTTGCCGGACAAAAACGGCGCTTCTATGTTCTGAGTGTCTTGCTGGCGATTGTCGGGACCATTTGCCAGATGGTGCCATATGTGGTGGTGGCGCACATGATGAAGAAGCTGCTGAGTGGCAATACAGAACTTTCGGGTTACCTTATGGATTGCTTGTTCATGGCGGCAGCATGGCTGGTGCGAGTGCTGATGCACGCAGCATCGACTTCGTGCTCTCATGTTGCCACATTTGCGGTTTTGGGCAACCTCCGGAAACAGGGATTGCAAAAGCTGGAGCGGATGCCGTTGGGTGAAGTTCAGAAGCAGGGTTCCGGAACCCTGAAGAACATTTTAGTGGAGCGAATTGACAGCATTGAGACCACGTTGGCGCATATGATTCCGGAAATGACCGGAAACCTGTGTGCCGTGGTGGCTACGCTGGGACTGCTGATTTGGATTGATTGGCGTATGGCTTTGGCTGCGCTGATTACCTTCCCGGTGGGGTTGATGTGCTTTATGTGCATGATGATTGGATACGATAAAAACTATAAGCGTACCATCAAAGCCACCAAACATCTGAATGATACCGCGGTGGAATACATTGGAGGTATTGAAGTTATCAAGGCATTCGGAAAGGCCAAACAATCCTATGAAAAATTTGTGGCTGCAACCAAGGAAGGGGCTGCAAGTTATGTGGATTGGATGCGGCAGAGCAATCTCTATTTCACCTTCGCCATGAATATCATGCCGGCCACATTGCTTACGGTTCTGCCCATCGGTGGACTTCTGGTACGCAGCGGGACGCTGACATTGGAAGCGTTTTTGCCTGTTATTTTGCTCTCGATGGGACTGATTGTTCCGATTCTAAATTGTATGTCCTTCAGCGACGACATTGCAAAAATGAAAACGGTAATCGGAGAGGTGACCTCTATTTTGGGTGCAGAGGAAATGCCCCGGCCAAAGACGGAGCTGATTCCTATGAACGAGCACACAATCACGCTGGAACAGGTGCGCTTTGGCTATCATGACAAAGAGGAGGTGCTTCACGGAATTGACTTGACGTTCCGTGAAGGCACGGTCAACGCTTTGGTCGGTCCGTCCGGTGGAGGAAAATCCACCATTGCCAAGTTGATTGCGTCCTTCTGGGATGTGAACGAGGGGCGTGTTTGCATTGGAGGAACAGATCTTCGCCAGATTCCGGCAGAGCAGTATCACAGTTTGGTCGCCTATGTGTCGCAGGACAATTTCTTGTTTGATGATACGATCCGAGAGAATATCCGGATGGGAAATCCGTCGGCGACAGACGAGGAAGTGGAACAGGCGGCCAAGGACTGTGGCTGCTGGGACTTCATCATGGGGTTGGAACATGGATTTGATACCGTTGTGGGGAGTGGAGGCGGACACTTATCCGGCGGCGAGCGTCAACGGATCAGTATTGCCCGGGCTATGCTGAAGGGAGCTCCTATTGTCATTTTGGATGAGGCGACTGCCTATACGGATCCAGAGAATGAGGCCATCATTCAGGCGTCTGTGGCAAACTTGGTGCAGGGAAAAACCCTCATTGTGATTGCGCATCGACTGTCTACGATTGTGGATGCTGATCAGATTGCAGTGGTCAATCAAGGCGAAATTGCAGGAGTCGGGACACATTCGGCGCTGTTGGCTTCTTGCCCTGTTTATCAAACACTGTGGGCGGCACATACCTCGGCAAAAGACAGTTTGAATGGAGGTAAAATGTATGTATCAGACCTTTAAGCGGTTCTTTGCCTTTTGCAGTCAAACGAATCAGCGTAAATTTTATCGCTCCATTGGGATGGGTGTTTTTTCAGCACTCTTTGGTGCATTGAAAATTTCTGCCATTGGTGTGATGCTTCAAGCGTTGCTGGAAGGAACGGTGACTACGGGGACCATTTGGACTTCGTTCGGAATTATGTTGGTGTCAGTTTTGGGCGCATCCATCATCAATTATCGGGCGACGATGCTCCAAACAGAGGCGGGCTATGGTACAGCGGCAGATAAGCGGATGGAAATTGCCGAACATATGCGCTATCTGCCGATGGGATATTTCAATGAGCATAGTCTGGGTCGAATCACTTCGGTGACCACCAACACAATGGAAAATCTGGCCGATGTGGGAACCCGTGTTGTGATGTTGGTGACCGGAGGAGTGTTCCTCACCGGCGTGGTCACGGTGCTGATGTTTCTGTTTGATTGGCGCATTGGCTGCTTGATTGTCTGTGGTTTGCTGCTCTATTTCTTGGCAAATACACGGATGCAGAAGGCAGCACAGTCCTGCTCTGAACAAAAGGTGCAGACGGATGCGTTGGTGGTAGAAAAAGTGTTGGAGTTTATCAAGGGAATTGCCGAGGTGAAATCCTATCATCTGGTAGGAAAATATAATCAAAAGCTAGAATCCATCATTGATGAAAACGCAGACGCAAATTCGAATTTGGAGCTGCGCCTTGTTCCTTACATGACCGTGCAGAATTTTATCGCAAAAATGATTGGGGTCGGAATGGTTGTTGCTGCGCTTGTTTTCTATACCGGGCATACCATGTCGTTGTTCCATTGCATTATGCTGATGATTTGCTCGTTCCTGATTATGGAAGGGCTGGAAAAGGCGGGTACCTATTCTGCATTGCTCCGGATCGTCGATCTATGTGTGCGGCAGGCAAATGACATTCTGAATGTCCCGATGATGAAAATTGACGGAGCCGAAGAAAAGCCGACCTCCTATGAATTGAAGGCAGAGGCGATTACATTTGCTTATGGCGAAAAGGAAATTATTCGGGATCTCTCTGTGACGATTCCTCAAAACACCACAACAGCCATTGTGGGCCCGTCCGGCAGCGGCAAGACCACTCTGTGCCATCTTCTGTCCCGTTTCTGGGATGTGGATCAGGGGCGGGTCACCTTGGGCGGCCGGGATATTCGAGAGTACAGTATGGATGCGTTGATGCAGAATTTCAGCTTTGTATTCCAGAATGTGTATTTGTTCCGGGATACGATTGCAAATAATATTCGGTTCGGAAGACCGGAGGCTCCGATGGAGGAGGTCATTGCGGCGGCAAAGAAGGCACGCTGCCATGACTTTATTCAGGGGTTGCCTCAAGGCTATGACACGGTAATCGGAGAACAAGGCGGTTCTCTTTCCGGCGGGGAACGGCAGCGGATTTCCATTGCGCGGGCCATGATGAAGGATGCGCCTATTATTGTGCTGGATGAGGCGACGGCCAATGTAGATCCGGAAAATGAACAGGAACTGCTGGATGCCATTGAGGCTTTGACGCGAAAAAAGACGATTCTCATGATTGCGCACCGACTGAAAACGGTGCAAAATGCGGATCAGATTCTGGTGTTGGATCAGGGGCAGATTGTCCAGCGTGGCACCCACGAAACGCTGATGTCGGAAGAAGGAATCTATCGCCGGTTTGTCAAGCAAAGAGAGTTGGCGGTCAACTGGAAATTGTGACCTCTGGAGTTTTATGGAACCGAGCGGGTGTGCCGAGCACACCCGCTCGGTTCCGTTTTTTCGAGGGAGAAGGGTTGACAAAGCAGAAGGATAGGAATAGAATAACGGTGTTATTGATAACGATGTTACTAATGGGAGGAAGCGAAATGGCGGTAAAAGACCCTTTGCTGGACCGAAAAATCATGGAAGCAGCTACGGCGGAGTTTTTAGAGCATGGATTTCAGGGCGCATCCCTGCGTCAGATCGCCCAGCGGGCCAATTTGACGACTGGCGCCCTGTATACCAGATACGATGGGAAGGATGCGCTGTTTTGCGCTGTGGTAGAAGGCATTCTGGCAGAAATCGGCCATGTATTTGATCCGGTGCGGCAGAGCTATCTGGATGCCCAGAGGGAATGCAGTGCAGAAGCCATTCTGGCGGCCATTCGGCAGGAGGAACAGGCATATCACCAGATTCTCTTGCAGTATTATGACCAATGTGTGTTGTTTTTCTGCAAAAGTGACGGCAGCTCGCTGCAAGCCAAACTGGAACAAATGATGGCATATAAAGCACGGGAAACCGTGGCGTATATGGAAGGGTTGACAGACAAGACGGTCAATGCAGATGCCATTGAGATGTTATTGTCGGAGCAATTCTACAGCTATCGAGCGCTTTTGCAAAAGCATCTGGATGCGGAACGGTCCGTGGCCTGTCTGCGTGTTGCAGATGCGTTTCACGAAGCCGGATGGAAGGAATTGCTCCACCAGATTATGTCGTAAATCAACCGGAAGTTTGCCGCAGTCACATAGAGCAGGCTGCGGCAGACATTTCACTTTGAGGTTAGTGAATTCTAACTAAAGGGGAGGATGAAGATGAAGGAAGAAAAACAGAACGCGCCCTCGTTTTTTGGAGAGCTGGGCTGCTTTATGAAGCCGTATTGGACGCAGTATACGCTCTCTGTGGTGTTGAGTGTCATCAGTGTTGCGGCGGGGATTGGCGCCTATGCGTTTGTAGGGCGGGCGGCGGCACTGCTGTTCACGGCGAATCCGACGGTGTCTGCCTTGCTTGGACTGGCAGCGGCAGCGGCGGTTTGCAAATTGCTGCATGCAATTTTGCTGAATTTGTCCACATGGATCTCCCATTGGGCCGCATATCGCACGCTGCGAGCCATCCGCAATGCGCTTTCGGAAAAAATGCTGCGTCTGCCCATGGGATATTTTGAGGAGGGCAGTGGCCGTCTGAAAACGATGTTGGTGGATCATGTGGAGGGAATGGAACAAACTTTGGCTCATGTCCTTCCGGAATTGACGGCCAATTTGTTGGCACCGCTGTGCTGCATGATTTGGATGTTTTTCTTGGATTGGCGTCTTGCGGCGATTGCATTGGTCTGGATTTTATTGGGATTCTTGGTGACCGGCGGGATGATGAAAGATTACACGACCAAATACGAGGGGCAACGCAATGCGTACAAGCGGATGAACCAAGCGATGGTGGAGTTTGTGAACGGCATTGAAGTCATCAAGAATTTTAGACAGGTGGATAAATGCTATCAAAATTATCAGGATGCGGTGTATGGTCATGCATCCTATAATGTGAACTGGCAAAAGGAAACACAGAAATTTGCATCGCTGGGTATGGCGATTGCACCCTACTCGTGTTTTCCGGTCTTGGTTGGCGGATTGATTTTTTACGCCCATGGCACACTGGACCCCGGTGTATTGGTGCTTGTGCTGCTCCTTTCCTTTGGTATTTTTGGGCCGCTGATGAATGCGATGAATTATTTCGATCAGTTGGCCGCCATGGGAACCAATGCAAAAGAGATCAAGGATGTGCTGGATTATCCAGAGTTGAAACGAGGAGCGGGAGCGGAAGCAAACCGCATGGATATTGACTATAACCGAGTGTGCTTTTCCTATCGGAACGGGTCGGAGGTTCTGCACGAGCTTTCGTTCCACATCCCAGAGGGAACGATGTTGGCTCTGGTTGGCCCGTCCGGCGGCGGAAAATCTACCATTGCCAAGCTGTTGGCCGGATTTTGGGATGCTACTGGCGGTGTCATTTCCATTGGCGGAATTCCACTGGAGGAGTTTACACAGGAGCAGCTCAATCGGATGATTGCTTATGTCGATCAGGATACCTTCCTTTTTGATAATACGATTTTAGAGAATTTACGAATCGGCCATCCGGAGGCGAGTGAAGAACAGATTCGGAAGATGGCCCGGCGTGCCTGCTGTCATTCGTTTATTGAGGCGCTTCCGCAGGGATATGAAACCAGAGTCGGAGCATCCGGAGGACGGCTTTCCGGTGGTGAGCGGCAGCGTATTGCGATTGTGCGGGCGATGATGAAGGATGCTCCGATTCTGATTCTGGATGAAGCAACTGCCAGTACAGACCCGGAGAACGAAGCTATGATCCAGACGGCATTGAGTGCGGCAGCAAAGGATAAAACGGTGATTTTGGTAGCTCACCGCCTGTCAACGGTGGTACAGGCCCAGCAAATTGCCTTTGTCAATCATGGACGGATCGAGGCGATCGGGACCCATGCGCAGCTGATGCAAGCCTGTCCGGAATACAAAACGATGTGGGAATTATCGGAGGTGACGGAATATGCTTAACACCTTGCGTCGAATCTGGGCATTCAGCTCACAGCGGCATGGAACCCTAGTGCGTGCTCTGGTGCTATCCTTCCTTCGTGCTGCGTTTGGAGTGACACAACTGATGGCTGTACTGGCTGCAGTTCGAGTGCTCTGTGGACAGGTGGAGGCAGCAGAAGCCATAGGCGAAATTTTGATTCTTGCAGGAATTTGCGTTCTCGGCACATTTCTAACCAGTTATTGGGAGCAGATTTCCACCCTACAAACCGGATTTTTTATGACGGCAGATCAGCGGGTGGAGGTGGGTAATCAGCTGCAAAAAATGCCGTTGGGCTATTTCAATGATGTATCTTCCGGTCAAATCTGTGCCACCCTGACCACCACGCTGTCAGGTGTGGAAACGGGGGCAGCCATGACAATGGTTGGTATCGTGTCCGGTCTATTCAGTGCGTTTGGTTTGTTTGTGTTTATGCTCTGGTATGATTGGCGCATTGGCATTTTGTCCGGTCTGGGTATGCTGGCTTATCTGGCATTGGTACAATACCAGATGAAGCTGTCCAAACTTCATGCGCCAAAACAGCAAAAGGCCCAGCAAGCATTGGCGGAAGCAGCCCTTTCCTTTTTGCAGGGGATCAAGGTGACCAAAGCGTTCCAAATCACGGATGGAGATCGGCATATGAATGAGGCGATTGAAGAAAGCTGTCAGGCAAACCTGTCTTTGACCAACACTTCGATGCCCACACAATTTTTGGCCAGTGTCTGCGTTGCAGTGTTTGAGTCCTTGATTTTGTTTGTTTCCATCGTGCTTTGTATGGGACAGGGAAGTGTGGATGTGGCCAAGCTGTTGGTACTGATGCTGTTTAGTTTTCTGGTATATGCGTCACTGCATCAGGCGGGTTCCATGCTGTCGATGATCGGACTGTTGGATTCCGGATTGGCCGAATTGGAACGGATGCGGGCAGAACGGCCGCTGGAGCAGAGAATGCCAGAGCAGACGCCTGCAACCAATCGCATTGTGTTTGATCAGGTCAGTTTTTCGTATGGAGATCATGCCGTGCTTCAGAATGTAAGTCTGACGGTGGAACCTCACACGCTGACAGCTCTCATTGGGCCGTCCGGATCGGGGAAAACCACACTTTGCCAGTTGATTCCCCGATTCAGGGATGTCTCCGGCGGAACCATCACAATCGGAGGCGCAGATGTTCGCCACATGACGGAAGAGGAGCGGATGGCTCGCATCAGTATGGTGTTCCAAAAGGTCTATTTGTTTGAAGATACGATTCTGAACAACATCCGTTTCGGCAAGCCGGATGCAAGTTTGGAAGAAGTGCGGGCGGCAGCCAAAGCGGCCCGTTGCGATGACTTCATTATGGCGCTTCCGGATGGATACAACACCGTGCTGCGGGAAGGCGGAGCGAGTCTATCCGGCGGCGAACAGCAGCGGATCTCCATTGCCCGAGCCATTCTTAAGGATGCTCCCATTGTGTTGTTGGATGAAGCGACCAGTGCGTTGGATGCAGAGAACGAGCATGACATCCTTGCGGCTTTGAACCAGCTGACCCGAAACAAAACGGTGCTTATGATTGCGCATCGCATCCAGTCGATGGAACATGCCGACCGTATTTTGGCCTTGAAGGATGGAAAGATTGTGCAGGATGGCACACCGGACGAACTGCGGAAACAGCCGGGACTGTATGCGGATTTCCTTGCATCCAGAGCGGAAGCGGCACAGTGGACCCTGAATAACGGACGATGAATTTCTTTCTTCCGGATCACAAAGAGGAATGGGGTTTACTTACAGCGGGAAATACGGTATACTGCCAAGAGAAAACGAACCCGTGCCTTCTGTTGCGGAGAATGTGCGGCAGTGTGGAGGGAAACGATGACAAAGATTTTGTTTATTTGCCACGGCAACATCTGCCGCAGCCCCATGGCGGAATTTGTGATGAAAGATCTTGTACAGAAGGCGGGGATGAGCGATCAGTTCGAGATTGCCTCTGCGGCCACCAGTAGAGAAGAAATCGGAAATCCGGTCTATCCGCCCTCCAGACGGAAAATGCAGGAGCATGGCATATCCTGCGAAGGCAAGACCGCACGGCAGGTGACCACGGAGGACTATGACGATTATGATTTTCTGATTTGTATGGATCGGAATAATTTGCGGAATCTGCGCCGCTTCTGCGGCACGGATCCGGAAGGAAAGGTGTCCTTGCTGATGGACCACACGGCTCGCCCCGGCGAAGTGGCTGATCCGTGGTATACCGGGGATTTTGAGGCCACCTGGAAGGATGTTCTGGAAGGCTGTCAGGCGTTGCTCAAGGAAATTTGTGCAAACTAAAAAATAAAGAAAAACCAGCTGTGTCAAACAGCTGGTTTTTTCTATGTGTGAATTATGCGGTCGGAGAGGCGATGTGGAATTCAGCGGAGCCGCTTGCGGAGTCGATTTCAAATTTAGAAGAACCGGAACCCACAATGTAGCTGTCTTCTTGGAAGGAGCCGTCGAAGTCGGAAATCAGTTTGCCGGACACCGTACTCAGGTTAAGTTGGAATTGACTGTCCTCGGGCAGCGTCAGCTGCAATGTGCCGGAAACGGTGTCGAACTCCAGTACCTGCGGGCAATGGGTCAGTTGTCCGGACAGGGAACCGCTCGCGGTGTCTGCATCCAGTTCGTCCACAGCGGATTCCTCCAGTGTCAGGCCTCCGCCGGTGGAATCAAAGGATAAGGAGTGTAGGTTGGATTGGGTCAGCGTTGTGCTTCCGCTTACGGTGTCCACACTCAGGTTGTTCAAAGTGAGGCCTTGCATCGTCAGATCAGAGTTGAAAATATCCAAATCCAGTTCTTGCAGATGGAGGGAGGTCGGAACCAAAAGGACAAGATCCTTACGGTCGGTGTTGACACTGGGCCGCAGAGACAGACCGATATACTGTGGAGTCGAGGAAATGTTCAGTTTACCATCGTCCAGCCTAAAGTCCAGACTGTTGGATTCGGTAAAGTTGGCAGGACCACGCTCTTCCAAGCGGAGCTCGGTGCCATCATAAGGCTCGATCCGGATGTTGCCGGACAGCCAGTCCACGGATACTTCCGTAATCCCTTCCGTAGGAATGGAATAGCAGCCGTCGGGGGAAAATTTGGAATTGCGTTTTTGTTGCAGCGGAACATCCAGAACACCGTCCCGTACAGCTTGGATGGGATGGACACCCAGCAGCAGACTGCTGCCGATAAGCAGTGTGCCCAAAGCGAGAAACGCAACGGCCATCCAAAGCAAAACTTTTGTGCTCTTTTTCATAGAATTACGCCTCCTTGTTGGAAATCAGCATCCGTTTGACGGAGCGAATCAGCCAGCGGACGCCGTGATAGAGTCCGATCGATGCATACTTTGCAGCCAGAAAGGACAGACAAACCAAACCGATGGTCACAAAACCGAAGCCGATAGAAAAAACAGCAGTTGCACCGTTCAGCGAAAACAATGCGAAGCCGTGGACAATGGTCAAAATTCCGGTGATGCCCAGTGCTGCCACACACAGAAACAGGGCGACAATGATGGAAACAACGGCCAGTCCGAGAGACAGCACGGTCAGAACTAGGGCAAGCAGCAGCGAAAGCCAAAGGGGTGCGCCCAGAATGGCCACAAGGATGGCGGCGGCCGTCCACCCGTGCTTGGGACGAAGCTTGTTTTTGACCAGTGTGGGGAAGGGGGTGTCCTGCAAGATTTCGGTGACAATCTCATTTAGATTGCCCAGCTTAGCCACAGCGGCTTCCTCGTCCATTCCGTCTTCCATCATGTCGGACAACAATTCTTCATAATAAGCACACCGTTGATTTCGCTCGTCTGCGGGAAGAGAGCGGAGCCGGTTGCCCAACTCCTGCAAAAAGATGGATTTAGTCACAGGGCATACCCTCCTTGATATAAAGATAGATGGTTTCAACCTCGGTCCAGTCGGTCAGAAACTCTTGGATTTGCTGAATTCCGGAATCTGTAATTGTATAAATTTTTCGCAGCCGCCCTTCGTGTTCGACGGAGCGAACGGTTACTGCGTGGCTGGTCTCCAGTCTGCGTAAGATGGGATAAAGCGTGGATTCCGACAAATCGATGTATCCGGATAGATCTTTGAGGATTTGATATCCGTAGGATTCGCCGCGTTGAAGGACGGAGAGTACGCACACATCCAACAATCCTTTCTTTAATTGTGTATTCAATCAAACACCTCCTTATGTAATATACTATACATCACATAGTATATCGTGTCAAGCAGTATTGAAAAACGGGCGGCTGATGGAAACAGCCGCCCGTTTGGGGTTCAGATCGAAAATGATGAGGGGATGTCACTTGTGGGGGACGATTTCCAACCAGTAGCCGTCCGGATCTGTGATGAAATAGATTCCCATGGCGGGATTCTCGTAGCAAATGCAGCCCATCTCTCGGTGGAGTTGGTGTGCAGCTTCAAATTCATCCGGACTTACACCGAAAGCCAAATGAAACTCGCATTCGCCCAGATCGTAGGGGTGTGGATGGTCTTTCAGCCAAGTCAACTCCAATTCGAAGTTGTGTTCGCTATCGGAGAGAAAGACGATAATATAAGAATCGTCTGGGGCGGTTTTTCGGCGGATTTCGTGCAAACCGAGGGCTTGTCCGTAGAAGGTAAGCGATGCGTCCAGATTGGATACATTGTGGTTGTGGTGCAAGATGCGAAAATCCATGGTGCGCTCCTTTCAGGATTGCAGTGCTTTGACTGCGGCTTCGAGACGATCGACGGCGGCAGAGGTGGTGGCCCAGCTGGTGCAGAAACGGTAGACAGAGTGGGAGCCATCCACCGGAGCCCACAATTCCCCTTCACAGGTTTGGCGGAGCTGTTCGTACACCGCATCAGGGAGGATGGGGAATTGTTGGTTGGTGGGGGAGTCGCAGAGCATGGGATAGCCGGCCTGTGTAAAAATGTCCCGAATGCGTTCCGCCAGCGCATCGGCATGGCGGCCCAGCCGGAAGTAGAGCTGGTCAGTGAACAGGCACTCGAACTGAATGCCCAGCAGGCGGCCCTTGGCCAACATGCCGCCGTTTTGTTTGATAAAATAGCGGAAATCCGGTTCCAATGCAGGATTTGTGATGACAACTGCCTCACCGAAGAGAGCGCCAACCTTGGTGCCGCCAATGTAAAACACATCCACCAGACGGGCAAGATCGGGTAAGGTGACATCACTTTGACGACTCATCAGGCCGTAACCCAGTCTGGCTCCATCCACAAACAGCGGGAGACCAAGTTCGTGGCAGACGGCGCTGAGTTCGGTCAGCTCCTCTAAGGAATATAGAGTGCCCTGTTCTGTTGGGTGGGAAATGTAGACCATGCCTGGCTGTACCGTGTGTTCTCGGGCATGGTCGCTGCGGTGAGCGCAAACGGCCTGACGAACCTGTGCGGCAGAGATTTTTCCGTCCGAAGCTGGCAGGGGCAGCACCTTGTGCCCGGTAGCCTCAATGGCGCCGGTTTCATGGCAGTTGATATGTCCGGTGTCGGCACATAGAACCCCCTGATAAGGACGCAGGATGGATGCAATCACGGTGGTGTTCGTCTGCGTGCCGCTGACTAAAAAATGCACCGCAGCATGAGGGGCGGCACAGGCATCCTGAATAAGCGTCCGAGCCCGGGCGCAGTGTGGATCCATCCCATAGCCGTGGGTTTGGTCCAAGTTGCTGGCGGAAAGTGCTTCCAAAATGGAGGGATGGCATCCCTCCGCATAGTCACAGATAAACAGGTCCATTCGAACCACTCCTTGCTTGTGAAATACTGCCCATATTATAGCAAAGGAGAAGAAAAAAACAATCTTTTGATTTTACAAGCAGAAAAACATGCGATATAATATAAAATCAAGAATGTCTTTGGACAGGAGTGATCGTTATGATCGATGAAGAAAAGATCAAACAGGCAGTCGGCCTGTTTTTGGAAGGAATTGGAGAAAATCCAAATCGGGAAGGACTGTTGGAAACGCCGGACCGGATTGCACGGATGTGCCACGAGCTGTTTTGTGGGCTGGATGAAAAGGCACAGCCCCATCTGGAGCGGGTGTTTTCCGTGGATCGGGATTCTTTGGTGGTTGAAAAGGACATTACCTTTTACTCTGTGTGTGAGCACCATCTCCTGCCCTTTTATGGAAAGGCACATATCGGCTATATCCCCAACGGAAAAGTGGTTGGAATCAGCAAGCTGGCCCGTACTGTGGAAGTGTTTGCCCGTCGTCCGCAGATTCAAGAGCAGTTGACCGACCAGGTATGCAGCGCCATTATGGAGTGCTTACAACCGAAGGGCGTCATTGTTTTGATGGAAGCGGAGCATATGTGCATGACCATGCGGGGGATTCGTAAGCCCGGCACGCAGACAGTGACGCTGGCGAAGCGTGGCTGCTTTGAAACAGATCCGGAACTGGAACAGCGCTTTTTTCAGATGGTGAAGTAATGGAGCGCATCGACCGTATTGTAAACCATCCGGTGTTCCGCCGGGAAGTGGATGCGCTGCATACACTGGAAGCTGACCGTATCTTCTGCGGACACGAAATGGGGCATCTTCTGGATGTGGCCCGGCTCATGTGGATTTTTCGTTTGGAGGAAGGGCAGAGTGTTTCGAAAGAACTGGTGTATGCGGCGGCATTGCTGCATGACATCGGTCGGGCGGAACAATATCGGAGCGGGACCCATCACGCAAAAGCGGGTGCGGAGCTTAGTGAGGTCATTTTGTGTGAGTGCGGATTCTCCGGCGAGGAGATAGACCAAATCCGGACAGCCATTCTGGGACACAGTGGCGCCGGGAGCAGCATGACTCCGCTGGGACGGCTGCTGTATCGTGCGGATAAGCAAAGCAGGCCGTGTTATGCGTGTCCGGCGGCGGCAGAATGCAACTGGCCCGTCGAAAAAAAGAATGTATCATTGGAGTATTGATTCTATGAAGATTGGAAACAAAGAATTTAAGACCAGCGGACACACCTATGTCATGGGTATTTTGAATGTCACTCCGGACTCTTTCTCGGATGGCGGCAAGTATGATCGTCTGGATCAGGCTCTCTATCATGTGGAGGAGATGCTGGCAGAAGGTGTGGATGTGGTGGATATTGGAGGGGAATCCACCCGCCCTGGATTTACCGTGCTGCCGGCGGAGGCGGAAATGGAACGGGTCTGCCCAGTAATTGAGGCGGTCAAGCAGCGTTTTGATGTGCCTGTGTCGCTGGATACCTATAAAGGTGTGGTGGCAGAGGCGGGTATCCGAGTTGGTGCGGACATGATCAATGATATCTGGGGTCTGAAACACGATGACCGTATGGCACAGGTGATTGCACAGTCCAAGCTGCCCTGCTGCCTGATGCACAATCGGGACAATAAAGAGTACGATGACCTGATGGATGGTGTTCGTTCCGATCTGGCTGAAACACTGGCACTGGCCGATGCGGCAGGGATTGCCCGGGATCAGATCATTCTGGATCCGGGTGTAGGCTTTGGAAAGACATACGAGCATAATCTGGAGGTCATTCGCCGCTTGGGTGACCTGCATTGCTTTGATCTTCCGCTGCTGCTGGGCACCAGTCGCAAATCGGTCATTGGGCTGACGCTGGATCTTCCGGCCGATCAGCGAGTGGAAGGGACTTTGGTTACCACCGTGCAGGCAGTGCTGACGGATTGTATGTTTGTCCGGGTGCATGATGTGGCGGCAAATGTGCGTGCCATCCGCATGGCAGAAGCAATTTATGGGGAGACCCGCCATGGATGAAATTAAAATCGACGGTCTGTCCTTTTTTGCTCATCACGGAGTATTCGATTTTGAAACGAAAAACGGACAGCGCTTTGTACTTTCGGCGGTGTTGGAGTGTGACACACGCAAAGCTGGCCGGACGGATGATTTGACTTGCAGTACCAGTTATGCGGAAGTGGCAGAGTTTCTGGTGCAGTTTCTGACGGAGCACACCTTTTTGCTGTTGGAAGCGGCGGTAGAACAGGCTTGCGATGCATTGCTGAAACGGTTTCCACGGATTCGTGCGGTGGAGCTGGAGTTGAAAAAGCCGGACGCACCGATTGCGCTGGAGTTTGAGTCTGTGTCGGTGCGGATCCGCCGGGAATGGCACCGGGCCTATGTGGCATTGGGCAGCAATTTGGGGGAGAAAGAAGCCTACCTTCGTGGGGCGCTGGATGGACTGCACCGAGACGATACCCGAGTGACGGCGGTTTCTGATTTTTTGATCACACCACCTTACGGCGGTGTGGAACAGGACGATTTCCTAAATGCAGTCTGTGCGGTGGAAACACTGCGCACCCCGGAAGAGCTGTTGGAACTGCTGCATACGCTGGAGGCCGAGGCAAACCGGGAGCGGACGATCCACTGGGGGCCTCGCACATTGGATTTGGATATCCTGTTTTATGATGACTTGATCCTCTATACGGAGCCGCTGAAGATTCCCCATATGGATATGCAGAATCGGGATTTTGTGCTCCGCCCGCTGGCGCAGATTGCACCTTATGTCATGCACCCTGTGCTGGGGAAGTCGGTGTTGCAGCTTTGGAAGGAGTTGAACGCAGAATGGAATTGATTGTAGCGGTGGACCGCAACTGGGCCATTGGTAAAAAAGGGCATTTGCTCTTTTCTATTCCGGATGATATGAGGCATTTCCGGGAATTGACACTGGGCCGAGCGATTGTGTATGGACGGGAGACCATGAAGACTTTTCCGGAGGGAAAGCCTCTGCCGGGGCGACTGAACTATGTGCTGACACATCATCCGGAAACTTTGCCGGAAGGCTGTGTGGGCATTTCTTCTGTGGATGAGATTCCACAAGATGAAACGCTGTTTGTCGTGGGTGGCGGCTCGGTTTATGAGCAGCTGCTGCCGGAGTGTATGGTGGCTCATGTGACATTTGTGGACATGGAAGGCGGCGGCGATGTGTTTTTCCGGGATTTGAATGCCTCGGATGATTGGGTCTTGATCTGGAAGTCGGAAACCATGCGGCATGAAAACTTGACCTACCGTTTTTGTACCTATGTGCGAATGTAAAGGAGAATAACATGGCAAACAATAAGAAATCCGGGCGAGTCAAAGGCGTCTTGATCAGCCTTCTGGTCACCTTCGTTTTTGGGTTCCTCTACTTTTATGTTACGCTTCCGGCGCTGAATCCTCAGGCACAGGAATTTTGGGCATTTCTGATTCTGCTGATTCTGGTGTTTACGGTCTGCTCTCTGCTGACTTCGGGTGCGCAGATTCAGGATGTAAAGGACATCGGCAGTGTTCTGAAGGCAAAATGTAAAATACCGCTGATTTTGCTCATCGGTATTGTGCTGCTTACTGTGGTCGGAGCGGTCATTTCTATGCCGGTGTTCCATTCGAAGTCGTATTATAATTTGCTGGATGTGCAAAACGGAGATTTTGGCGAAGATGTGGCAGAAATTTCCTATAATAAAATCCCTATGTTGGACAAGGATTCCAGTGTTCAACTGGGGCGCCGAGCACTGGGTTCCATCAGTGAAAATAGCAATTTGGTGTCTCAGTTTGAAGTGGCTGACCATCTGTATTCTCAAATCAATGTGCAGAACCAGCCCGTCCGCGTGGCTCCGCTGATGTATGGCAACCTCATTAAATGGTTGAACAACCGAGGGGAGGGCCTGCCTGGATATATTCAGGTAAATATGGTGACGCA
>JARIAU010000034.1 GCA_029257695.1 Oscillospiraceae bacterium
TCCGCTCCCTCCGGTTTCAACCGCACCGCCCCCGAAGCCATCCCCCTCGAACCCCCACCTTGCCATTGAGGCCAAGGAGCTTTGGTTCCGCTACGACAAAAATGGAGCTGATATTGTAAAAGGGCTCTCGTTGCAGGTCAAACACAGAGAGCTGTACTGCATTCTGGGCGGCAACGGCACCGGAAAAAGCACGACATTGTCGTTGCTTTCCGGCATCCGACGCCCATATCGAGGAAAAATCCGTTTGGATGGAACCGATCTTCGTTCCATCCCGGAATCCAAACGATTTGACCACTTCCTCGGTGTCCTTCCGCAGGACCCGCAAACGCTCTTTGTACGGGATACCGTGCAGGAGGATCTGGAAGAGATGCTGCCCCGTTCGCTGTCCGCCACCCAACGGAAAACAGCCTTGGAGCAGGTCATCTCTGACACGGAAATCGGTCATTTACTCCGAATGCACCCCTATGATCTAAGCGGCGGAGAGCAGCAGCGGGCCGCACTGGCGAAAGTACTGCTGCTGGACCCCAAACTTCTCTTATTAGATGAGCCCACCAAAGGGCTGGACGGGTTTTACAAGCACAAGCTGGCCGGAATCTTTCAGACACTCAAAGCCCGTGGCATTACCATCCTGATGGTGTCCCATGACATCGAGTTCTGCGCCGCCTACGGTGACACCTGTGCCATGTTTTTTGATGGCGGTATCGTGACCGCTTGTGATGCAAAAGAATTTTTTACCGGAAACAGCTTCTACACCACCGCTGCCAACCGCATGGCTCGTTCGCTCTTCCCAAATGCGGTGACCGTAAAGGATGTGATTGAATCATGCAGAAAAAGCAAGCATCGGGTCTAGACACCCGCCGCATGGTACCGATCTATGCCGCTGTATTTGGTATCTTCGGACAGCTGTTTCTGCCTTGGCTCTCCATCCCCGCCCTAAAACGGTCCCGGCTTTCGGTGACCTATTCTCTGCCACAAACCGCCTCGTGTGTCTCCAACCTCCGGCAATGGGGCAGTACACAGGCCCAAATGACTCCCCTTTCGGCATCAGAGGCAATTTGGCTCGCCCAACTGGAATGGATACTTCCGTTGCTCGGCACCCTGCTGGCCCTTTTGCTCCTCGGCGCAGCTGTGGCGGTTTGGCGCAAGCGTGACCGTGCGCTTGGTATCGTCCGAGTGACCTTTTCCCTACACCTCTTCTGGTGTGTCGCCCAATTTTTACTGGTATTGCTTTTGAATGCAACGCTGAATCTGCACACTGGTCAGTCCATCACCTTCCGCACCCTGACCATCCAAAGCACCGCCCAGCTGACTGCATGGGTCTATGCCCAGCTGCTGCTGGCATTGGTTGTAGTGATTGGCGCAAAGCGGCTGCTGGCAGTTTCTCCTGCGGAATCCGCCCCCGCCGCTCAGGTCCGCCGAATCCGGGATGACCGCCGCTTGGGGCGGCGCACTCGTTTGTCTTTGGCGCTGCTGCTCTTGGGCATCCCTCTGACCATTCTCTTCGGCATCTATTTTCTCAACGATCGCAGCGCCGTGTTCATCGGCCTGTGCATCGTGTGTCTGTCCATGCTCCCCTTCGCCATGGTATTTGAGGACCGCCGCCCGCAGGCTCGGGAGCTGCTGCTGATCGCTGTCCTTTCTGCCATTGCGGTGGCTGGGCGAGCCGCTTTTTTCATGCTCCCTCAATTCAAGCCCATGGCAGCAATTGTCATCCTTGCCGGAGTGACTCTCGGACCGGAAGCCGGCTTTTTGACCGGAACCATTTCCGGCTTTGTGTCCAACTTTTTCTTCGGACAAGGTCCTTGGACTCCATGGCAGATGTTTTCCTTTGGGATCATCGGTTTTTTGGCAGGCCTGCTGTTCTTCCGTCGCAGTCGCTCCGGCAGGGGCCATCGTTTGGTACTGTGTCTTTACGGTGGACTGTCCGTACTGTTCCTTTACGGCGCCCTGATGGATCTGTCCGGCCTCATCAGCACCTATGGACATATCACATGGTCTTTGGCCGCCGCCCGCCTCATCAGCGGATTTCCCTTTAATTTGATCCATGCCGCCGCTACTGTCTTTTTTCTCTTTATTCTATCCGGCCCCATGGAGCGAAAAATCCGCCGCATCCAACAGAAATATGGTCTGCTGCAAGTGTAAAAAGCAAACCAGCACCCACTCCGCTCGGAGTGGGTGCTGGTTTTTCTTTTGCCCTTTTATTACAGAACAGTCAACAGTTCTTCTTTGGTCTTACGCTCAAAATGCCGTGCGGAGGGTTCCGCCCCCTCTGCCGGGTAGCCGATGGGGAAAATGGCAATCAGATCCAGCCCCTGCATCTCCGGACAGAGCTCCTGCAAACGGGTCGCATCAAAATGCCCCACCCAGGTGGTTCCCAGTCCAAGGTCTGCAATCTCCATCATGATATGGGTGGCAATGATGCCGGCATCCACATCTGCAAAATTTCGGCCGTCATACTTGCGCTCCCATGCTTCTTCTCTTCGGGCGCCGACTACCAAGAAATGCTCCGCTCCAAAGTCAAAGCGGGTCACCGCCCGGATATGCTCCTTGGCCTGCTCCGACTTCATCAAAAACACCTGGGCCGGCTGCCGATTCACCGCCGTCGGTGCAGCGATGGCGGCCTCCATGATCTGCTCCAGCAGCTCCGGCTCCACAGCCCGGTCAGAAAAAGCTCGGCAAGAATACCGCTGCTTTGCTAACTCTAAAAATGTCATACCGTTTCCTCCTTTTCTTTGGTCACCGCTGCAAAGGTGGCATGGATCACCTGCTCCAGCGCCCTAGGGTCCAATTCGATCTGCAGTCCGATTTTCCCCCCGGACACATAAATGGTGTCCCAATCCAAGGCTCGAACATCCACCACCGTAGGGAACAGCTTCTTCATCCCGATGGGGGAACAGCCGCCATGGATGTAGCCCGTCAGCTTCAGCAGTTCCTTCTGCTTGAGCATCTCAATTTTCTTTGCACCCACGAGAGAGGCCGCCTTCTTCAAGTCCAGCTCGTGATCCCCGGGCAGGCAGAACACATAATAACCATGGTTGTTATCTGTGGTCACCAAGGTTTTGAACAACCGGTCCGCCGGCTGGCCGAAATAGTTTGCCACATCCACTGCCGCCACAGGTCCCTCCGGGTATTCCCGCACCGTATAATGAATTTTATCCTTATCCAACAGCCGCATCGCATTGGTCTTTGCCGCCATCTATATTCCTCCCGTTCTTCCACACTGGGAATTCTTTTGAATCGAGTTTATTATAGTCCCTTTTCTTCCCGTGTGTCAATTTCTGCCAAACATAGTCCGCCGCATCCGACTCACGCACAAAGATTATGGCTTGAATCTGTCGCCGTCCCCATGCTATACTATCGAACAGAGCGAAGGAAGCTCCCCTTCCTTCCGTTGCATTGACCGGAGGTCGTATCCCGGCCGGATTTAGAAAAAACGCCTTCGGGCGTAAGGAGTTTTTATGTCTTTTATCAGCGTGTTTGATGTGCTTGGCCCCAACATGATCGGGCCGTCCAGCTCCCATACCGCAGGCGCAGCCGTCATCGCCTTTCTGGCACAGAAAATGATTGCACCACCCTTGGTCAAGGTAGATTTCACTCTGTATGGTTCCTTTGCCAAAACCTATCAGGGGCACGGCACCGACCGCGCTCTGCTGGGCGGCATCATGGGTTTTTCCACCGACGACATCCGGATCCGGGATTCCTTTGAGATCGCCCACCGGCAGGGATTGGAGTTTCATTTCCTTCCCAACGAAACGGACACGGACACCCACCCCAACACGGTGGACATCCGCATGGAAAACGCTTCCGGACGAGTGATGACCATCCGAGGCGAATCGCTTGGCGGCGGTAAGGTGCGTATCGTCCGCATCAACGGCGTGGAGGTGGATTTCTCCGGCGAGTACAGCGCTGTTATCGTGGTGCAAAACGACAAACCCGGCGTGGTGGCCCACATCACAAAGGCATTGAGCGATCAAAATGTGAACATCGCTTTTATGCGTCTGTTCCGGGAAGAACGAGGACACACCGCCTATACCATTGTGGAATCGGATGATCGTCTGCCCGATGGCATTGCAGATACATTATGGAGCAATCCCAACATTCACGATGTCATGATCGTACAGGCGTAAGGAGGTTCGCAGATGGATTTTCGATCAGCCAGCGAACTGCTGGAACTTTGTCGTAAAGAACATTGCTCGATTGCGGAGGCCATGCGCCAGCGTGAATGTGATTTGGGCGAAACCACGACGGAAGCGGTCACCGCACGCATGGAGCAGGTGCTCTCCATCATGCGGAATGCTGCCACAGCACCAATTTCCACCCCTTGCAAATCCATGGGCGGCTTGATTGGCGGCGAGGCAAAGAAGCTGTCGGAGCACCGTGCTTCCGGTCACAGCCTTTGCGGAGATGTTCTGCAAACCGCCATTACCTATGCCATGGCAGTGTTGGAAGTGAACGCATCCATGGGACTGATTGTAGCCGCTCCCACGGCCGGATCCGCCGGCGTAGTCCCCGGACTGCTGCTAGCGTTGCAGGATTGCTATGAACTCCCTACAAAGCAGGTGGTGAACGCTCTGTTCAATGCCGGTGCCATCGGCTACCTCGCCATGCGCAATGCCACCGTGGCCGGGGCGGTCGGCGGATGTCAGGCGGAAATCGGTGTCGCCTCTGCCATGGCTGCCTCCGCTGCTGTGGAACTGATGGGGGGCACACCGGAGCAGTGCCTCTATGCCGCATCTACGGTTTTGATGAATATGCTGGGTCTGGTCTGTGATCCGGTGGGCGGTCTGGTGGAATATCCCTGCCAGAACCGGAATGCCTCCGGTGTCGCCAACGCCTTGGTAGCTGCGGAACTGGCCCTCAGCGGCGTAACGCAGCTCATTCCCTTTGATGAAATGCTGGATGCCATGTACACCGTGGGCCGTCATCTGCCGGTGGAGTTGCGAGAGACTGCCTTGGGCGGCTGCGCAACCACGCCGTCCGCCTGCGAACGGTGCGGAAAGCGTTGTCACACAGAATAATTTGCACACAATCTGAAGTGGTGCAAAGCCTTCGGCTTTGCACCACTTTTCATTCTGCGGCATTGCCTTTTGCCGCTCGGAATGCTACAATCGTTCCAGAATACGATGTGTTTTAACAGAAAGCGAGGGAATCCTCCCATGATCGAACCAAAGGACCATTGGCATCCATTTCAGTCCGATGACGAAATGCTGATCTACCTGAAAGATCACCAGCTGTTGTCCCAGAGGGCCACCGAGGCCAAACCGATGTACTACCGTGGTGCCTTTTCGGACACCCTGCTTCCCTGTCAGGTGGTAGGTTGGCAGGATACGGTGTTTGCCGTCATCCGCGTCAACGGCACCCTTCACACCATTCATCCCGATCATCTGGCGGATCTGCAGCCTAAGAAAGCAGAGCTGAACGAGCTGGACTTGCCTGCACTGCCGACGGAAGAACCAGATTATCTCCAATTCTCATTGGGCAGTCAGTTTGCCGAGGAGGCACCCCTACCCAAGTCTCGCCCCATCTCCTCCCCTGCACACACCGAAAACTACACCGTAATTGATTTGGAAACTACCGGACTGGAATCCGCCACCGATGAAATCATCGAGGTTGCAGCTCTTCGTGTGCGAAACGGTGCTGTTGTGGACCGCTTTCAGAGTTTGATTCGCTGTTGTTCTCCCCTCTCTCCCATCATCACTGACATCACCGGAATCAAGCCAGAGGATTTAGCATCCGCTCCCACCCTGGAGTCCTGCCTCCCCAGCTATCTCGCCTTCCTGGGCGATGATTGTTTGGTGGGACACAATGTGGGTTTTGATACCGGCTTTCTTGCCGCTGCCTGTGCCAAGTTAGGGTTGCCCGCCTTCCATCCGGCCACTGTGGACACCCTCAAGCTCAGCCGAAAAAAACTGTCTCTCCCCTCTTACAAGCTGACCGAAGTCCGCATTGCGCTGAACCTGCCCGAACACAATGCCCATCGTGCCTTGGATGACTGCCAGACCACGATGGAAGTCTACGAGGCACTCAAACAGCGCAAAGAAACGGCAAAGCGTTCGTCCGGACGCAATTTCCGTGGCGCACCGTTGGAGCGGCATCGGGAACTGTACCCGGACACGGTGGTTTCCGGCCCGAACAGTCCCTTTTATGGGGCCAACTGCGTGCTGACCGGAGAGCTGCACATTGACCGTTCGGAAGCAGAGGCTATGCTGACGGAAGCCGGAGCCATTCTCAAAAGCAGCGTGTCTCAGAAGACCAATCTGCTCATTGTGGGCGTGCAGGACCCGTCTTTGGTTGGTGTATCCGGCCTCAGCTCCAAAGAAAAAAAGGCAATGGAGCTGAATCGCAGCGGAAAAGCCTCCATTCAGATTTTGAACGAAACACAGCTTTGTGCCATGCTGGCCGGAGCTCCGGCACAGGATCTCCCTCAGGAGTCTTCGATTCCAGAAGGAACTCACTCCACCGAACCGGACGCAGAGGAGGAGGAACAAGCCTCCTTTTTCCAACAGGACAGCCTCGAAGAGCAGACCTTTCACCTTATGGAGTCCAGCATCCGCACGGTCATTGCACAGAATTTCCTAGAGGAATCCCAACTTCGGATGCAGCAGATGTCAAGCTACTGGAGCGTCAGCTATGCTTCTTCTCTAATTGCACGCATCCGGTTTGGTAAAAATGCCAGCTACTGCTCTCTGGATGCCTCCGCAGCCGTTCCGCTTCTGGAGCAGGCAGGCATCGTCTACGAGCGCAAACAAGCAGAACCTTCCTTTGTTCGGATTCCCCTCCGAGTCCCAGAGGACATTCTGCCCTGTCTCCCCGTGCTTGCCGCTGTGACTCAGCGTGCATTGGACCTCATTCCAAAAGAGTTTGACTGCTGCAGCCGAGTGGACGCTTGCAGTCATGCCAAACATTGTGTCAACCCCTCCAGCACCATGAGCATCGGCTGCGGTTATCGCAAAATCCTCGCCTCCGGACGCATTTTTTACGGTCCCAACCGCAACACAGACACTTAACGGTGCGGCATTCTATGTGGATCGAGGCCCGTTGCAGGTAAAAAAAGCAGGCTTCGATTCCGATTCTCAAACATAAAATGGCGTGTATCAGACTCTGATACACGCCATTTTCATCCTTTCGTTTGGTCGCAGCAGAGCGAACCATTTAGGATAATTCTCACATTTTGAGTACAAAGGTTAGCCCGTCGTAGGTTTCTCCACGGACTTCCCGCTCCCCTTCCAGCCGATTACATTCCTGAAAACCAAGCGTTTCAGCGACACGAATCAGACGAACATTTCCAGACCATGTCTGCGTATAGAGTTCTCTGCATCCGAGTTCTGCATAATATCGGATAAACGCACGAAGGGCATTGGTCCCGATGTGCCTGCCCCAAATGTTGGATTCGCAAATGTCAATTCCTATAGCACGATAGGCCTTTTTCCCATTGTTCGCCTGTTTGTTGCTGATCCAATCATAGTGAGCGTCAATCAGATAAGAACTGACCCACCCTATATGCTGTCCCTCGGATTCAATTTCAAATCTCCATCGAGTTGCATCATCCGGCCTTTCCCGCATGGCTACATAGTACTTTGTCCAACGGTTCCTTACTGCATCGGCATCCAGCGCCTTAGTTTCCCACGGGGCATCCCAGTCCATCCAGTTTGTTTCTGTCGTGTACCAATTCTCTTGTTACTTTCCGGTTGCAGGCGTGGAAATGCCGAAGTTATTCATCACAGGTGCCACCAACACACGACCCGTGCCACGGTAGACATTGACCAAGCCTTCTCCGGACGCCGCCGAGCCGACCAGGGTGTTGGTGGTACGCTCCACGGTGAAATCCAAAGTCTCCGACCATGCGATAGCCATATTACCGTCGATTTTCAGCTCATCCCGATCCAGGTCCACCACAATCAATTCATCCGCAGGCACCGGGCTTTCCAGCACAGCAATACCCGAACCTCTCAATGCATTATTGAACAGACCCTCGCCGCCCAGCACCGCAGAGGAAACGCTCTTTCTGGCACTGACTCGCAGCTCCACCGTATCCTCACAGGCGAGGAACATCCCGTCCTCGATGACCATGCTGCCATTCCAGCGCTCCAGATCTTCAAACAGGATGTAGCGATAGGTCGGCTCCAGCACCAGAACGCCGTTGCCTACATAACGGGGTTTGATGGCAGTCTCGCCCGTCACCTTGCTGCCGATAAACTTCTTCATCAGGTCGCCGGCACCCTTCACATTGGTGACCGCATTGATCTGACCAATCATCATCTGCATGGCTCCTGCCTGCAAAATCACGCCGCCGCCATTCAGCTGGGCAATCACCTGACGCTTTTTCACATTCATTTGAGAGGCAAAATAGGCACTGGCCGCACTGGCCGGCGACACCGAAACATCACGATCATATTCCAGCACAGAAAAACATCCGGCATGGTCGGCAATACGGTGTACATTGGTCTCCTGGAACAGATTGGTTTTGATCATAAAGATTCCTCCCTTACTGAGGTCACAGCCGTCTGGGGTGCTTATATTCTTCCGCCAACAGCCGTCCCTTTCCTCGTAGACTCCCGGGCTCCTGCCCCTTCGTCTGATTGAGATGAGTATAGCATGGGACCGGCTCAATCACAATGCCCTGGAACACTTAAATTTCTATGAATAAGACTGCCCCCATTTTGCGGCTCGGCATGGTATAATAAAACAAACAGACACATTCACCCCTTGCTTGGAAAGGAGCGTATCATGAAATTCTTTCACCTCTCCGATCTGCATATCGGACTCAAGCTATACAACCGGGATCTGCAGGACGACCAGATCCATATTTTCCATCAGATTTGCTCCGCTGCACAGCGGGAGCAGCCCGATGCCATTCTCATTGCCGGCGATATTTATGACAAAGCCCTGCCTTCTGCAGAGGCTGTGGCCCTCTTTGACCGCTTTACAGCGGACTTGGCCGCTGCCGCTCCTCATGCCACGCTCATGATGATCAGCGGCAACCACGACAGTGCCACCCGCATCAATGTGTTCCGCCAGATTTTGCGTCAGCAGAAGCTCTACATGATTGGTATGCCCCCACGAACTCCGGAAGAACACATAGAAAAAGTAACATTGGAAGATGCGTTCGGTCCGGTGCATTTTTATCTGCTTCCTTTTGTGAAACCTTCTATGGTGAAAGAAATTGTGGGGACAGATGCCGCAGGAGCCAACCTCTCGTACAACGAAACAATTCACCGATTGATTCAACGGGAGGACATTGACGAAACACAACGCAATGTATTGGTCAGTCACCAGTTTTACCTGCCGGTAGGCACCGATGCCCAACAGGTGGAGCGCATGGACAACGAGTTCCGGACGGTTGGCAACATCGACGAGGTCAAGGCAGATGTTCTGGCACGATTCGACTATGCCGCTCTCGGCCACATTCACAAGCCCATGCGTGTGGGCAGTGAGGTTCATCGCTACTGCGGCACTCCCATGCCTTATTCCGTCAGCGAAGCGAATCAGCAAAAAGGAATTCTGATGGTGGAGCTGGGCGAAAAGGGACAGGTAAAAACCTCCCTTCTTCCCCTGACACCACTCCACCCGGTTCGGGTGCTTTCCGGCACGCTGGAAGAAGTGCTGCGGCAAGGCTGCGAGGACTATGTTTCCATTCACCTGACGGACAAGGCCGATCCGGATCTCTCCGATATGCAGGATCGCATCCGTGCTGCCTTTCCCAATCTTCTGGAACTGCGTCGGGAGCACATCCGCACCGCAGATTACTCCATGCAGGCCTTGGATAACACGCCTATGGATGCCTTTTCTCTTTGCAATGCCTTCCTGAAGGATTTGGACGAATCGGAACAGACGCTGCTGCAGGATGTCATCAACACCGTATTGGAGGGACAAGCATGAAACCAATTCAACTGACTTTGCAGGCCTTTGGCTCTTACGGAACCAAAACGGTCATTGATTTTACCGCTCCGAAGCAAAACCTTTTTCTCATCAGCGGTGACACCGGTTCCGGCAAAACCACCCTGTTTGATGCCATTGTGTACGCCCTTTACGGCGAAACCGGCTCCAATTCCAACAAAAAAAGCGGCGCAGAATTGCAAAGCCAATTTGTCGGGCTCGGCATCACCCCCTTTGTGGAGCTGACCTTTTCCGACACGGTAGGCGGCCAAGAACAAATTTACACTGTCCGTCGTGTTCCAAAACATCTCCGCAACAGCAAGCGTGGTTCCGGCGTCATTGATGAAAAAGAAACCGTTTCTCTCCTTCTCCCCGATGGCTCAGAATATGCCCAGCACAAAAAGGAGACCGATGCCAAGCTGGAGGAGATCGTCGGACTGACGAAACATCAGTTTATGCAGGTCGCCATGATTGCTCAGGGCGAATTCATGGAACTGCTCCGTGCAGATTCCGGCAAGAAAAAAGAAATTTTCCGCAAGCTGTTCCGCACCGAATTGTATGAACGCATTGTGCAGGAACTGGATCAGCGCTGCAAGGCCAAGCGAACCGAAATTGCCAAAATCCGCACCATTTGCCAGACAGAGGCCGCTCACATTCAAATTCCAACGGATGATCCTCTGTCCGACACACTCCATCACCTGCAGCAGCAGGTATGCCGCTCTGACAAGCTGAACATCACCGATTTGGAACAGCTGGTGGTGCAGTTGAACCACCTATGTGAGCGTCTGGCACAGCGAACACAGGTGCAGGCAGACGCCGTCACCGCCGCTGCACAGCAGCGAGATGCCGCCTTTGCCGCCTTCAACCGAGGAAAAGCGCTGTCTGCATCCTTCCTGCAGATCGAGCGTGCCGAACAGGAACTGGCAGAGTGTGCTGCCGCCGAAGCAGAACTTCACCCGCTCGAAGTACAGATGCGCCAACTCTCTGCCGCCTATGAAATTGCAGCGGAACATCGCCGC
The DNA here is from genome assembly GCA_029257695.1 of Oscillospiraceae bacterium. Taxonomy (GTDB): domain Bacteria; phylum Bacillota; class Clostridia; order Oscillospirales; family Oscillospiraceae; genus UMGS1766. The sequence continues at coordinate 10,896 of JARIAU010000034.1, forward strand.
TGGTCGGATGCCGCCCAGCAGGTCACAACGACCAAGCATGCTCTTTCCGCCCAAATGGCAGCGCTCCCGGCATTGAGCCAAGCGCTCGAAGAAGCCTTGTCCTCGGAACGAGAAGCTGTTCGAGCGCAGGAAGCAGCCGCAACGCAGTATACAACCATTTCTGAACGTGTGTCCAAGGCACTAACCCTCTTTCTTCAAATCGAACAAGCAGAACAAACCAAAGCGAAGCGTATGGCTGAACAACGGGCCGCCCAACAGAACGCAGACCAAACCGTCGCCGCCTTAGCGGCTTTTGAGCAGCAAGTGACTCAGTGGCAGACACAAGCCACATCCTATCACGGCACTGATGTGCTGCTTTCGCAGTGGCAGGACCGACAGCGAGAAGCCGAGGAGCTGCGCAGCGAGCTTTCCTCTGCCAAGCGGCAGGAGCAGGGCTTAGCCCGCCAACGCATCCTGGCGCAGCAATCAGCCGCTGCATACGAAGAGATCCGCCAACGGTATCAACAGGATTATCAGGCATTTTTGGATTTGCAGACTGCCTACTTTGATGCTCAGGCCGGATTTATCGCCAAAGAAGCCCTTCGCCCCGGGGTGCCTTGCCCGGTCTGCGGCTCGCTGGAGCATCCCCGCCCCTGTGTGCTGTCTGAAACACATCGCCATCTGACACGGGCCATGTTGGACGAAGCCGCCGGTGCATTGGAGCAACTGCGGCAGGCACAGGAAGATGCCTCAAATCGCTCCGGTGCAGATGCCGAACGCATCAAGGAAAAGGATGCAGTCCTGACGGACACGCTTGTCAAACTGCGCACTCGCATTGCAGCCCACATCCCTTCCCTGCCGGACAATGCCACCCTTACCGTATTGGAGGCTGCGACGGCACAGTGGAGCGAGCAATTAGAAGAAGAAGGTCGTGCCCTGCAGCAAGCGTCTGCGAAACTGGCTCGGTTGAATGACGCACTGGCTCAAGCCGCAGAAACCAGACAAGCCCTTTCCATTGCGGCAGAAACCGCAAAAGCCGATGCCCAGAGCGCACAATCCAAACTGGATATTGCCGAAACCCAGCAGGCCGGTCTTCTGCTGCAAAAAGAATATCAAACCAAAGCAGAAGCTTTGGAACTGCGCTTCAAGGCAGAACAAGCCAAGACAAACGCAGACAACGCTGCCGAAACGGCCCATCAAATGGCGCACCAGGCACAGACGGCCAAGTCCTCTGCCGACGCTTTGATTCAGCGTTATCAGGCGGAGCTGCCTGCCCA
>JARIAU010000042.1 GCA_029257695.1 Oscillospiraceae bacterium
CACAGAGGATGGTGAGCAGGGTGGAGAGAATTCGTCTCATAGCAGCATTCGAAAGTCCTTTCCGGTGCATAAAATTTTCCTTATCATATCACGGAATGGGGAAAATCACAATCAAAACTTCTGTGGGAGCGGAATACAGCGAACAAAAGGACTTCACAGGAGGAGTCAAACGGACTATACTGACCCTATACATCATAATTGTGGTTCAACCAAGGGAAAGAGGATGAAAGGATGAAGTTTGCGTACACCAATGGAATTCTGTTGGATGGAACGGAGAACATGATGCCTCGCAGTGGCTGCATCGTGTTGACCGATGGGGAGAGGATCGAAGGGATCGTACCGGAAGGAGCGGATTTGAGCGGCTATCAGGTGGTTGATTTGGCTGGGCAGTATCTGCTGCCCGGGCTGATCAACCTGCATACCCATTTGCCCTCCAGCGGAAAACCCAAGAAAAAAGAACAAGATCCGGTGAAGCTGGTAAAGGTACTGACCAGCAATGCGCTGTTTCGGCGTGTCGTGCTTGCCATGTGCCAGAGTTATGCGAAAACGGCATTGCTGTCCGGTGTTACAACCATGCGGACAATGGGCGGAGTGCTGGATGTGGACACAAAAATCCGGGATAAGATCCGCTCTGGGAGAGTGGTCGGTCCTCGAATTCTGGCAGCCAATATGGCAGTTTCCGTGCCGGGTGGACATATGGCGGAGTCGCTGGCCTATGCGGCAAACAGTCCCGAAGAGGCCGCAGACTATGTGCGGACTGTGGCAGCAGAGCATCCCGATGTCATCAAGCTGATGATTACCGGTGGTGTGCTGGATGCAAAAGTGAAGGGCGAACCCGGTGTGTTGAAAATGCAGCCGGAGCTGGTGAAGGCAGCCTGTGACGAGGCGCATCGACATGGTTTGAAGGTAGCCGCCCATGTGGAAAGTCCGGAAGGTGTTCGTGTGGCGCTGGAAAACGGAGTGGACACCATTGAGCATGGAGCAGAGCCAGATGCGGAAATTCTGCGATTGTTTCAGGAAAAACATGCCTGCCATGTGGCGACAATTTCGCCCGCCTTGCCCTTTGCTCTGTTTGATCGTACGGTCAGCCACGCCAGCGAGATGCAGCAATACAACGGGGATGTGGTTTTTCGAGGCATTCTAAGCTGTGCAAAGGCTTGCTTGGAGCAGGGAATCCCTGTGGGATTGGGAACGGATACCGGATGCCCCTATGTGACCCATTATGATATGTGGAGAGAGGTGCATTATTTTCAGAAATACTGCGGCGTATCCGCTGCGTTTGCACTTCATACAGCCACCTTGGGAAATGCCCGGATTGCGGGGGTGGATCAGGAAACCGGGAGCATTGAGCCGGGCAAATGTGCAGATTTCATTGTGTGCCAAGCCAATCCGTTGGAGGATCTGACGGCCTTACGCCAACTGTCCTATGTGGTCGCCCGGGGACAACTGATTCGGGCACCTAAGGTCAAGAAGATGCCGGAGGTCGAGCGAGAATTGGATCGTTTCCTGTAAGACGGGATAGATGCTGACAGAAGAAAACAAAAACGGCCGTGGAAGGGAGTTCCTTCCATGGTCGTTTGGTTCTTATGGGCGCAATGCGATTACATCAAATCGTATGCTCTTTCGTTTTCCGGACAGCCACCATGCCGGCCGGACCGGTACAGGAGCGTGCGGTCACAGAGGTCCACAGGGCCACAGGGCTGGTATCACCAGTCTGCGGGGTGACTGCCTCGGGCTTTGTGGGAGGTGCAGGAGTAACCGAGTGAGTGACCTGTGCAGGGCCCAACGGCAGACCGGGAATGATCGTAGGCAGCTTATCCGGAACCCGCTGCTCGGGGTAATTACAAACAGTGCAGTCTCACTCTTCAATGCCATTGGATTCCGTTGTCGGCTTCTGGACCACGATCCATTCGGTCATGTCATGGGCACCCTTGTCGGCAACAAGATCCTTATGCTCACAGGTGGCTTCGTGCCAGTGGTTCTTGTCGTCCCAAGACCACTTGTCAGAGTAAGTGTGCTCGTGTTCCACCGGCAGGGCCTGATTCACCACGGTGATTTTCTGGAAATCGGTGCGCTGAGAGCTGTTCTTGATGGTGATTTTCTGGGCAGAAGCAGCCGGGTATCCTTTGGGCGCACGGGTCTGGTGCAGAGTATAGGTGCCGGCGGAAATCGTGATGGTGTTCACATTCGTCATCCGGTCACCGTAACCGACATAACGGATCATGTCCTTATCGTATCATTTTTGAGTTCCATCGTATGAGAAACCCACACGGGAAGAAAACTTGGCGCCACCCGTGTAGTCACCGATGTCATACAGATTCTTAACGGGAATGAAGAACATGGAGCTGTCGAAGCTGCGGAACTGATCGAGCGAATGGTATCCGGAATGACCTTCCCGAGATATGATTCTTTTCGTTCGGCAGGGAAAATGCACCACCGTCCAAAGGAGTACCGTTTGCATCGGTCGGGTTCACATTGATGCCGTTGGGAACCGTCAAGGCTCGTTCGATTTCATATACACAGGGGAACGAAATCGCCCTTGTGTGGAATCAGAGTGCTATCAGCGGCGAAGGCTGGGGACACGAAGCTAAGTCCACCCACCATTGCGACGGCCAATGCGCCGCTCTCCATGCGTTTGATGGAGTTTTCCATCGTTCTTTCACATCTGTTTGATTGCACCCGCAATGAAAAAAGGACGAAAAATCGTCCTTTTTTTGCTGTGGATTATAATGGAATGCATTTTCTTGAAAGAGAAAACAAAAAGGAGAGAAACCCATTTTCAAAGAATGGAAGAAAATTGACACCAAATTCTTTTCATATTAGAATAAAACGGACATAAAGAGAGATTTGATGCCTGTACGAACCGATTTGCCAAAATCGTCCAGGGCTTTGCGAGGGAGGAACACATGGATTTTCTAAAGGAGGATGTAAGAAAACTTTACATCAAGTTTTTGTCCGCATCCGTATTCAGTGCATTGGTGGTGTCCATATATGCCTTTGTAGACACCATTGCCATCGGACAATCGGAGGGACCGCTGGGAACGGCGGCAATTTCCGTTATCACGCCGCTGTATGGACTGTATGCCTTCTTTTCACTGTTGTGTGGGATTGGTGGTGCCGTACAGATGAGTAAGGCCAAGGGCGAAGGCCGCGAGGAGAAAGGAAATGCCTATTTTACCTCGGCGCTTTTGCTGATGGCGGGATTGACTGTGCTGATTTGGATTCTGATGATGTTCTTTCACAGGCCTATTTTTGCTTTTTTCGGAGCAGAGGAAGCACTGATGCCGAAGGTGATGCTGTATGCCAAGTGGATGATTTTTTGTTTTCCGGCCTTTGTCACACCAACTTTTTTGGCGGCCTTTATCCGCAATGACGGAGCCCCTGGGTTGGTGATGGCGGCGGTGATTATCGGCGGCTGCGTGAATATGTTCGGGGATTGGTTTTTTGTGTTTCCGCTTGGCATGGGGATGGAAGGTGCAGCCATTGCCACGGTCATCGGCACACATGTTCAGATTTTGGTGATGAGCAGCCATTTTTTGAGTAAGCGGTGCCATCTTAAGCTGGTCAGACCCCACGAACTGCCAAAAGCTATGCGAAACATCCTGAATGTTGGGGTTGGAGCTGGGGTCATTGAACTGGGATCGGTGGTCATTGCCATCATGATGAACAACCAGATCATGCGCTATGGAGGGACGACCGAATTGGCGGTGTATGGTGTGCTGGTCACGATCGTTCAGTTGTTCTCGGCTATGTTCAGCGGTGTAGGGCAAGCCATTCAGCCCTTGGTTTCCACCAACTTTGGCGCAGGAAACCACCAGAGAAACCGAGCCTTTTTGCGGATGGCTGTGGGAACGGTGCTGTTGTTTGGAGCTGTTTTTACGCTGGTGGGAGAGGTAGCGCCGGTTCAAATCACCAAGTTGTTTATTGCAGCAACGCCGGAAGTCCTTCTGGTGGCTCCGGGCATCGTCCGACGGTTCTTTTGGCTGTTTCTGCCATCCGGTATTTCGGTGCTGGCAATTTACTATTTGCAGTCCACCATGTGCCACAAGCAGTCGATGCTCCTCTCTCTGTTGAAGGGTGTGGTCGTCAGCGGCGGGTTTCTTTTGGCGCTGCCACCCGTGCTTGAAATGGACGGCGTGTGGATTGCACAGCCTTGCTCCGAATTGGTTGTGGCGGTGATCGCTCTTTGGATGCTGCGGCGAAGTCAGCATCGGACGAAACACTTGTATGAATCCAAGATGTGAACCGATCATCAGAAAAAACCACCTCACATTTCGAGTGAGGTGGTTTTTGTATAGAAGCAGTTGTGGGGGTCAAAGGACGGTTTGTGGGCCAGAGCAGCCAGAGCAATTCTTGCGGTTCATACAGTGACCGAGAAAATAGGCGGCCGTTTCCACCAACTCGGGAAGTTCTTGGCTGACCTGGGGGTGCTCGACCACCAAAAGACCGGCTGGATGATTGTGCAGCGGGATGGGAGCGGATACATATTGCTGGGTGTCCACAGAGGGAGCAGGATCCAGCTGGGAGGGGAAGTTGTCCATGCGGGACATGGTTTCTTCGCTGCACCATTCCCAGAGAAGCTGCCATTTGGAAGAATCCTCGCAGGGCATCAAAATGAAGGCCCGATCGCCGGAACAGAAGGAACCAAGGGTGTTTAGCACTTGCGGGACTGAAATATCTGGGTTGCTCTCACGGGCCAAAATTTTGCAGGAATCCACAATGGCACGCTTGGCATTGAGCCGCTGCTGAATGGATTGGCTTAGAATTTCCTTTTCCGTGATGTCGATGGCCAGTTCGACCCGAGCCAGCTTTCCGTGCCATGGGATCAGCTTGTCCTTCAGTATGAAATGGCGGTTCAAAAAAGTGTTTTCTCGCTCCCAAATCAAAAACTTATCCTTGGACAGCAGATGGTTGGTGCAGTAATCACAGGGGGCATCCAGCCCGGCAAAGACTTTGTAGCATTTGCAGCCCTTGTAGTCATAAATCCCGGTCAGCCGACGGCCTGCGGCGTTTAGATAGTACAGCTCATAGGTTTCAGGGTCGCTGACATAAACTACCTCGTCCATCGACTCTGTGATGTTGCCGATCTCTTCCTTCCGCAAATCATCCAACAAAGGCTGACTTTCCCCGGATGTCAGCCAAAGCAGCTTTTCTTCCGATTCGGTCCGATCTTGGTAAGCTTTGGAATCGGTTTGGATATACATTGCATCAAACCGTTCCGGCGTGCAGGGCTTGGCAAAAAAGTAACCTTGAATCAGGTCGGGGTGCAGTTCCTGCAAAGCCATCAGTTCTTCCACGGTTTCCACGCCCTCGCAGCAAACAGAAATATTCGCGCTGTGGGCCAACTCGATCATATTGCTGAGTAGACGGAAGTTGTAGGCGTTGTGATGCACGCGGTCCACAAAACAGCGATCAATCTTGACCTCGTCGATCTCGATTTTTTTGAGATAGCTCAGACTGGAATAGCCGGTGCCGAAGTCATCAATGGAAATACGGATGCCTCGCTGCTTCCAGCTGTAAAAGATCTTGTTGAAGTAGAGATAATCTTGTAGTTGTAAATTTTCGGTCAGCTCCAGCGTGAGAGCATCTCCTGGCAGACCGGCTTCGTTCAGGATGTTTAGGACCAAATCAGTCACGCCGTCCTGCTGCAGCTGTACATAGGATACATTTACGGCCATATGGAGCTGCGGGAGCATGCTGCGCCATGTTTGACATTGGTTTATTGCCTGCCGAAGGGCCCATTCTCCGACAGGACAAATCAGGCGGGCCTGCTCCAGCAGCGGAATGAATTCCGCTGGACTGACACGGCCACGGGACGGAGAGTCATATCGAAGCAGGGCTTCCACACCGTACAGACGGAACTCCTGAGTGTTGATCTGGGGTTGATACTCCAGAGAGAAGCCTCGGAACTGGTCCTGGATGCTGGCGCTCATCTCGCTCAAAAGGGAAATTTCCGCCAAATTCTTTTGATAATTGGCGGCGGAAAAGAAGACCAGCTTGTTTTTGCCGCTTCGTTTTGCGTGATTTAGGGCATGTTCGGCATATAAATAAATGGCTTCGCTGTTTGCTTGGCATTGGGCTTGATACCGAACGACACCGGCCGAAAGGGTGCAGACGGATTCCAGCTCCTGCTTAATGGATTCGTAAAATGTGTCCACATCTTCTTTTTGGCGCCCAACAAAATTGACAGCAAAGCTGTCTCCATCCAAACGATAGAGCTCCACCGGATAGTTGGTATGTGCGTCCAGTGTGCCAGCCACCTGTTTCATCACTGCATCGCCATGGGTGCGGCCTTGGGTGAGATTCAGCGTTTGCAGGTTGTCAATGTCCAACAGCATCAGGTATCCATCGGACTGATGGAAGCTGTCGTTCATATCACGCAGAAATTTTTCCGTGCAAAACAGACCGGTAAGCGTATCCACCATGCCGGAGGAAATCACCTCCGAAACCCAGCCTACAATCAGGCGGACACCCGTGTCCTCGTCATTCCGAAGGGAACCTTTGATCCGAACCCATACTTTTTTTCCAGACCGATTCAGAATACGGCAGTTAATATCAAAGGAGTCGATAACCCCTTCCTCCAAAAGATGCCGATAGTGATGCATCATGATGCGGTCTTTGGGATATACAATTTTGCTCCAGTCGCTGAAGGCAACGCTGTTTCCGTCCGGAGGAGGGAGGGGGAATCTTTTCCAGATTTTTTCAGTGAAGTAGATCCGTGCAGTTGTCAGGTCATATATGTAGAGATAGTCGTCCAAACTATCGTCAAACAAGCGAAATGTATCGATGTACTGCTGGATTTTTGCACAGATGTCGTGGGTGGACGGCTGTACAGGTATAGTTCGGTTGGGGTTTCCCATTGGCAGGCCTCCTTTTCGTGGGGGTCAGTCTTCGTCAGATGGTTCATAATATTTATAAGCATTTTTGCTCATTCCTTTGACCCGGTACAGTGCCTTGTCGGCCTTCAGGAACAGCTTGGTAAAGGTGGTTCCATCCACCGGAACCTTGGTGATACCAATGGATGCGGAGAGGGTGACCTCTTTTGCGCCCTCGGTATAGGTCTTGTGGATGCGGTCACAGAGGTCCTGAATGCGGGATTCTGCGTTGTGATAATCATGGATGTTCCGCATCAGAAGCACAAATTCGTCGCCACCAATCCGGCCGGCGATATCGTCAGAGCGGAAGTTGGTATTCAGAATCGTTGCCACATCCAGCAGCACAGAGTCACCAAAGCTGTGGCCGAAGGTGTCATTGATCAGCTTGTAATTGTCCAGATCAAACAGAACAAACAGCTGCTTTTCTCCGGTCTGTTGTCCGGACTCCAACGCCTCGGTGATTTTTCTGCGAACCGTCATTGCATTATATAGGCCGGTCAATCCGTCCTGCTCCGCCTGACGCTGCAAGGCCAGTTCTTGACGCTTTTTCTCGTCAATGTCATTGAGAATCAAAATCAGCATGTTGGGATTGGTCGGATTACAGTAAGCCATGCAGGAGACCCATTTGGTTGCGCCATCATGCTCCATTCGGAATTGCGTCTCTACGGTGTCAACATCCTCGTGAAATTGCTGGCAAAGGTAGTCCAGAGACAGTTCCTGCGCTGCCTGCGACTGATCTTCCGCCACGACCGATTCTATGAGATGCGACTGAAGGAAGTCTGCATAAGAAAGGGTAGATTCTGTGCCGTTCAGTTCCGACACATACTGGGTGTCCGTATCAATTTTTGCATAAAGCAGAGCTTGGCTGATGAGGGTGTTCAGCAATTCTGATTTCTGATCTACCTGATGGGACATCTGCTTTAATGCGGAGATATCTTCCACAAAACCAACGGTGCTGACGATTTTATCGTGTTTGTAGATGTTATGCAAGGAAATGCGGCACCATCGTTGTTCAAATCCGGTGTTGATTTGCACATCCATACTGACCCCGGATTGAGACTTGATGTCTTCAAATAGCCGCAGGAAATCAGAAGCACATTCAGGCGGAATCACACCTTGCTTGATGAAGCGTTCCGGAGGAATGCGGGTTCCAAGCTGCCACAACATCGGGCTTTGAAAATCGGTCTTTTGGATGAGGACTCGTTCGGAGGGATCGTACTCGAACACCGGCTGTTTGGAGTGACGCAGTGCGATTCGCAGCAGCTGAATATTGCGGCTGACCTCTTGGTGGGCCACCTGAATCTGATTGTTGCTTTGGTTAAAATAGAAAATCACACAGTACAACGCAATCAGCAGGCAGGTAACCAGCAAAATATTATGCTTCACATCCAGACGGAAAATTTGGCTTACGGTCTGGTCAACCACGGTGTCTTTTGCGGTATAAACGATTTGCCAGTTGC
>JARIAU010000050.1 GCA_029257695.1 Oscillospiraceae bacterium
TATATTCTTATCAAATGCAGCGAAGTTTCGTTTTTTTATTGATATACCGACTGTTCACAAGATTACTTTCATCTCATGAGCAACATTATAAAAAAAAGCCTTAGCTTCTACTTAATTATGAGTAGAAGCTAAGGCAATTCACTCTATACAATTAATTACTTTTTATAATTTCCGCACTTATGACACATTTCTAATAATGCATCCTTATCTGCTTCTTTTACTAATCCACCATCTTTATATAATCGAGAAGCTATAACAAAATAATCATAACACTCAGCTTCATCAATTATAGTTTTATAAAAAGGGCAGAAAAATTCTTTATAAGTATTATTTGTTTCCACTTTCCTTAACCACCTTTAATATTTTTTGAACTCTCTCATCAAACCACGATTTAGGATAGCTTGTCATTATTCTTCCATCTTTAGAAACTACACAAACTCCCTCTTCACTAAGGTATAGAATTTTATCTTCTCCCTAAGCAAAACAAACAATAGCATTATCAATATATGATTGAGCATCTTTTTGTGTAATCTCTCTTTGGATTAATTTCTTTAGTCCATGCTTACCCAAATCAGTAATTTCAATTCTACCGTAATAATTTATTGGAGTGCCATAATCTTCATTAATTTTATGTACTTCCTCACAAATTTTATCTAATTGTTTCTGAGCATACCTTATCAAGCATTTTCGTCATCGTCAAGTGATCCTTCTTGTTTTGGACAACACTTTCTGTTTCATTGTCATTTTTAGATTCTTCCATTTCTACCACTGGAACAATACAACAGCGGCAGTTAGGATGAGCGGGAACAGGCATAGCACCACCAACAGGAAAACGCTTTCCCTCCTATGCTCCGCAAATAGGACAAGTTCTTTCCTCTGGACTAACTAAAACTTCTTTGCTTCTGCTCCATCATAAAATAAGCAAAAGCTTCTGCCATATTATAATTACTTTTACTCTTGGTAGTTTCCGTGGATGAATATTGAGTAATTTTCTGTTTTTTCATTTGTGCATTTCTCCAATCACATAGCAAGAATTATCCTTAATTCCGCACGATTTTCTGAAACGATTTTGAAAAACCTTACGCACGATTCGATTTTTTCGTTTTTTCCACAAAAAACAAAAAAGTTCCGAAAACCTCGCATAAAGCTTAGTTCTCGGAACTCTTTTTGGCGCAGAAGAAGGGATTTGAACCCTTGAACCGCTATTAACGGTTACACGATTTCCAATCGTGCGCCTTCGACCACTCAGCCACTTCTGCATCCGTGAAGTGTAGCGCTCTACTACATTGCAAGACTGAAGGCGAACCATCGTTGCAACAGTGATTATTATAGCAGAAAATCCGAATTCGTCAACCCCTTTTTTCAACTTTTTTCAAAAAATTTCCGGGCCCCCATCAGGTGGCCCGGAAACACTGGATTTTACAGATTTTACTGCTTAGACAGATATTCGTCAATCGCAACTGCACCCTTCTTACCGGCACCCATGGCCAGAATAACGGTTGCAGCACCGGTGACGGCATCGCCGCCGGCAAACACGCCTTCACGGGTGGTGGACACATCGTCCTCACCCACGATCAGGCAACCCTTCTTGGTGGTTTCCAAACCGGGCGTCGTAGAACGGATCAAGGGATTGGGAGAGGTACCCAAACTCATAATGACCGTGTCCACATCCAGAACGAAGTTGGAGCCTTCAATCTCGACCGGACGACGGCGGCCGGATGCATCCGGTTCACCCAGTTCCATCCGGACACACTCCATGCCCACCACACGACCGTGCTCATCACCGATGATCCGGACCGGGTTGCACAACAGCTGGAAGTCAATTCCCTCTTCCTCGGCGTGCTCAACCTCTTCCAAACGGGCCGGCATTTCTTCCTTGGAACGGCGATAGACAATGTACACATGCTCGGCACCCAGACGCTTTGCACAGCGGCAGGCGTCCATGGCCACATTGCCGCCGCCGACAACGGCGACTGCCTTGCTCTGCATCACAGGGGTGTCATACTCCGGGAGATAAGCCTTCATCAGATTGGTCCGGGTCAGGTACTCATTCGCAGAGTACACACCAGAGAGTCCCTCGCCGGGGATGTTCATAAACATCGGCAGACCGGCACCGGAGCCCACAAACACAGCCTGATAGCCCATCTCAAACAGCTCGTCGATGGACAGCACCTTGCCAATGACCATATTGGTCATGATCTCCACGCCCAGAGCTTCCAGCTTTTCAACCTCGCTCTTCACAATGGCCTTGGGCAGACGGAACTCCGGGATACCATAGACCAAAACACCGCCAGCCGTATGGAACGCCTCAAAAATAGTGACCTGATACCCCTTCTTGGCCAGATCACTGGCGCAAGTCAGACCAGCAGGGCCGGAACCGACCACAGCCACCTTCTTGCCGTTGCTTTCGGGCTTGACCGGCTTTTCCACGACATTCTCCCGATACCAGTCCGCCACAAAGCGCTCCAGTCGGCCAATGCCCACCGGCTCACCCTTAATGCCACGGACACACTTGCTCTCGCACTGGCTCTCCTGAGGGCAGACACGGCCGCTGATGGCAGGCAGTGCATTGGTTCCGTTGATGACTTCATATGCCGCTTTGAAATCGCCCTCAGCGACTTTTGCGATGAACTCGGGGATACGGACACCCACAGGGCAGGCAGATACACAGGGGTGATTCTTACAGCCCAAGCAGCGGGTAGCCTCGGTCATGGCCGTCTCCTGAGAATAGCCGGTGCAAACCTCGAGGAAGTTTTTATTACGAACATTGGGGTCCTGTGCAGGCATGGGAGCCTTCTTGGGATCCATATTGGGTTTTCTGATCTGAGCCATGTCGATTTCCTCCTTACTTGATCAGGTCCTGTGCCATCTTGTCAAAGCGGCACATATGGTTCATCTTTTCACCTTCCTGCTCACGATAGGTAGCATTCCGATTCATGAGCTCGGTGAAATCAACCAAATGACCATCAAATTCAGGGCCGTCGACACAGGCGAATTTGGTTTCGCCGCCGACGGTGACACGGCAGCCACCGCACATACCGGTACCATCAATCATGATGGGGTTCAGGCTGACGATGGTCTTGACACCAAAGGGTTTGGTGGTCTTGCAAACAAAGTTCATCATGGGGACAGGACCAATGGCGATGACTTCATCGTACTCGATCCCCTGCTCCAGCAGTTCCTGCAGCTTGACGGTGACAAAGCCCTTTTCACCATAGCTTCCGTCATCGGTCATCATATAGAAATGATCGCAGGCTGCGTTAAATTCATCTTCCAAGATGACAATGTCCTTGTTGCGGAAGCCCATAATGCCGTCCACAACAGCACCGGCTTCATGCATGGCCTTTGCCACCGGATAGGCAATGGCACAGCCGACGCCGCCGCCGACCACAGCAACACGCTTCTTTCCTTCCACATCCGTGGGCTTACCCAGAGGGCCGACGAAGTCCAACAGGTAGTCACCTTCCTGCATCTTTGCCAGCGCCTTGGTGGTCATGCCGACCAGCTGGAAGATGATGGTGACCGTGCCTTTTTCACGGTCATAGCCTGCCACCGTCAGAGGCAGACGCTCGCCGTATTCATCAATTCGCAAAATGATGAACTGGCCTGCTTTGACCTTCTTCGCTACAAAAGGAGCTTCGATCTCCATGCGAGTGACATTGGGATTGAGATCTTCTTTACGAACGATTTTATACAAGTGTATCACTCCTATTTCTTTCTTGCCGCCGGACGGCGGCAACCCATGTTGCATCGTTAAAATCTTATCACACTCTTCCCGGAAAAGCAAGGCAGAACCAACTCTTTCCCAGAATATGTTCCCGTTTTCCCTTAAAACTCCCACTATTTTCGTACGAATTAAAGAAAACTGTTTTGTCTAAGTTCCGTCATTTGTTCCGTACTTCCATTCCGATTGTATGCCGAAATTCTCTCTGGTTTGTCCCGGATATTCGGTTGGTTTTTCTCAAATGCATCACTCCTTCCGGAGTATTCTCCTGTCAGCCGGTGTGCAGCAACTCCCGGTGCAGCCAGCGTTCCCGGAATAACCGAACAAGGAACAGCACTCCGCGGATGCAGAGTTCTCCGCACATGGCGATCCACACGCCGAGCAGTCCAAACCGAGGGGCAAGCAAGACAGACGCCGTAATTCGCACCCCCCACACACTCACCAAATTCACCAAACTGGGCACCATGGTATCCCCAGCGCCACGCAGCGCACCGGCACAGACAATCGAGGCTGCATAGAATGGCTCTGCAATCGCCTCCACCCGCAGGCAGAGGACACCCAATTCCTGCACCCGTGGATCCGGGGTCAGCAATGCAAACATCTGGGGTGCAAACACGAACATCAGCACCGCACTGACCGACATGACCACCACTCCTAACAGCGTCGACAATCGGGCAAAACTCCGTGCCAAGTCCTTTCGCCCCGCTCCAAGACTTTGTCCCACCAGTGTGGTTGCGGCCGTACCAATACCGTATCCCGGCATATAGCAGAGACTTTCTGCCGTCACGCCCAGTGCGTTGGCTGCAATGGCGATCGTACCCAGTGGAGCAATGATTTTTGTTGTGGCGATCTGCGCACCGCACAGCACCACATGTTCCAGCCCCAGCGGAATCCCAATGCGCACCGCCGTCCACAGGCAGTCCTTCTCCAGCTTCCAACTACCTCCCAGGCGAAGGTTCAGACTCGGTGAGCGCACACACAGCAGATAAAGCATCCCGCTTGCAGTCACCAATTCTGCCAGCGCCGTTCCGATTGCGGCACCGGTAACCCCCAACCCCGCACCATAGATTGTCAGCTCCCAATCTCCCAGCGAAACCACACGGGTCGGAAAAATCAACAGGCTGTTGAAAACCACATCCCACAGGCACATTGCAGCATTCAGACAACTCGGGGTCCGCATATCGCCGCTGCATTGCAGCATCCCACCACAGGTGTGCCTCGTCAAGGCCGCCGGAAGTGCCAGACTAAACACCAGAAAGTAGCCGGACGCATCCCCTCGTATGTCCGCTGCCCCTCCAAGCCACACCGGGAGAGGTCCGCTGATCCATACTCCGACTGTCAAAAGGAGGACCGCTGCTACAGCCCCTACCAACAGGCATTGCCGCAGTACGCTGCGTGCCCGCTGTGCCAATCCCGCTCCAATGAGATGAGCGATCTGAACAGAAAAACCCGTACCAAAGGCCATACACAATCCGCTGAACAACCAAGTGGTGCTGGCAACCAACCCGATGGATGCAGAGGCATTCGCACCCAGGGAACCTACCATGGCTGCATCAATATACTGCATCACAATGGAACTGACTTCCGCCAAAATGGCCGGAATCGACAGCCGGACCACTTGTCGCATTCGTCTTGAAAATGACTGCAATTCCCCTGAATTGAGCGCATCCAGCGTCTGTTCTGTTCCGCCCATAGCATCCCTCCCCTTCTCGTTTTCCGCATCTTCGACCCCATCCACCGATACGATCGGTGCCATCGTTCCCACTTGGGCTTGTCCCCTTGCCTCTGCCCAAAAAACCGCTCCGTCACACCGGACAGAGCGGTCTCTTGCATTCACAGAAAGAAGCGATGCAGATCAGTCGGGGCAAAAATACCTTTTTCTGTGACTATGCCATCACACAGCTTCGGCGGGGTGACATCAAAGGCCGGATAGTAGCCGTTCACCCCCGGCAGCGTGGTGCGGGTACCCATGGCCTCCAACACCAGCTCCGGATCTCGTTCCTCAATGACCACCGAGGACAAATCAGGATGGGCCGGGTCCGGATTTCGTGTGGCATAGTACGGGATACCCCAATATTGAGCACATAGCGCAATCTGGAAGGTTCCAACCTTGTTGATGATATGTCCATCCATGGTGACGACATCCGCCGCCGAAGTGAACAGGTCCACCTTCTTCTCCTTCATGGTGTAGCCGGGCATATTGTCCGTGATGACGGTCACATCAAAGTCCATATCTTTGGCTACACTGGCCGTCAGGCGAGCCCCCTGAAAGTAAGGCCGGGTTTCAGGGCAGATGACCTTCACCTCATAATTGCGGCGGCGGCACTCCCGAAGATAACTTCCGATGATATTTTCCGCAAAGCACTGCGTCATGATGGTCGCTTTGCTGGGCGTCACATCCGCCAAGTAAGCTCCCATTCGCGCGTGGCGCTCATAATTATCATATAGACGGGCCACCGCCGTCTCCTGCATAGCATCCACCAAATCCTGCCCTGTTTTTCCTGCGTGAACCGCAGTCACCGCTGCCGAAAGGCAGCCTCCGGTGACCTGTTCCATTTTGGCCGAGGTCGTTGGCCGAGCATGGGACAAGGTGTACGCCGCTCGGGTCAAAAAGGCTAAAGCCTCTTCCCCACTCCGGTCACGCACCTCCCACGCAGCCAGTGCCATGCCCATAGCGGCCGCCACATAGGGACCGCCGCTTTGGGTCACCATATCTGCAATGGCCTGTGCCACCTCTGTATGGCTATGACAGATCACATATGTCACTTCCAACGGATAAATTCGCCGGTCCAGGATCCGCACCACGCCATCCTCATACCATGCCACATTTTCATACTGGAGCAAAAAGGCCAAACCCTCGTCATTTCGTTTCATCTTTGTCCCTCCTGTGCATTCAATCAATTGCAACACCGTAATGTGCTTTGACCGCCTGAAATACATCCTCCGGGATGGGATCAATCTTTCCGTTGCTCATTGCAATCGAGCAAATCTTGGCTGCATTTTCCACATAGCCTGCCCGGGCATACGCTTGCTCCAAATTGGCTCCCACAGCCAGAACACCATGCCGGGCCAGCAGACATCCACCTCTGCCCTGAAGCACTTTGCAGGCCTCTGTTCCCACCTCTTCCGTGCCGGGCATTCCGAACTTGGCCAGCGGAACATCCCCGCCCAGCGCTGGGATCATCTCGGTCAGAATGCAGGGAATGGGCTGATTGCGGACAGCAAAGGAACTGGCATAGGGCGAATGGGTGTGGATCACCGCATGTACCTTCGGCTTCTTCCGGTAGACCATCGTGTGCATGATCCATTCGGAGGAAGGCTTATGGATGCCGTCCAGCACCTGCCCATCCAAATCAATGACCACCATATCCTCCGGTCGGTAGCCTCGATAAGACAGTCCAGAAGGGGTGATGATCACCACACCCCGCTCACGGTCATAGACACTGAGGTTGCCGCAGGTCCCTTCGAACAACCCCTCCTTCCATGCCCGCACAGACCACTCACATACCTGCTGTTTCATAACCAGAGTATCCATGGAACTCGCTCCTTTTTATCTTGATGCTTTCATAATAGCACGGTCATTTTCTGTTTGCAAATCCCTTTTTTCCATGGATTTCCACTTCAATTCGCTCCGTATCCGCACAGCGAAGCGCGAACACATTCCCCCGAATCCGGTAGGACACCGGATCGCCAAACGGCGCCCTTCCCACACAGATTACCGGAGTTCCCGGCGTGATTCCAAGCTCCAAAAAACGCCGCCGCAGAACCGGAGTTCCATTGACCACACGAATTACGCCCGCTTCTCACACCTGCATCTCATGCATACGCTTACGCTCCATCTCCGGCACTTCTCTTCCCCCCAATCCGTCAAAACACAACGCTTCCAGGGATATGGTCAGCATTTCAGCGGCGCCAGCACCATCGGTTGAAGCTGTCTGTCCTCCAGTGCCGCCTCCACGGCATCCGGTACCAGAGACAGATCCGACACCAGTGAAGCCGGCTTCTTCCACGGGTCATCCTGACGGAACGGAACAAAATAGATGTGCTTACGGGTGGACAGGGTCCCAATATTCGCCAGCGACGCAGTCAGTCCATCGTTGGTGGATGGCGCAAGGACCAACGGCCTGCCATTGCGCAAATGTGCCTTTGCCGCCATCGTCACACTGGAGTCCGTCATGCCAGCGGCCAGTTTTGCCAGCGTATTCCCTGTGCATGGAGCGATGACCAACACATCCAACCGCTTCTGCGGACCAATCGGCTCTGCCTCTCGAATACTTAGAATCGGCCGGTGGCCCGTCAATTCCTCCGCACGATTCAAAAAGGTGGAGGCATTGCCAAATCGGGTATCCGTCACCGCTGCACGCTCGGAAAAAATCGGCTGGACATAGGGATAGCGTCTGCAAACCTCCTCCAACGCCGAAAATGCTGCCGCAAAGGTGCAATAGGACCCGCAAAAGGCAAAGCCCACTCGAATGGGAAGTTCACTCATACTTCCACCTCCTGTAACATATGATGAATGGTTTGATGTAAGATTTCTCCTGCGGTGGTCGGTGCCACCTTTCCCGGAAGTCCCCGTGCCCAAATGGCCTTGATTCCCAAGCGTTCCGCCGCTGCAAAATCCGTGCCGCCGCTGCCCCCGGCCAAATCCAACACAAGGCACTCCGGAGGCAGCGAGGCCAACACATCTTGATTCAGTACCTGCATCGGTACAGTATTAAAAACCAACGGATAGTTCTGGATCTCATGCCCAATTTGCTCCGTTCGGATACCGTGATACCCAAAGGCTTCAATCCAGGCCAAATCACTGCATCTTCGTGCTGTGACCGTCACATTTGCTCCCAACCCTTGCAGCCGATGCGCCAGCACCTTTCCAATCCGGCCATATCCGATGACCATGGCCCGAGTTCCGCACAGGGTACACCCCATTTCTTCCATTGCGATCTGAATCGCTCCTTCCGCCGTCGGCACGGCATTTTTAACCGCAAACTCCTCCCGTGTCAGGTAATCCTCCACACGCACATCTCGTCGCTGCGCTCGATCTCGGAGTTCTTCAGACAGTTTTCCCCCGCACAGCAGCTGACCCGGGCGCATCCGTTCCACAATGCAGGATGCCTTTACCCGGTGCTGTGACAGCGGTGCATACAACATTCCTCCTGCACCTTCCGCCGGAAGGGGCAGCAAAACGCAATCCGCTTCTTCTATCCTGTTCCATTCCTCCCGATCCGGCAGCGTTTCCGCCTTCGGCCGCAATTCCATTCCGTACACACGCACCAAATATCCTTCCTCCTGAAGCAGCTGCGCCAGCTTGACTTGCCGCAAATCACCGCCCAGTACCCAAATTTCATAGCGTTGTTTCACTCGTTCACACCGTCCTTTTTCTGTCGGATGCCCCATTCTATGCACCCACGGTGCCAAACGATAAAAGGACGAAGCGAAACTCGCTTCGTCCTTTTATCCGCCATACTTATCGGTCCCAGGGATCCCAACTTTGATTTTGTTTGCGTCCCCATCGTTTCTTTTGGTCCCTATCCGGTGCGCTATGCATCGGCGCATACCCGTCCGACTCCGCCGCAGCAGCCTTCTCCACCGGCTTGGATGCCTCCCGCTCTGCACTGCCGGTATAAACCCGTGTGCTTCCGCTGTCCATTTCCACCAGTGTAGCATACTGCTCCGCCGCCGTCCGCACTCCGGTGCGAATCTTGGTCTGGATCTGGTGCATCATCAAAAGCAAGCCACACAAACCAAAGACCCAAAGTGTCCCGATATCGGACAACAGGGTATCCCAGTATCCTTCAAATGTCATATTCTGCAGGGTATACTGCAGTCCTTCCAGGACCGACATCCCCATCCAGTTGCAATTGATGTACACATCCCAAGAGAACAGGCACAAGCCATACCCGACGATTGAGGCCAGCACACAAATCCACATGGCCTTTTTCTCCCGTTTGCCTCCCAGTTTGAAATATCCAGCGGCTGCAAACACAGGAACCAAAACCAACAGGACGCCCAAAAAGCTCTGGAACAGAAGCGTCATCAGGACCGACGGCAAGCCGCCCACCACAGCACCCAGCAGAGCGCCGGCCACGCCTTTCCCAACACTGGTGGGGCGCTCCGCAGCCGCTGTCTGCTGCGTCCGCTGTTCGGCACAGTGGCTGTGTACCAAATCATAGCGCAAGCCGCACAGCACAGCACTGTTTGGCGCTGTCTCGCCGCAAATGGCGCACTTCTGCGGGGGCTGGACCCCATTTTCCTGCAGCAGCGCAAGAAGCCCATCCAGACTTTGCAGTGCCTCTTTCACCTGCCCCTTCCATTCGTAAACCACCTGTCGGTCACCATAGCGCAAGTAAACCCCCTGCCGGCCGCAAGCCTGCTGAAGCACCGCTCGCTGCTCCGGAAACGGCGTTAAATCAACCGTGACCACAATTTGAATCCGGTTCCATTTGGCACACGAGAAGACCACCGGATAACCGCTGCGCACACCGTACGCCTCCGTTTCCACCAACCGAAACTGCTCCGCCTTCAGTGGCGCCAACCATGCATTCTCTCTCATCTTATTTCCTCCTCAAATGTCCATCGGATCCAGCTGGATCACTTCCAACCCCCGCTGAATACCACGCAGCAGCGTTTTATAGGTCCCTCCGGACGGTGTGCCGTCATACAGCGCAAGGATGCGTTGAGACCGCTCCACCAAATAATAATTGCGCCGCATCATACAGTTCGGTGTATAATCATGCTGCACATAAGTCTCCAAGTCACATTGGGCCAGCAGCCGCCGATACCGTTCCTGTTGGGCTACAGACCAGCGGTCTGCCTGTCCATCAAAGGGAATGGCGGCCTCCATCCGAACCTCTGCATGCCGCTGTTTCATCCGCAGCACTGCCTCGCAAAAGAGCAAATCCGCTCCCTGTGCCATCCCACAGATAAAATGACGGTATCCGTCCGCATAGGCCTGTTCCAGAAGCGCATCCAGCCGCGCCTTGCAGCGAAGGCAGCGTTCATCCCACTCATTCCCTCGCCACGGCAGTCGGTTGGGGCGGTGCCCTGTAAAGCAGCAGGTGAGATCTTGCCTCATTTTCATCACCTCTCAACGGGTTATTGTATGCGAAATTATTCATTCCGTCAATCCGTCCTCTTGTGTCTGCTGCACTGCTGTGGTATACTCATGGACAAACAACGGAACAGAATGTCTTCAGGGCAGGGTGAAATTCCCGACCGGCGGTACAGTCCGCGAGCCATTTTTGGCATGAATCGGTGCAATTCCGATACCGACAGTAGAGTCTGGATGGAAGAAGATGGGTTCTATTTGCGCTCCTGCTGCGTGGATGGCAAACACCTGGAAGGCATTGCTCTTTCGGGTGTTATCTATTTTTAAGGAGTGTTTACAATGCTATCCAACCGCCGTTCTGCCCGTCCCCTTGTGGTCACCTCCATGCTCAGTGCCATTGCCTTTGTGCTGATGTTTTTGGAATTTCCCATTCCGATCATGCCCCCCTTCATCAAACTGGATATCTCTGATCTTCCGCCGCTGCTGGCTGCCTTTGCCTTGGGCCCCATTTACGGGGTGGTGGCAGAGCTGCTGAAAAATTTGCTTCACCTTCTGATTCAGGGCACTTCTACTGCTTATGTAGGCGAGGTATTCAACTTCCTTTGCGGAAGTATAATGTGCTTTACCGCCGGATTGATCTACCATCGCAAGCGCAGCCGCTCCGGGGCGCTGCTGGCCAGCCTGATTGGCTGCTCCCTCATGGCGTTGGCTTCGGTTCCTTTGAACTACTTTATCGTATATCCGGCCTACGAGGTCTTTTATCATCTGCCTATGCCCGCCATCCTCGGCATGTACCAGGCCATCCTGCCCTCGGTCGACAGCCTGTGGGAGTGTCTGACAATCTTTAATCTGCCTTTCACTTTCTGCAAGGGTCTTGTCGATGTACTTCTTTGCTTCCTCATTTACAAGCCCCTCTCCCCTGTTCTTCACGGGCACTGATTCCATCCGATTTCAGCGGCAGCGGTCCAACACCGCTGCCGCTGAATTGTTCCCGATTTATGCTCATATGAGAATGTAATCATAAGTTTGACTAAGTTATGTTGCAATGATACACTATATTAGTTGGAGGTGTATCCATGAAACGAATTCTACTGTGTCTGCTGCTGATCTTATCCCTGTCTTTGTCCAGCTGCGGCACATCTGCTTCAAAAAACCATTCGGATTCTTTGCAGATAGCGGCCACCACCTATCCTGTTTTTCTGCTGACCGAAGCGGTGACGGAAGGTCTGCCCAATGTTGAGGTTTCCCTGATCATTGATCAGCAAATCAGCTGTCTGCACAACTATACCCTCACCATGCGAGACATGACTGCGGTAGAACAAGCGGATGTTCTTGTACTCAACGGTGCCGGAATGGAAGATTTTTTATCCGATGTATTGCACGGGCGGACCACCATTGATTCCAGTGCCGGAATGACTCTTCTCACGCCGGAGGGCGAGCATCACCACCACGGTGCGGACGAGGAGGAACCGGAGCACGATCCTCACGGACATCATCACGAGCACGACCCCCACATCTGGATGGACCCCATCCGGGCCAGTGAAATGGCCGACCACATTGCCGCCGGCCTTGGCGAACTGGCTCCGGAATATGCGGCACAGCTGGACCAAAACGCCGCAAAAATCAAGCAAACCTTGACTGCGTTCCATTCTGAGTTGATGAACGAGTTGGGCGACAAAGATTATGATCTCATCACCTTCCACGACGGCTTCGGCTATTTTGCCGACTCCTTTGGAATGCATCTGCTGGCCGCAGTAGAGGAAGAAGAAGGAAGCGAGGCTTCCGCCGCTGCCATCGTCCACATTTCCGAGCTGGTGCGGGAGCATCACATCCCCGCCGTGTTTACCGAGGTAAACGGCAGCGATGCCACAGCAAATGTGATTGCCCGGGAATGCGGTATCCGCACCTATCCGCTGAGCATGGGTATGAGTGGTACCGGTCACGGCCTATCTGCCTACATGGAGGTCATTCGCACGAATATTGAAACGATTATGGAGGCTTACCAATGAACAAGCCCATGAAACACCCAAATTGCAGCACCGGCTGCCACGGTTCCTGCTGCCTGCGTGTGCAGGATCTGACCGTCGTCCGTGGCGAGGATACTCTGCTGGATCAGGTCAGCTTTCATATGCACTGCGGTGAACTGATTGCCCTGATCGGCCCCAACGGAGCCGGTAAGAGCACCCTGTTCAAAAGTCTGCTTGGGCAGTACGACTACACCGGCACGATCACCTATCAGACCGCTGCCGGCAAGCAGATGAAACCCCGAATCGGCTATGTTCCCCAGAGTCCTGCCTTCGACGCCGGCGACCCGGTGACCGTTCTGGATCTGTTTACTACGGCCATTTCCAATTACCCGGTCTTTCTCCCAACGCCCAAGAAACTGAAGAAAAAAGTGCTGTCCTGTCTGGCCCGGGTCAATGGAGAAGCCCTGCTGCACAAGCGAGTGGGCGCTCTGTCCGGTGGCGAATTGCAGCGTGTGTTGTTGGCAATGGCACTGGAGCCGGTCCCCAACATTCTTATTTTGGACGAACCCACCTCCGGTGTGGACATTGCCGGCGAACGGCAGCTGTTGGATTTACTGGACGAGATCCGCTCGAAATATGATCTATCCATCCTTCTGTCCACCCATGACTTCGCCACCATTCAGGAAGTGGACAAGGTGATGCTGCTGAAAAAGCGGGTACTGCGGCAAGGACCGCCCAAGCTGGTGCTGTCCTCTCCGGAATTCAAACACCTGTTTCCCGGCGATCCGATGCGAGGAGGTGAGATGCGGTAATGGAATTGTGGTATGCTCTGGTCGATCTGCTACCTTTTGCATGGGCTGAACACGGCAGTATGTTCTTTATGAAAAATGCCCTGCTGGCCATTTTGGTCATCTCTCCCCTGTTCGGCCTGCTCAGCACCATGATTGTGCAGGCCAAAATGAGCTTTTTCTCTGACGCATTGGGACACAGTGCCTTTGCCGGCATTGCCATTGGGGCCTTGTGCGGACTGTCTGCGCCCACCTGGTCCGCTGTAATTCTGGCCGTAGTCTTTGCTTTGCTGTTCAGTCTGGTGCGGCATAAGAGCAATCTGGCCAGCGACACCGTCATCGGTGTGTTTTCTTCCACTGCGGTGGCCTTGGGCATTTTCCTCTCCACCTTGGGCGGCAGCAGTTTCACCAAATTCAACAGTTTGCTCGTGGGCGATATTCTTTCCGTTTCTCCTACGCAAATTGCCCTGCTGGCGGTCATTTTGCTGGCGGTGGTTCTGCTCTGGATCTTTGCCCTCAACCACCTCACTCTGTCCGCCATTCACCCCGCTTTGGCCGACAGCCGTGGAGTCAATCTCCTGTTGGTAGATACCCTATTCAACTGCACGGTGGCTGTGGTCGTCACGCTGAGCATGACTTGGGTCGGTCTGCTGATGATCAATTCCCTGCTCATCCTGCCCGGTGCTATGGCACGAAACATCTCTAAGAGCATGAAGCAGTACACGCTGTTCTCCGTACTGGGCGCCATCGTGGCCGGCATCGCCGGACTGATGCTGTCCTATTATATTGGCTCCTCCACTGGTGCCAGCATCACATTGGTGCTGTCTGTCCTGTTCCTTGTCACATTCCTGTTCCGGAAAAAACGGCTGTGATACAAAAAAACGCTCGGATCGTAGATCCGAGCGTTTTTCTTATCGTTTTACATTCTGGTAAATGTTTTGATTCCGAGCACATCAGCTTCAGACAGTCCCACCGAACGATAGAACTGCACGGTTTTCGGTGTATTGTCCGTCAGCAGATGGAACTGATAGACACCTTCACTGCGGCAAAGCATTTCCTGCATCAGCTTGGTTCCGATTCCTTTTCGCTGATACTCCGGATAAATCAGAAGATCCTGTACCAATAGGACAGACGCTCCATCTCCGACTGCACGCAGGATACCCACCAGCTTGCCGTCCAGATAAGCGCCGAGCGTACAATAGGATGCGGCATAGGCTTGCTTCAGCATTTCCGGACGCTCACAGTAAATCGTCCAGCCCACACTCTCGTAAAGAGGCAGAATTTCTTCTTCGCGATAGAGTTTGTACTCTTTTATGACAAGATTCATAATGACACCTCACAATTTGATTGTTTCAAATAGAGGTCTTACTTCAAGTTCAGAATCCCCATGCGATACCCCTCCTAAAAAAGCAGACAGGCCCACAGTATGTATACTGTGGGCCTGATTTCTGGATGTTCAGACCCAAGCATCCTCGGTTTCCCGTTTCTTATCTCGAGTCATCAGGCACATCAGTGCCTCTCTGGGGGGCAATCCCTCATACAACACCGCATAAGCGGCCTCTGTGATGGGCATTTCCACCCCCCGCTTGTGGGCCAGCTCTCTGGCCGACTGGGCGGCATAGATGCCTTCCACCACCGCACCGACCTGCTTGACTGCCTCCTCCGGTTCCAACCCCTGACCAATCAGGATGCCGGCCCGGTGGTTACGGGAATGCATACTGGTGCAGGTGACGATCAGATCTCCCACGCCGGTCAGCCCGGCAAAGGTGGCCTGCTTACCGCCCATGGCAACGCCAAGGCGGGCGATTTCCGTCAGACCACGGGTCATCAGCATGGCTCTGGTATTATCCCCAAAGCCCATTCCATCGCAGATGCCGGCACACAGGGCAATGACATTTTTCAATGCAGCACCCAGCTCCGCACCCACCACATCATCGGAGGTATACACCCGGAAATGCTCATTCATGAACAAGGTCTGGGTCAGTTCTGCAGCCGCACGGTCGGCCGAAGCGGCCACAATGGCACTGGGGATACGGCGTCCCACTTCCTCCGCATGAGTCGGCCCACACAAGGCCACCACCGGGCAGCGCCCGCCGGTTTCCTCCTGAATGGCCTCCGTAAACCGCTTAGAGGTCCCATTCTCAATGCCCTTGGACACACTGATTAACACAGTGCCATCCCGCACAATGGGATCGAGCTGCTTCGCCGTGGCACGGACAGCAAAGGACGGCGTTGCCATGACTACGGCATGGCAATCGGCTGCGACAGTCATATCCCAGGTCAGCTTGAGTTCCTCCGGCAGACGCACGCCCTTCAACATGGGATTTTCACGGCCTGCCTGCATCTGCTCACACTCATCCTGCCGATAAGACCACAGGGTCACATCATGCCCGTTTTCCAGCAGATTCAGCGCCAGAGCCGTACCCCAGCCGCCGCTGCCCAACACACAGACTTTCACGATCAGCCCTCCTTCTTCTCACCTTTCTTGCGGAAGGAGAACTTGTTCTCCTCCCCTTTCACGATTCGAACCACATTGCTTCGGTGACGCCAGATCACCAGGCCACCGATGACAAGGCCAAAGCCAATCACAAGCGGATCCCGATAAAGCACTGCCGTGCCGATCATAAAGGTCACGCTGCCCAACAGAGAGCCGAGGGATACCATCCGAGTCAGCAGCACCGTCAGCAAAAACACGCCAAGCCAAGCAAGACCCATACGCCAATCGATCATCAAGATCATCGCAACCTCCGACAGCACACCTTTGCCGCCCTTGAACTGGAACATGCAGGGGTACATATGGCCCAGCATACAGCTGAGACCGGCAATATACTCACCCACAACGCCCCAGCCCAGTACACGGCCCAGCAGCCAGCCGCCGATCAGGACAGAGAGCACAGCTTTGAGTGCATCGCAAAGGATGACCACAGCGGTCATCCCACCGCCGAACACTCGGTAAAAATTGGTCAATCCTGCATTTCCACTTCCGTGGGTGCGGATGTCATCGTGAAAAATATACTTAGAAATCAGCAGTGCCCCATTGAAGCAGCCCAGCAAGTAGCTGGCTGCCACCGTCACCACCAGAAGAAGTGCGCCCATTCCCAACATGGTTATTCTTCCTCCTTCTCACCCTTCTGACGGATGGTCAGCCGGATGGGCGTACCCTCCATACCAAAGGTGCTGCGGATCTGGTTTTCCAGATAACGCTGATAGGAGAAGTGGAACAAACGGGAATCGTTGCAGAAAATCACAAAGTGCGGCGGTTTGACTCCGATCTGCGTCATGTAGTAGATCTTCAAGCGACGGCCCTTGTCCGTGGGCGGCTGCACACGGGTGGTTGCATCGGCCAGCAAGGAGTTCAGCACACCCGTCTTGATGCGCAGCGTTGCCTGATCGTTGACATAATTGATGAGATCAAACAGACGATTAACACGCTGACCGGTCAGTGCGGAGATGAAAATAATGGGTGCATAGGTCATATAGCCCAGATCTGCACGGATCTCTGCACGCATCCGATCCATGGTCTTGTCGTCCTTCTCCACGATGTCCCACTTATTGACCACGATGATACAGGCCTTGCCTGCCTCATGGGCCAGTCCGGCCACCTTGGTGTCCTGCTCGGTAACGCCGTCGTTGGCATCAATCATAATCAGGCAGACATCGGCACGATCAATCGCCATAGTAGCACGGAGCACGGAGAATCGCTCCACACTGTCCACCACTTTGGACTTTTTCCGCATACCGGCAGTATCAATGAGCAAATACTTGCCATGTTCATTTTCAAAGTAGGAGTCCACCGCATCTCGGGTCGTGCCCGCCATATTGCTGACGATCACACGCTCTTCGCCCAAAATCCGGTTGATCAGAGAGGACTTGCCCGCATTGGGTTTGCCGATCACCGCCACCTTGATGATGTCGTCGTCGATTTCCTCCTCTTCCTCCGGGGGGAAGTACTCCAGACAAGCCTCCAACAGGTCACCTGTACCATGGCCATGGACCGCGGACACCGGGATGGGATCCCCCAGACCCAGATTATAGAACTCATAGATCATGGGATCCGGATGACCGGTGGAGTCCGCCTTATTGACGGCCAGAAGCACCGGTTTCTTGGACCGGAGCAGCATATTCGCCACATCCTGATCGGCGGCAGTCACACCGGTATGCAGATCACACACCAGCACGATCACCGTTGCATTCTGGATGGCCAACTCGGCCTGCGAACGCATGAACTGCAGGATTTCGCTGTCGGTATTGGGTTCAATACCGCCGGTATCCACCACGGTGAACTTCCGTCCGCCCCACTCACACTCGGCATACAGACGGTCACGGGTCACGCCGGGCGTATCTTCCACGATCGAAAGCCGCTGTCCCGCCAGTCGATTAAACAGCATAGATTTGCCCACATTCGGGCGGCCAACAATGGCCACAACAGGTTTTGCCATATTCAAACTCACTTCCTTAATACGAGGGATTATAGGTATGATACTCTTCCTGTGCCTCCATAGGACAGGATGTTTTTCGTTCGCCGCTCAAACCGAAAATGGCATCGCACAGCTCCATGCCATCCGAGCCCACAAAGGTGATGGGCACCCCCAGTGCCTCCTCCACCTGCTCAATGGTTACATCGTCCAAAAACACATTTTCGTGGTAGCGGAGCATACAATCCGGCAGCAGCAGCCGTTCCCCCAGAGGCTTGCCCTTCAGCTGCGCGATGAGATCGGTTCCCGTGACCAGACCGGCCACGGTAATGGTTTCCCCGAAAAAGTGGTTGATGATACACACCACTTGTCCGTCAAATCCACCATAGGCTTCCTTCGCCCGTTCCACCAGCGATTGGAGCATGGGATAGGCCGAAACACCCGTGGCCAGCGTAAAGGGGGCCACCGTTTCCGGGAAATCCGCCGTTTTCAGCCCCGCCATGAACTCGCTTTCCAGCAGGCGCAGCATACCCACGCCGTTTTCCAGCTGGCGATAGCCTTCGTAGTAATCCTCATCCGGCAGATCCCGCTCCGCAATCAGATAAAATTCATCAGAACACCAGAAAATCGTGCTTCCGTGTTCTTCCATACACTTGCGGCCAAAGGTTTCCACCTGATCAATGACTTCTCCGGCACTCTCCCGATCATAGGTCCGCAGCGGGTACAGGCCCTCCCGATACTTGGTGACACCGACCGGGACAATGGACACACCATCCACTCCGGGGTACATCTCCATCAGGTCCTCCATGGTGCGCTGAAGCGCAGGACCATCGTTGATGCCGGGACAGGACACGATCTGACAATTCATATGGATGCCGTTTGCCGCCAGCCGACGCATCACCTCGATGGAATCGCCTGCACGGCGGTGTCCCAGCATCATACAGCGAAGCTCCGGATCGGTCGTATGGACCGACACATTCACCGGAGAAATCCGCAGATCAATGATGCGCTGAATCTCACGGGGGGAGAGATTGGTCAAGGTGATAAAGTTGCCCAGCAGGAAGGACAGGCGAGCGTCATCATCCTTAAAATACAGCGTCTGCCGCATTCCCTTTGGCATCTGATCCACAAAGCAGAAAATACAGTTATTGGCACAGGAACGGGCATGATCCATCAAATAGGTTTCAAACTCCAGACCCAAATCCTCGCCTTCCCGTTTGCGGACTCGAACCTGCCGTTCCTGTCCTTCCTCCGTTTTCAGCGTCAGCACCAATCGGGGGTCATAGGTATAAAATTTATAATCCAACACATCTACGATGGGATTGCCATTCACTTGGGTCAAAGTCTCTCCCGGACGCACGCCCGCACGGCTGGCAGGCGAACGGGGATCCACCGATTTAATCTTTGTGCTCATGCTGTGGTCCTCCAACTGCACAATATGCGTATGATACCATGATATTTTACCCGAAACTCAGGCAAAAGTAAAGAGCCTGCCGCATTTGCGGACAGGCTCGTTACTCTGTAATTTGAAATTACTTAGCGGCCTCAGCATTCTTGCTGTAATCACGGCCGTTGTAGGTCCAGCAGGACGTGCAAATACGATGAGGGAGACGGGGAGCACCGCACTTGGGGCAAGTCAGGACACCGGGATTCTCCAGCTTCCAGACATTGCTGCGTCTCTTATCGCGACGAGCCTTGGACACTTTCGTCTTCGGGACTGCCATACTCTAGGACACCTCCTATAATAATGTCTGCTGTCAACCGAAAGGCAGACAAGCTATGACAATGCGTATTCCTACGCGGCGGGCGATGTGCAAGGTTTCGGGTGCTGCGTTACCCAAAACCTCGCACATAACACGCCTGCGCAGTTCAGAACTGCATTGCGCTTAAGCCCCATTCGGGGGAGCTTACAAAAAGTTAATCCTGCTTCTCCAGCAGCTTGGCCAACACCGCCATACGGGGATCGATCTCCGGCTTGCAGGTACACTCGCCTTCATTCAAATCCGCACCGCAGCGGAAGCAGCGGCCCTTGCAATCCTCCTTGCAGAGGTTGCTGGTGTCCATGCCATAGACGAAATCATCTTCAATCACATCATCGACATGCAGCACCGTACCGTCCAACAGGACGATTTCGTCATTTTCCTCATCTTCCAGATGATCCGCCAGCATATGCTCAAAGGGCAGCTCCATCCAACGCTGGAAGGGCTTTCCACAGCGGTCACAATTCACATGAAGATTGGTGACGGCCGTGCCGGTCATCATCAAAAGGCCCGCATGGTTGCGGACTTCGCCGGTCACATGGACAGGCTCCACAATGGGATGCGTCCCATAGAACTCCAGCTCGGACAAATCCAGCTTGAAATCAAAGGGCAACGCCTCGCCAGGATGGACAATCAATTCTTTCAAATCGAGAAGCATAGTACACCTCGCATAACGGCACAAGTTGTATTATACCGCAAGGCTCCCCCGGTGTCAAACATTTTTTCTGACCCAACGGGAATTTTCTCCAAAACGACCTTATGTGCGGCATTCTGGTTCATTATAACGGTTTTTTCTCCACTTTGCAACAAACTTTCTCGATTCTCTGATCCCTTTGCTGTTTTTTCTTTTTCTTTGTGGTATAATATCTTATCATTTTACAAACAGGAGGGTCCTGTCCTTATGAAGGAACTCACCATCGGGAAAAACGACGCAGGTCAGCGGCTGGACCGCTACATCGCCAAAACGCTGCCGCTGCTCCCTGCTCCCCTGGCGCAGAAATATATCCGCATCAAGCGCATCAAGCTCAACGGCAAGCGTGCCGACCGGGACACCCGGCTCAAGGTGGGCGATGTGCTGCAATGCTACATCAACGATGAATTTTTTGACACACCTACACCGGAAAACGCCTTTTTGAAGCTGTTCAAGCCCAAGCTGGACATCGTCTACGAGGACGATCACATCCTGCTGGTGAACAAAGCACCGGGCATGGTAGTACACGCTGACGAGACGGAAAAGGTCAACACGCTCATCAACCATATTCAGGCCTACCTCTACCAAAAAAAGGAGTGGAGCCCTTATTGGGAGAACTCCTTCACCCCCGCCCTCTGCAACCGCATTGACCGGAACACCGGCGGCATCGTCATCGCTGCAAAGACCGCCGAGGCTCTGCGGGTCATGAACCAGAAGATCCGGGATCGGGAGCTGGAAAAGCTCTATCTCTGCGTGGTTCTGGGCCGTCCCTCTCCCGCAGCCGGCACCTTGGAAGGGTTCATTCTCAAGGACGAAGCCAAAAAGCAGGTGTCCGTCCGCTCCAAGCCGGTTCCCGGCGGCAGAAAAGCCATCACAAAATATCGCACACTCGCCTCTGCCAAAGGACTTTCCCTGGTGGAATGTGACCTCATCACCGGTCGCACGCATCAGATCCGTGCCATGATGAGCCACGCCGGTCATCCCCTTCTGGGCGACGGCAAATATGGAAACGAGCGCATCAACCGCCAGTACGGCAAGCACCATCAGGCCCTTTGGAGCTACCAACTCACCTTCCGGTTCACCACCGATGCCGGCGAACTGGAATACCTGAACGGGAAATGCTGGAATGTGGCGCATGTGGACTTTGTGGATGAATTTTTCCCAGGTACCACCCTCTGACAAAACATCAAAACGCACCGAACTGCACAAATGTTCGGTGCGTTTTTCGTTTATCCCTTCCGGGCCGCAATCTCTTCTGCCAATTCTTCCAGATAAAGCCAACGCTCGGTTTTTTCCTCCAGCGTCTGCTCCAGCTTGGCTTTCTCTTCCATCAACTCCTGCAAACGGACATAGTCACTGGCCGCCTGCGCCATCTTCCCGTCCACCACAGCAATTTTCTCCTCCAAAGCAGCCAAATCCGCTTCAATGGTTTCGTACTCCCGCTGCTCTCCATAGGTGAATTTGCGCTTAGGGGCCGGTTCCGTGCTTGTCTGTTTCTTCGGCTGGGTCTGCTTTTTCTCCGGTTTGTTCTCCTCCGGAATCCGCTTGTCCAGATAATCGGCATAATTGCCGGAATAGATCTGCACCTCCCCGTTGCCTTTCACTTCAAAAATGGCGTCCGCCATCTTATCCAAGAAATAGCGGTCATGCGACACCGCAATCACAACCCCCGGGAAGGTCAGCAGATAATCTTCCAGAATGGTCAGCGTGTCAATATCCAAATCGTTGGTGGGCTCATCCAAAAACAGCACATTAGGCGCTCCCATCAGAATCCGCAGCAGGTACAGTCTGCGCCGTTCGCCGCCGCTGAGCCGTCCGATCGGCGTGTGCTGCATGGCCCCGTCAAAGAGAAACCGCTCCATCAACTGCGAAGCAGTGAAGGTCCCCTCGCCTGTTTCAATGCGGTCGCCACCCTCCGCCACATAGTCATAGGCCTTCTGATTCAGATCCATTTCTCGGCCTTCCTGCGTGAAGTAGCCGATCCGCACCGTAGAGCCGATGGTCACGGTTCCTGCTGTGGGCTGCAACACTCCGGCAGCCAGATTCAAAAGCGTACTCTTTCCGGCTCCATTGTGGCCGACAATGCCGATGCGATCCGTGCGCTTGACATGATAAGTAACATCCGAAATGACTGTTTTTTCACCAAAACAGCAGCTGACATGCTCCATTTCAATGATCTGCTTTCCCAGTCGGCTCATACCGGCGGCAATTTTCACCACCTGATCCAACTCCGGCGCAGACTGATCCTTCAAATCATGGTAACGCTGAATGCGCTCCTTGCTCTTGGTTCCTCTGGCTCTGGCCCCCCGCATGATCCACTGGGCTTCCACCCGCAGCACCGACTGACGCTTACGCTCGGTCGCCTGTGCCATTTCCAGCCGCTGCGCCTTCAGCTCCAGATACTTGGAATAGTTGGCTTCGTAGGAGTATGTGGCACCTCGGGTCAGTTCGGTGATTTTGGTCACGACACGCTCCAAAAAATAGCGGTCATGCGTCACCAGAATGACACCGCCCCGGAACCGGATGAGGGTTTCCTCCAGCCATGCCACCATTTCACTGTCCAAATGGTTGGTAGGCTCATCCAAAATCAGCACATCCGCCGGATGCACCAAGGCCGCTGCCAGCGCAACACGCTTGCGCTGACCGCCGGAAAGTGTCCCGATTTTTGCCTCAAAATCAGAAATCCCCAATTTGGACAGCATCGTCTTGGCCTCGTACTCCTTCAGCGTTCGAAACTCCTCCGGATAGTGCAGAAAGACCTGCTCCAGCACCGTGGCCTCTTCCTCCATCTGTGGATTCTGGGACAAATAGGAGATCTGCACATTGGGATCCCGGGCCAGCGTACCCTCATCCGCTTCTTCCACCCCGGCCAGAATTTTCAAAAAGGTGCTCTTTCCGGTGCCGTTGACACCGATGATACCGATTTTCTCGCCTTCATCCAAATATAAATGCACATCTTGCAGCAGCTGCTTCGTGCCATAATTTTTGGAGATGTGCTCCGCAGAAATCAGCACGGCCCATCCCTCCTTTGATTTGATTTTTCGAATTTAGGTGGATATTATACTCGTTTTCCGCTGCTCCGTCAAATCACAGCCCAGAAATCAAGACCCCATCTCCACCTATAAGGACCACCACTCCCCTTTATCTGGCAAGTCCAAGATTATTGCATGCCCAAACAGTGATGGCAAATACAGCGATTGCAAGCATGATTTTTCCAATCGTTTTCTTCATGATATGATCCCCTTCCCAATCAGATCCAATTTCTCTGCACGGGTCAGTTTTTTGATGGCAGCTTCCCGCCGCAGTGCTTCGGATTTATCCCGACACACCTCATGATAGGCCAAAGTGACCGGACGACGGGCCCGTGTATATTTGGCCCCCTTCCCCTCGTTGTGTGTCTGCACCCGACGGGCAAGATCCTTGGTATAGCCGGTATAAAGGGTGTCATCTGCACAGCGCAGAATGTAGACATAATCCATTTTCAGCACTCCCTCCATCCCAACCGTTGGAATTCCTCCGGCAGCGGTGCCTTCCATTCCATCCAACACTGCAAAAAAGGATGTCGCAGCCGAACCGCGGCCGAATGCAATGCCGGACGCTCCAAGGCTGCCGCTCCCCCATAAAGGGTGTCTCCGAGCAGCGGACAACCCAGATGGGACAGATGCACCCGAATCTGATGGGTACGCCCGGTGTGGAGCCGCAGACGCCACAGTGCCATCCCATCTTTTTGTTCAATCACTTGATAATCCGTCTGTGCCGACTTCCCTTCTCGATTTACATAATACCTGTTCAGCACTCCCGGTACCGGCGCAATGGGGGCCGAAATCGTACCCACCAACTTCTTCGGCACCGATGCGGTCAGCGCTGCATAGGTGCGTACAAAGGCATCGGTATGGAGCAGCAATTGGAGCCGTTCATGCGCCTCTGCTGACTTCGCCAGCAGCATCAATCCACTGGTCCCCTGATCCAGCCGATTCACCGGTCGAAACACCGGATTTTCGCCCCGCTTTTGAAGCGCCCAAGTAAGATAATTCCCCAGCGTGTCCGCATAGTGCCCCGGCCCTGGGTGAACCGGCAAGCCTGCCGGTTTATTGACCACCATCAGCCACTGGTCTTCGTAGACAATATCCACCGGACCCTCTGTTGGCACAAGACAGTTCTCTTCCAACTCCGGAAGGTGGACCGTAATCGTCTGCCCTGCACAAACCACTGCACTGGTAAAGGCTCGATCCCCATTGATCAAGAGTCCATCCGGACGGAATTTGGCCCGTTTGATCCGAGTTGGAGATAGTCCCATTTGTCGGCGCAGCACTGTTTCCAAGGTGCGTCCGTCATACTCCGGTGCAACGACCGTTTCAAACACCCTCATGTGCGGATACGACCGGCACGGCGCAGCTTCAAAAGTGCCGACGCAATCATCTTGCTGTGGTCAAAGGCAATGCCGTCAGCAGAAAATGACCCCACTCGCTCTTCCACGCCCAGCACTCCCATGCGTTCCTCAACCTGCACTGCTGCGGTCAGGACTTCTTCTGCTCCGGTGAGTGTCAGCCGCAGCACTCCGTCATGCAGTACAGAATCCACCGTAAACCAACCGGAATCCGCCGCATCATCGTCTGCCTGCACCTTTAACTCACTCCGATTCGCAACGGCAAGATAGGCATTGGACATCGTCCATCCTCTGGGGTCTCGGTCCGGACCGCTGAACAGGCCCAACTCGGTCAGAGGCAGCCCCTCCACATGGGTTTATTCCTTCAATTCCCGGGCAGCCGCCGCCTCTACAAACTCCTGTGGCTCGACAAATCCACCGGGCAGGGCCCAGCATCCCAAACAGGGATGGTTTCCTCGCCGAATCATCAGCAATTCCGGCTGTTCTTTCTCCAGTGAGAACACCAGCAGATCCACCGTCACACTGGGGTGGGGATAATCCTTCGGGCGATAGGCCGCTAAAAATTCCTCCAGCGTCTGCCCCGCTTGGTTCCGCAAGGGTCGTTCATACATTGCAAAGCACCTCTTTCTTTTCTCCTAAACTACCCCGCCCGCTGCCGTTTGTCAAGTTCCTTGCGTCCAACACAATTTGGGGCTATAATAAAACATCATCTATATTTGATCCGAGAGGAGTTACTGCGCTATGCATGACGAACTGACCGCACAGGACATTCAGCAGATGCGGGAAGAATTGCAGCAGCACAAGCGTGTGCATCTGCCCAAGCTGATTGAAGCGGTGAAAGAGGCCCGTGCCTTCGGCGACCTAAGTGAGAATTTTGAATACAAAGCTGCCAAGATGGAATTGAACAAGTGCAAACGCCGCATCCGCTATTTGGAGGGTATGATCGGCTCTGCCGTGGTCATCTCTGACACCTCCGGCGAAGATGAAGTTGGTCTGTTTGACAAGGTGACCGTCTGCATCCCCAGCATGGGAAACAAAACGATGACCTATCAGATCGTGACCACTATGCGAGCCGACGCCCTGCAGGGTCGAATCACCCGGGAATCTCCGGTGGGCAAGGCTCTGGTGGGGCAGCACGAGGGCGACATCGTCCATGTACAGGTCAATCCAGGCTTTGGCTATGACATGGAGATTTTGGACATCGAAAAGGTGGAGGACGACGGCTCCATTAAGATCAACGAATATTAAATTTAGAAAACATGGGAGTGTATCGCAATGCGTACACTCCCATGTTTCAATTTCAATTACTTCTGCTTGGATGCCTGCTTAATGGACAGAGAAATGCGCTTTTTCTTCTCGTCCACGCCCAGCACGACCACCTTGACCACATCACCCACAGAGAGCACCTCCGAGGGATGCTTCAGGTATCGCTCGCTGATTTCCGAAATATGGACCAAGCCGTCCTGATGGACACCAATGTCCACAAACACACCGAAATCAATGACATTCCGCACCGTTCCGGTCAGCTCCATGCCCTGCTTCAAATCCTTCAGCTCCAACACATCGGTGCGGAGGATCGGTGCAGGCAACTCATCTCGGGGATCTCGACCCGGTTTCAGCAGCTCCTTGGCCACATCCCGCAGCGTCAGCATACCGGCACCACAGACGGCCTCTGCCTTCTCGGCACCCACCTGCTCCAGACGCTTGGGCAGCTCGCTGATCTTGCCCTCCGACACATCCTCCATGGTATAGCCGCACAGCGTCAGCAGCTGCTCGGCGGCGGCATAGGATTCCGGATGCACCGCCGTGCGATCCAGCACCAGCTTGCTCTCCGGCACACGCAGGAAGCCGGCACACTGCTGATAGGCCTTCGGGCCCAGCTTAGGCACCTTCAGAATCTGCTTCCGGGCCGTGAAGGGACCGTTCTCCTCCCGATAGGTGACAATATTCTTTGCGGTTGCCGAGGTCAAACCGGACACCCGCTTGAGCAGCGATGCAGACGCAGTGTTGATGTCCACACCCACACCATTGACGCAGTCTTCCACCACACCGTCCAGCGTTTCATCCAGACGGGCCTGAGGCATATCATGCTGGTACTGACCCACACCGATGGCCTTGGGGTCGATCTTTACCAGCTCTGCCAGAGGATCCTGCAATCTGCGGGCAATGGATACCGCACTTCTCAAGTTGACATCGAACTGTGGGAATTCCTCTGCCGCCAGCTTGGAGGCGGAATAGACCGAAGCCCCTGCTTCATTGACGATCATGTAGCTCACAGTTCCGCCCACCTGATGGATCAGTTCCACTGCCATCTGCTCGGTTTCCCGGGATGCGGTGCCGTTGCCGATGGCAATATGCTCTACGCCATCCTTGCGGATGAGATCACCGAGGATACGGATGGCCTCCTGCTTGCGCTTTTCACCGAAGGTGGGGTAAACCACGGCTGTGTCCAGCACCTTGCCGGTACCGTCCACCACGGCTACCTTGCAGCCATTGCGGTATCCGGGGTCCAGACCCATAGTCACCTTGCCGCGCACCGGAGGCTGCATCAACAGCGGGCGCAGGTTCAGTCCAAAGTTATGAATGGCACCTTCACAGGCCAGCTCTGTCAATGCTGCACGCATTTCCCGCTCCACCGAGGGGAAAATCAGTCGGTCAAAGCTGTCTTCGCAGGCCGCACGCACAAACTGCTCACTGGGCGAAGTACCATGCAGGGCATGGTTGAACAAGATCCGCAGTGCCAGCTCCCGATCCAGCTCCACCGACACCTTCAGGAATCCTTCCTTTTCGCCACGGTTCAGTGCCAGAACCTGATGCCCCTGCACCCGTCCGATTTCTCGGCGGAACTCATAATAAAGCGCATAGACCGAGTCCTCCTCCTTTGCCGCCTTTGCGGTAAGAACCCCCTTCTTCTGCGCCAGTGCACGCAGGCTCTTGCGAATGTCCGCATCGTCCGAAATGCTCTCGGCCAGAATATCGGAAGCACCCTTGAGCGCTTCCTCCGGAGTGGAAACACCCAACTCCTCATTGACAAATTCCTTGGCCAGCTCCAAAGGCTCCGGCCCATGCTTCACCTGCAGGAAAAGCTTGACCGCCAGAGGCTCCAAACCCTTTTCCCGGGCAGCCGTGGCACGGGTGCGGCGCTTTTGCTTATAGGGGCGGTACAAATCCTCCACCTCGGTGAGGATTTTTGCTTCATCAATGGCCGCAGCCAGTTCCTCTGTCAGCTTCCCCTGTCCGGCAATCGACTTCTTCACTTCTTCCTTCCGCTGCTGCAAATTTCGCAGATAGGTCAGCCGATCGGAAAGGGTGCGCAGGGTGCTGTCATCCATGGCACCATGCTGCTCCTTGCGATACCGGGCAATAAACGGAATCGTGTTGCCCTCGTCCAGCAGGGCAATGACATGTTCCACATGAGTAAGGCTTTGACCCAGTTCCTGCGCCAAAACCTGTGCGATCTGTTCCATGATCTTACTTCTCCTTTTCGGGCTATGTTTGCCGTAGGCGAGGCTTGTCCCCATCGCCCACCACATGCGGCCGCACTGTATACACAGTGCAAAACGCAGCAGAATTCTCTTCCGCTGCACCGCCGGACAGAATGGATCCTTCTGCCTCTTCCCGGCGGCTTTGCGCCGCTCTGAACAGGCCGAAGCCGTGTAAAAAACAGAGACCTTGCGCCTTTTGCCGACCCTACGGTCGATTCTGTCACAGCGTTGTCCGATCTCCACGCACTGTTTTTTCTGTCCTTGCACAACTTGTGCGAGGATACATTTTATCACAAATTCTCCCACAGCGAAAGACAAAGTTTCCTTTGGTGTGCTTGTCAGTTTCGCCTTTTTTTGCTATAATACATCTAATATATTCTATACAATGCCGTTTTTTTGCAACGGCATCCGAGGTACCTTTTATGAAGTTTGAACATTGGTTGCCCGCATCCAGAGACTATGCGGGCGAGGCTGCTCTGCAACAGTCCGGCATTTCCCCGCTGACCGCCATCACACTGTGCCGCCGGGGTGCCCATTCTCTTTCCGAGGCCACCACTTTTATGGCCTCCGGACTCGAGCTGCTGCATGATCCCATGCTTCTCAAGGATATGGACAAGGCGGTACAGCGTATTGAATCCGCATTGGCTGCCGGCGAAACGATTGCCGTGTACGGCGACTATGATGTGGATGGAATCACCTCCACCTGCCTGCTGTCCTCCTATTTGGAATCCAGGGGAGCCAAAGTCCTCCCTTACATTCCCGACCGTCTTTCCGAAGGCTATTCCATCAACACTGATGCCATTACTCGGCTGCGCCTCAAGGGGGCTCGGCTGCTCATCAGCGTGGACTGTGGCATTACAAATCAGAAAGAAGTTCAATTTGCCAAGGGAATCGGTATGGATGTCATCATTACCGACCACCATGAATGCAAGGACGAGCTTCCCACGGCGGCAGCTGTGGTCAACCCACACCGCCCCGACTGTCCCTATCCGTTTAAGCATCTGGCCGGTGTCGGCGTGGCATTGAAACTGGTGCTGGCCCTGACCCCGGAGCAGGAGCGAGCCGCTGTGCTGAACCAATATGCCGATCTGGCCGCCATTGGCACCGTGGCGGATGTAATGTCGCTGACGGATGAAAATCGAGCCATTGTCACCTTGGGTCTTTCCCTGCTGGAGCACCCTCGCCGTCCCGGTTTGCAAATGCTGATCCAGGAGTGTGGTCTGGAAGGCAAGGTCATCACCGCCACCTCCATCGGGTTCACACTGGCCCCTCGTATCAATGCGGCCGGCCGCATGGGCTGTCCTCAGGTTGCCGCAGAACTCCTGCTCACCAAGGACCCCCAGCAAGGTGCCGTGCTGGCACAAACTCTCTGTGATTTGAACCGGGAACGCCAGCTCATCGAACAAAACATTTTCACCCAATGTCTGGAACTGCTGGAGGCCCAACCGGAGCTGGCTCAGCATGCCATCGTTCTGGCGGATCACAGCTGGCATCAGGGTGTTGTGGGCATTGTTGCCTCTCGTCTCAGTGAACGCTTTGGCGTGCCTTCCTTCATGGTTTGTCTGGATGAGGAACACCACGGAAAAGGCTCCTGCCGTTCCTTTGGTGACTTTAACCTGTTCCATGCACTGGAAGACTGTTCCGAACTGCTGGAAGGCTTTGGCGGACACGAGCTGGCCGCCGGCTTTACCATCAGCGAAGAACAGCTCGTTCCCTTCCGGCAGAAAATGCAGCAGATCGCTGCACAGTGGCAGGCCCAGCAGCAAACGGTTTCCTCGCTGCAGGTGGATGCTGTGCTGGAAGACACCAGCTTGCTGACCCTGGATAATGTGGCTGATTTGCAGCAGCTGGAGCCTTACGGCACCGGAAATGCCCAGCCGGTGTTTGTTCTCAACGGGGTTTCCGTACTCTCCGTCAATCCGGTCGGCAAAGGCCGTCACACGCGTCTGCGGGTGCTGTCCGGAGAGTCCGCCTTGGATGCCATTCTGTTTTCCTACACACCGGAAGACACCGGACTGCAAGTGGGTATGCGTGCCGATCTGGCTTTCTACCCTCAAATCAACCAATTCCGGGGCACCCGTTCTGTCCAGCTGCTGCTGACCGATGTGAAACCCTCCCCCTCTCACGCTCAAATTGACCGGATGCTGTATCAGCGTTGGAAGCAGGGAGAGTTCCTTTCTCAGCATGATTTGGACATCCTTCTCCCAGAACGGCGAGATTTTGTTGCCGTGTGGCGCTATCTTTCTGCCCACGCCGCCGGCAACCGCTATCGGGAGACCCCCACCAGACTGTCCAGAAACATCGCCCGCTCCACCGGCGGCCGGGAGGCCTATTCCCGCACGATGGTCTGTCTGGAAGTCTTTCGGGAATGTGGTCTGCTCCACTTCACGGAACAGGCCAACCAGCTCCACATTATGATCCGTCAGATCGACGGCAAGGTGAATTTGGAGCAATCCCCCATCATGATTTCCCTGCACAAGATGCGGGAATCCTGATTTTTATTCTTCGTTCGACACTGGAGATGATCGTATGGATCCAATTTTGGAACAATATACCGCACTGGAGAAAAAAGTGGAGTCTTATTATCCGGCTCTGGACAAACAGCTCTTGTTTGATGCCTTTACTTTTGCCGACAAAGCCCACTCCAACCAGCTGCGCAAGGACGGAAGTCCCTATATCACACACCCGCTGGCAGTCGCCCAGCTGACCGCCGATCTGGAGCTGGATCAGGACAGCGTGATGGCTGCCCTGCTTCACGACACCATCGAAGATACCGGAGTCACCCACGAAGAGGTGGCCCATCGCTTTGGGGAAACCGTGGCCGATCTGGTGGAAGGGGTCACCAAACTGACCCGTGTGCATTACACCAGCCGAGAAGAAAAGCAGATGGAAAATCTGCGCAAAATGCTGCTGGCCATGTCCAAGGACATTCGTGTCGTTTTGGTCAAGATTTGCGACCGGATGCACAATATGCGGACCATGCAGTATCAGACCCCGAAAAAACAGCGGGAAAAAGCACTGGAAACCATGGAAATCTACGCTCCGTTGGCTCATCGTCTCGGTATGCAGCGCATGAAGTGGGAGCTGGAGGACCTTTCTCTCAAATATCTGGACCCAGTGGGCTACAATGACATCAAAAATCAGTTGGATGCCCGCTTTGCTGTTCACCAGGAGTTTATGTCCTCCATTCAGTCCAAGCTGCAAAAGCGTCTGGATCAAGAGGGGATTCACTGCACCATTTACGGACGCATCAAGCACATTTACTCCATCTATCGCAAGATGTACACCCAGCACAAAACACTCTATGAAATTTTCGACCTGTATGCCTTCCGTGTGATCGTCGATGACATCGTGGACTGCTACAATGTACTGGGCCATGTGCACGATATGTTCAATCTGGTCCCCGACCGTTTCAAAGACTACATTTCCACCCCTAAGCCCAATATGTACCAATCCCTTCACACCACGCTGATCGGCAAAGAGGGCATTCCCTTTGAAGTGCAGATCCGAACCTGGGAAATGCATCAGGTGGCGGAGTACGGTATCGCTGCGCACTGGAAATACAAATCCGGTATGGGCAACCAGAAAATCAACAGTGAAGCCACCTACGAATGGGTACGCAAGCTGTTGGAAAGCCAGCAGGATACGGACGCAGAGGAGTTTGTCAAATCGCTGAAGGTGGATCTGTTTGCCGACGAGGTCTTTGTGTTCACCCCTCAGGGCGATGTGGTCAACCTGCCCGCCGGAGCAACTCCCATCGACTTCGCCTACTCCATCCACTCTGCCATCGGCAACCGTATGGTGGGTGCCAAGGTGAACCACCGCATCGTCCCCTATGACACCCATCTGCACAACGGCGACATCGTGGAGATCATCACATCCAACGCTTCGAAAGGCCCCAGCCGGGACTGGATCAACCTCTGTGCCAGCAACGAGGCTCGGAACAAGATCCGCCAGTGGTTCAAAAAGGAGCGTCGGGACGAAAACATCGCCACCGGCCGCGCTTCGTTTGAATCCGAAATGCGCCGGAACGGTCTGACCGTTTCCCAAATTACGGAGCCGGATGTACTGCCCCAGATTCTGAAGAAGGTAAAGTTTGGCTCCTTGGATGACCTGTACGCTGCCATCGGCTACGGTGGAACCACCGCCGCCAAGGCCGTCATCCGCATCAAGGATGAGCTGGCCCGTCTGAGCCGGCACACCAAGGATCAAGCTGCACAGCTGGAGCTTTTGGCGCAGGGCGACCGGATGCATGTGCCTGCCGCCCCCGATGCGCCGCCGGCCAACCAGCCCAAGACGACCCAGACCAAAAACGGGATTATCGTGGAGGGTCTGGATAACTTCCTGGTCAAGTTTGCCAAGTGCTGCTCTCCGGTCCCCGGCGATCCGATCGTGGGCTTTATCACCCGTGGTTACGGCATTTCCATCCACCGTCAAGACTGCCCCAACGCCGCTATTGCTCGGCGCACGCCGGAAGAGGCCGGGCGTTGGATCAAGGTTTCCTGGGGTGATACCAGCTCGGAGTCCTACGAAACCAGCTTGGATGTCACCGCCAAAGACCGAGACAATCTGCTGTTGGATGTGGCTGCCGCCCTGTCCGGCGCACAGGTGCGTGTGGTCAATATGTCAGCCCGCAGCACTCCCGACGGCTTTGCCGTCATCACCGCCGTCTTGCAGGTGCGGTCTCAGTCGGAAGTCAATGCAGTGATGCGCAAATTGAACGGCATCAGCGGCGTGATGACCGTCGGCCGCTCCAGAGGTTGACCCATGCGGGCGGTTGTAACCCGGGTGCGCCATGCCAGCGTT
The DNA here is from genome assembly GCA_029257695.1 of Oscillospiraceae bacterium. Lineage (GTDB taxonomy): Bacteria > Bacillota > Clostridia > Oscillospirales > Oscillospiraceae > UMGS1766. The sequence goes on from JARIAU010000050.1 coordinate 33,069, forward strand.
ACCATTGACGGGCATCTGAACGGCAAAATCGGACACGGATTTTTGATCCTTTTGGGCATCGCTCCGGAGGACACCGAGGCCGAGGCAATCAAACTGGCGGATAAAATCTGCGGCTGCCGTGTCTTTGACGATGAGAACGGCAAAATGAACCGAAATCTTGCCACGGTTGGTGGGGAACTTTTGGTGGTCAGCCAGTTCACTCTGTTCGCAGATCTGCGTTCCCGCCGCCCCGGCTTTACCGGGGCAGCAAAGCCGGATCTCGCCATTCCGCTCTATGAGAAATTTATGGCAGAGTGTGAAAACCATGGGTTCCATGTGGAACACGGCGAATTCGGCGCTGATATGCAGGTGGAATCCTGCAATGACGGTCCTATCACGCTGCTGTTTGATACAGAGCAGCTGATGGGTAAGAAGAAATGATTGGAGGCCCACTATGAAGGTTGAATCCATGGCAGTCGGCATGCTTGGCACGAACTGTTATTTGCTGTGGGATGAAACGGCCGACGGTGCCGCCGCAATCATCGATCCCGGCGGCGATGCCTCACGCATCCAACAGCGCATCGAGGCACTTTCCCTTCATCCCCAGATGATTTTGCTCACCCACGGTCATTTCGACCATGTGCTGGGTGTTCCGGGTCTGCTGGCCCTGTATCCCGGCCTTCCGGTGTACATCACGGAGGTGGATTATCCACTGGCCGTGACCGGAGGACAGTTCCATTATCCCATGGGTGAAGTGGACTCTGTCCGCTTTTACGATGAGGGGGACACCTTGACTCTGGGGCATCTTTCCATTTCTGTACTGCGGACTCCCGGCCACACCCCCGGCGGTGTAGTACTTCAAGTGGGACACACGCTGTTCACCGGCGACACACTGTTTGCCGGTTCCTGTGGTCGCACCGACTTCGAAAACGGCAGCACCGTAGATATGCAGCACTCTCTCAAACGGCTTGCCTCCCTGGAGGGCGACTACACTGTCTATCCCGGCCATATGGATGCAACCACTTTGTCACACGAGCGCATCAGCAACCCGTATTTTCGTCACCTTTCCCAACTTTAATCAAATCCCTTTCGGGAGGCAATCATGTTTCTGAAACTTATCAACCATGAATATAAATATGCTGTGGAGCAGATGATGATGGTGGTCTTTCCTGGCCAGCTCCCGGAATACACCGACGAAGGCCAGTCCCGTCGTGCCATCTCATCGCTTCGGGTAAGCAACACTTGGACCACGGCATACACCAAGGTCCTCTGGGACGGTCAGCAAGGCATCGGTATTTCTCGTGTCAAAACCGACACCTTTGTGGATGATCTGACCCGTGACCGCATGATCCAACGCATTTTGAAGCAATCCTTCTACAAGGCAGCGGTGTCCTGCACCGGCGAAACGCTCCCATGGGGCGCACTCACCGGCATCCGCCCTGCAAAACTCGCCAGCAAAGCGATGAAGGACGGTGCCACCGAGCGAGAGACCATTCAGATGTTCCAGAAGGAGTTTTTTGTTTCTTCCGCCCGCACAGCCCTTGCCATGGATGCCGCAAAGGCAAGCCTGGCCGCCGAGCAAAAGCTGACGCAGGAGGACATCTCCCTTTATATCGGCATTCCCTTCTGCCCGACTCGCTGTGTCTATTGCAGCTTTGTATCCGCCGATGTCAAGCGCAGTCTGAAACTGGTGGACCCCTATCTGGATGCACTGGATCGAGAAATCGACGCAGTGGCCCAGCTGCTGCCTCGGGCCGGAGCCAAAGTGCGCACCATTTACATCGGCGGCGGAACGCCTACCACGCTGAATGCCCGACAGCTGGAGCATCTCATCTCCCACTTGCGCCGAAGTCTGGATTTGAGCCGTCTGGCGGAGTTCACGGTGGAGGCCGGTCGGCCGGACACCATCACCGCCGACAAAATGAAGGTGCTTCACGACTTGGGTGTGGATCGGGTCAGTGTCAATCCCCAGAGCATGCGGGACGATGTGCTACAGGCCATGGGCCGCAGCCATTCCGCCAATGATATTTTCACCGCCTATGAGATTGTGCGCAAGAGCGGTATCCCCGTGGTCAACATGGACTTGATCGCCGGTTTGCCGAAGGACACGGTGGAAGGCTTCCGCTACACACTGGACACCGTGCTTAGCCTGGACCCCGAAAATGTCACTGTGCATACGCTGGCGCTCAAAAAGGGGGCCAAACTGATGATGGAGCGGCAGGGGCTGCCCAGCGGCGAAGAAACCGCCGCCATGTTGGATTACGCATGGGACACCCTGCGCCGCAGCGGTCAGATCCCCTATTATCTCTATCGGCAAAAATATATGTCCGGAGCATTGGAAAACATCGGCTGGTGCAAGCCCGGTACGGAAGGACTGTATAACATCTGCATCATGGAGGAGCTGCACTCCATTCTGGCCTTAGGTGCCGGCGGTTCCACCAAGCTGACCGATCCAAACACCGGAAAGATCCTTCGCATTGCCAACCCCAAATATCCCCAGCAGTACATGGAGCGTATCGACGCTCTCTGCCAAGAGAAGGAGCAGCTGATCCCCTTCCAGCGCAGTCTGCTTGAAAGGAGCAATCACCATGGCTTATGAACTCAAGCGAATCAATGATGCCATTCGTTCCGATCCCAAGGGGTTTCTGGAAGAATGTGATGCCGAGTATCAGCGAAAAATTGACGCTGCGGCAGAGAAAATCATCGAAAATCTTCCTAACAGCCCTCTTGTGCTGCTAAGTGGTCCCTCCGGCAGCGGCAAGACCACCACAGCCATGAAGATCGATCAGGCTCTGGAGAAGCGAGGCATTATCACCCAGACCATCTCGATGGACAACTATTTCCACACGGTTTCTCCCGAGTATACCCCCCGCACGGCAGACGGCTCCTACGACTTCGAGTCCCCGCTGTGCATGGATATGGAACTGCTCAACGAGCATTTTACCGCACTGACCCAGCACCGGGAGATCCGCATTCCTCACTATGATTTCTGCCGCCATATGCGGGATACCAGCCGCTGCACTCCGTTGCAGCTCAAGGAAAACGAAGTGGCCGTATTTGAGGGCATTCACGCCCTTAACGACGAGATTGCAGGGCAGCACCCCGACGCCTCCACCATTTACATTTCTGCCCGAAGCAACATCATGGACGCTTCGCAGCTGGTATTCAAAGGCACTTGGATGCGTCTGGTCCGTCGGGCGGTTCGGGACCTGAATTTCCGTGGCAGCGATGTACTTTACACCCTTGCCATGTGGAGCAATGTCCGTCGGGGTGAAAAACTGTACATATCCCCCTTCAAAAACAGAGCCAAGATCATTCTGGACTCCTCTCTTCCCTACGAGGTGTCCGTGATGAAGCAGTTCGCCAAGCCTCTCTTCGAGGCCGTTCCGCAGGAAAACCCCCGCCGACAGGAACTGTTGGAAATGATCCGTGCCTTTGACCGACTGGAGGATATTGACTCCGCTCTGGTGCATCCCGACTCCCTGCTGCGGGAATTCATCGGCGGCGGAAGCTACTCATACTAATCACAAACCGATCATAAAGGAGAATACAACTATGAGCGAAGAATTGGAACATCAGGGCTGCTCCGGCTGCGAGGGCGAAGAGGGCTGCACCCACGACTGCTCCAGCTGCGGCCATAACTGCGGACAGCCGCAGGACCTGCACGCCCCCTGCAATCCCCATTCCGTAATTCACCATGTCATTGGCGTGGTCAGCGGCAAGGGTGGTGTCGGCAAGAGCATGGTCACCAGCCAGCTGGCCGTCACTCTGACCCGGATGGGCTATCGGGTGGGCATTATGGATGCCGACATCACCGGCCCCTCG
>JARIAU010000079.1 GCA_029257695.1 Oscillospiraceae bacterium
CTTCGGAGCAGGCGTCAAGCGCCGCTCGGTTTGCTGTTTTGTGAGGGGAGCGGGGAATTTTTTCTTCTGCGGGAAGAGGGACCAGTAGTGCTCCAATACATCTGCACCGGAACAAACGCAGATGGCCTCGCCTGCCGCCAAAAGGTGGTTGGTCCCTTTTCCGGCATCGGCGTCAATGTTGGCAGGAACGGCATATACATCCCGGCCCTGATCCAAGGCCAACGCTGCCACGCCAAGGACGCCGCTGCGTTCCGGAGCCTCTACACAGACGGTACCAAGGGCCAGCGCAGTGAGAAGGCGGTTGCGCAAAGCAAACAAATCCCCCAAGTGAGGTGTGCCAGGTGGCTGCTGACTGATGACGCAGCCGCAGGCAGACACATCGTCCAGCAGATGCTGTGCGGCAGCCGTGGAATAATAGGGAACATCCACACCACCGGCTACCACGCAGACCAAAGGACCGCCGGCTTTCAGTGCAGCCGTAGCTGCGTATTCGTCGCAGCCCTCCACGATGCCGGTCAGCACCAGACCACCCAGCCGGGTGATTTGAAAGGCGAGCTGCGAGGCAACCTTCCGACCATAGGGCGTGGCTTTCCGTGTACCGGCCATGGCAATGGCGATTTCTTCATCAAAGCGAGGAAGCTTGCCACGGTAATAGAGTACCAGCGGAGGCAGGTCAATATTCCGAAGTCGTTCGGGATAATCTGCATCCTGCCAAGTGAGCAGGTGGATGTTGGCACGGTCGCAGTTTCCCAGAATGGCATCAATATCTGACAGGGATTTATCCGCCAATTGAATGCGCTGCGCTGCAGTCAGCTTGGGCAGCAGCTGATAGGCATCGGGATCGGCGAAATAAACCTGTTCCGGTGTTTCAAACTGCTCCAGCAGATACCAGGCCGGGCCGACGGAAACCCGACGGCTTAGCCAAAGCCATGCCTTCAGCTCGGTCAACATGCACCGTCCCTCCGATAAAGCTCCCAAAGCACCACGGTGGCAGCCATAGCTGCGTTCAGTGATTCACAGGAGGGCTCCATGGGAATGCGGACGGTGGAGGAGCATTGCTGAAGCAATGCATCCGAGACACCCTTACCTTCACTGCCGATGATAACGGCAGTGCGGTCCAGATCGGCCGAAGGCAAAGATACCGTGTCATCCTGCAGAGCGGTAGCGGCCAGCTTCAGACCGGAGCGCGTCAGAAGTGGCAGCAGATCGGACGAATCCACTTCCCAAATGGGCGTACGGAAGACGGCGCCCATCGTGGCACGGACTGCCTTGGGATTCAGCGGGTCCGCACAATGATTGGTGAGCAGGATGCCATGACAGCCGAACGCATCGGCAGTGCGGAGAATGGTGCCAACATTGCCCGGATCCTGAAGACCGTCCAACACCAGATAGCGTGTTCCGGTCAAAAACTCCGGCGGGCAGAGTTCGGGACAGCGCACGAGAAAAAGTGCCCCCTGGGGTGCTTCCATGGGAGAGATGCTGCGCATCAGCTCACCGGGTACGGTGACGCAGCGAATTCCCTCGGGAACCGGTGTATCGGCCAGATCCTCGCTAAGGATGACCGTGTCGATGGGGGCATGCCATTGAATGGCTTCTTCCAGCATTTTTACGCCGTCACAGAGAAAAAGTCCCTCTTTGCGCCGGACCTTGCGGTCGTCACGCAATTTGCGAATGCGCACCATCAGGGGATTGGTGCGACTGGTGATCCACTCCATACAAGAAACCTCCTCTCAACGGAATTTCAGAGCGATTCACACCCGCAGCCGCAGGAATCAGCGGTTGCAGCCACAAGAAAAACAGGGTACAGGCGGGCGGAAATACGTCTTGTTACATAATTATACAAATGTGATTGTATCATAGTTGTATCCGGAATACCATAGCAAATTTGCCGAATAGATGGAGCATCCCGAGGAAATCTTAGACAAAAGAAAGCAATTCCAACGCAGAAAGCAAATAGATCCGATGTCACTCGGGATCCGATCTTTTATGTGGGAGAAACAGGGCAGACTGCGAGAATGCATGGTAGTCCAAGCGTACAGACAGGGACAATCTTTTCTTGCTCCAGTAAGGTTGCCGCACATACCGGAGTGTATGGCGCGCGGCTCCTG
>JARIAU010000010.1 GCA_029257695.1 Oscillospiraceae bacterium
CGGTTGGCAGGTCATCAACGGCTACTGGTACTACTTCGCCCCCGGCGGCGATATGCAGACCGGATGGCAGGTGATCAACGGCTACTGGTACTACTTTGCTTCCGGCGGCGATATGCAGACCGGTTGGCAGATGATCAACGGCTACTGGTACTATTTCGCCCCCGGCGGCGATATGCAGACCGGATGGCAGATGATCAACGGCTACTGGTACTATGTCGCCTCCGGCGGCGATATGCAGACCGGTTGGCAGCAGATCAACGGCTACTGGTACTATTTCTCCCCCGGTGGTGATATGCAGACCGGTTGGCAGTGGATCGACGGCAAGTGCTACTACTTCTATCCCGGCGGCTGGATGGCCACCAACACCTGGATCAACGGCAGCTATGTGAACGGCTCCGGTGTCTGGGTCCCCTGACCATCAAATTACATTGAACCGACCACCCCCACCTGCTGCGGCAGATGGGGGTGGTTTTTGCTTGTTTGACCGTGAACAAAGAAACAAAAATTGAACATAGGAAAAAGTGCCGAAAATCAGAGAAAACAGCAAAACCGATTGAATTTTTATGATGAGAGGAATAAAATAATAGTGCCGATTTCAAATGTTCCGATTGTGGAATAAACTGGTATGTTAGATGAGAAAGGAAGAAATCACATGAAACAGAAGTGTTGGAAACGGTTGGGCGCTGCCCTTCTGACCCTGACCATGCTGCTTTCGCTGGTGCCCGGTGCGGCCTTTGCCGTGGATGCCTCGGCACCGGATGCCTCTGCGGCGGCCGAGGAAGAACGGAGTGCCAGCACTTATCCGATTCGCATTAGAACGGTGGAAGGATTTGGAGATGCGAGGATCAAGGGGCCGGACGGAAGCGAGGAAAGCGTGGACGCTGCCGCTCCCGGCGAGAAGGTTCGTCTGAATTTTTCGGATTTTGGCATGAAAGACGGCATGGCCTTTGTCAAGTGGGTGGATGACATGGGGAATCTGACGGATTTGCAGAATGTCGAAAGCTATCACGGCTGCACCTTTACCATGCCGGAAGGTGAGGTCCGCCTCCGTGCGGTATATGCCGAGAACAGCCCTGTCATCACGGTGCAAAACGGTGGATTGCTGATGAAAGAGGGGGATGCGAGCTACTGGCTGAACCATACCTCTATTGCGGCAAACCGGACCGTGTACCTCCGTTTCGATGAGAAGCAGACCCCGGCCGGAAAGGATTTTGCGGAATGGTATGTGAAGTCCGGCAATGTGGTTTTGAGCGATCCTAAGAGCAAGGATGATTGCAGCTTCGTTGTGCCAAACGGTGGTGGCGCTGTGGAAATCGGCGTAACCTATGTCGAAGGTGTTTCTAAAATTCAAATCACCGCAAAGGAAGGCAGCGGCAATGCGGAAATCCGCAATGCGGACGGATCGACCACCCATGTGGAGACCGCAAAACCCGGCGAGAGAATTCATCTGAATTTCTCGGATTATGACATGACCCCCGGCACGGCCTTTGCCAAGTGGGTGGATGACAACGGGAACCTGACGGATCTGGAGAATGCCGACAGTTATTATGACTGCACCTTTACCATGCCCGAGGGTGAGGTCCGCATCCATGCGGAATTTGCCACAAACTGCCCGAAGATTGCGGTGCAGGATGGTTCGATTAGTGTTCCTTATGGACCGAATTTCCATAGCTTGAATCACCCGTATGTGACGCCCGGCAGAACCATCTATCTGTACCAGTCCCATTCGGACACCCCCGCAAATAAGATCTTCAAAGAGTGGTATGTAAAGTCCGGCGGAGTTGCGTTGAGCGACCCCACCAGCAAAGAGTATTGCAGCTTCACTGTGCCGAACAACGATGTGGAAATCGGTGCAAACTATGACGATGCGTATGCCATTTCGGTGGAACATGGGTATGCCCAGTATTATCAGCCCAATGGAGAGTATATCTGGAATACCAATGCCGCCAAGCCCGGCATGGAAATGTATCTGAAGGTGAATCCCTACACCAAGCCCGAGGGCATGGCCTTCTCCAAGTGGGTGGTGAAGAAGGGGACGGTGACGCTGGAACAGCCCTATTCGTCTTATTCCTGCCCCTTCACCATGCCTGCGGAAGATGTGGAGATCGTGGCAGAGTTTGTGCCCGGGCATTCCTTGACCGTAGAGGGTGGCAGCACTTGCAAAGCCATTCCGGGGGATGGGACGGATTGGTACATTGATGCCGCCGTCCCCGGCGATCAGGTCTGGGCCGTCTATGATGAAGAGTCGGATCCAACGCCGGAAGGAATGGAGTTTGACCACTGGGTCGTCACGAAGGGCAATGTGCAGCTGGATGATCCGGAAGCCAACATGTGCGGATTCATTATGCCCGATGAGGAGGTTGTCGTCACCGCAGCCTATCGGCCTGTGGGCGGCCCCGTGCAGACCGGCTGGCAGCACAACGAAACCGGCTGGTGGTACAACGACGAGAGCGGCAACTATGTGACCGGCTGGCAGGTCATCAACGGCTACTGGTACTACTTCGCCTCCAACGGCTATATGCAGACGGGCTGGCAGGTGATTAACGGCTACTGGTACTATTTCTCCCCCTCCGGTGATATGCAGACCGGCTGGCAGGTGATCAACGGCTACTGGTACTACTTCGCCCCCGGCGGTGATATGCAGACGGGCTGGCAGGTGATCAACGGCTACTGGTACTATTTCTCCCCCAGTGGTGATATGCAGACGGGCTGGCAGGTCATCAACGGCTACTGGTACTACTTTGCCCCCGGCGGCGATATGCAGACCGGTTGGCAGATGATCAACGGCTACTGGTACTATTTCGCCCCCGGCGGT
>JARIAU010000021.1 GCA_029257695.1 Oscillospiraceae bacterium
GTCATTGGGAGATGGACACCTTCACCAAGCTGTTAAAAACACTGGGGGTTCCGGAGCGAAAACCCATCAAAACGCTGTCCAGAGGCACCAAGGTAAAGCTGAATATCGCCGTGGCACTCTCTCACAACGCAAAACTGCTCCTGCTGGATGAGCCTACCAACGGTCTGGACCCGGTGGTGCGGGACGAGGTGGTTTCTCTGCTCAACGAGTTCACTCGTGACCCTTCCCACTCCATCCTGATTTCCTCTCACATTGTCTGCGATTTGGAAAAACTTTGCGACTATGTGGCATTTCTCCACAAGGGCAAGCTGCTGCTGTGTGAGGAGAAGGATGAACTGCTGAACCGTTACTCCATCCTCCGCTGCGCTCCTCAGCAGCTGCAGGAGTATGATCCCAAAGCCATTCTCCACACCGTCAACTCCCCTTATGGTGTGGAAGCCGTGGTTTTTCGGGAGAACATGCCCAACCCAGACCAGCTCAGCCCTATCTCACTGGAAGAACTGTTTGTCTGCATGATCAAGGAGGTGGTCTGATATGAAGGGACTGCTCATGCGTGAACTGCACATGACCTGGTTTGTCGGAAAATCTCTCATGCTGTTTGCCTTTGTGTTCGGTCTGCTTGTCATGTTTGCCGAGGGCAATCTGTTTTTTGCGGTTTATCCTGCTCTGATGTTCAGTATGCTGCCCCTGTCCATTTTGGCCACCGATGAGCGCAGCCGCTGGGATGTCTATGCCGACACCCTGCCCTGCAGCCGTAGTCAGCAGGTTTCCGTCAAATACCTGATGAGTCTGATCTACATTGTCAGCGCGACCCTGTTTATCGGGCTGTGTCAGTTTGTGCAGATGCTGCGCACAGACTCCTTTGCTCTCTCCGGTTTGATTGATTTACTCTTGCTGATCGCAGTACTCTCTCTGCTCTCCGTTTCTCTTTGCCTTCCGTTTACCTTCCGCTTCGGCATGGAAAAAGGCCGGCTGATGTACTTCTGCGTCCTCGGACTGTTTGGCGCTGTCCTGGCGCTACGGGCTACGATTTCCCCTTCTTTGTCGCTTCCCAAGATGACCATGCCGCTGGCACTTCTCATCGGTGCTGGGTTGTTTGCACTCTCTTGGCTGCTGTCCATCCGCTTCTATCGCAAACGAGAACTGAACTAATCCAAAAAAAGAACCCCCACCGCAGCTGCGGTGGGGGTTTTCTTATCCTTTACGGTTCCGCTTACTTGACTTCCTCGCAGGAAACGGTATAGCTGATGGAGTTGCCGTTGACCACAGGAGCGGAGACCGGCATCTCACCGGGCGTACCCAGAACCTCGGTCTTGGGGGCCTCGGGATCGACCCAAGTGCCGTCTGCCTTCGCCTTGACCTTCTTCAGGTAAGCCTCGGCCTGGTTGGGGAAGCACAGATAGCTCATGACATCCTCATCGGAACGAGCCAGATCGCCCAACTCCGCACGGGCATCCTCAAACATGGTGGAGGGCTGACAGTCGATGTCACGGCAGTCGATGGGAGCCTCGCCACCCAGAATCTGCGCCGCCAGTTCCTGATTCACAGGAGCGGGAGAAATGCCGTACTCACCACGGAAGTAAGCCTTGATTTCCTTGGAAACCGCCTTATACTTGCCGACGATGCAGTTCATGGCAGCCTGCGTACCCACCATCTGGCTCATCGGCGTGACCAGAGGAGGATAACCCAGATCCGCACGGACCTTGGGGATCTCCACCAAAGCGTCCTCGAACTTGTCCATGGCGTGCAGCTCGGTCAGGTTAGCAATCATGTTGGACAGCATACCGCCGGGCACCTTGTAGACCAGCGCCTGCGAGTCGGTGTACAGGCTCTTGGGGTTCAGCGTGCCGTCCTTCACATAGCCGTCACGGATGGGCTTGAAGAAGTCGTTGACTTCCTTCAGCACCTTCTCGTTCAGGCCGGTGTCGATGCCCAGCTGATCCAGAGCATAGAACATGGTCTCGGTTGCAGGCTGGCTGGTGCCGCCGGAGAAACAGGAAGTGGCAGTATCAATGACATCAATACCGGCATCAATCGCCTTCATGTAAGTCATGTAAGCCATACCGGTGGTGCAGTGGGTATGGAGAATCAGAGGCATATCGCCCACAGCATCCTTGATGCCCTTGATGAGGCTGTCGGCCTCCTGGGGGCTCATGGTGCCGGCCATATCCTTCAGGCAGATGGTATCGAAGCCCATGCGCTGCAGCTCCTTACACATCTCCACATACTTCTCCACGGTGTGGACCGGGCTCTGGGTGTAGGAAATGCAGCCGGAAGCCACGGTACGGTCGTTGGCATACTTCTTGGTTGCCTCCAGAGCGGTCTGGATGTTCCGGAAGTCATTCAGTGCGTCAAAAATACGAATGACATCAATGCCATTCTTGATGGACAGCTCCACGAACTTCTCCACCACAGAGTCAGGATAATGCTTGTAGCCCAGCAGGTTCTGGCCACGCAGCAGCATCTGCAGCCGGGTGTTGGGCAGGTGCTTTCTCAAGCCGCGCAGACGCTCCCACGGATCTTCGTCCAGATAGCGCAGGCAGGAGTCAAAGGTGGCGCCGCCCCAGCACTCCACGGAATAGTAGCCGGCCTTGTCCATCTTAGACAGAATGGGCTCATAGGTGGAATAGGGCAGACGGGTGGCGATCAACGACTGGTTCGCATCACGCAGGACGGTTTCGGTCAGTTGTACACGCATGTTGATATACCTCCATTTCCTGCGGACTACGCCAATGCGGCGTCTTCCTCAGGACAATATTAAACACTTGCAATCGAGGAAAATTATACCATACTACCGCCAAATGTAAAGAGTCTGAACCGAATTTTTTCGGCATTTTCTCCAATAAGCGGTGTAATTTCCAAAACTACTTATCGTTCCTGCTCCGGATCGGTGATGCGGATGGCAATGGATTCGATTCCATCAAAGGCTTCTTGGCACAACGCATCAAAGTCGTAATTCTGCTCGGCCTCCACCAGTTCTTCCACCGTGGGGCGAGTCTTGGGATGTCTGGGCGTGAACACCGTGCAGCAGTCCTCATAAGGCAGGATAGAGGTGTCGAAGGTGCCGATCTTTCGAGCGATCTGGATAATTTCTTCCTTGTCCATACCCACCACAGGGCGGAAAATGGGCAGCTTGCAGACACTCTGGGTCACCATCATGGCCTCCATGGTCTGGCTGGCCACCTGTCCCAAGCTTTCTCCGGTAATCAGGCATCCGGCCCCCACACTCTCGGCCACCATCTGCGAGATCCGCATCATAAAGCGGCGCATGGCAATGGTGAACAGCGGCTCCGGACAGCTGCGGCGCAGCTCTTCCTGCACCTTGGTGAACGGAACGATGTGGACGGTCAGCCGACCGGTATAGGGCGTGACCTCACGGGCCAGCTGCAACACCTTTTCTCTGGCCTCCATAGAGGTATAAGGATAGCTGAAGAAATGGACCATCTCCAGTGCCAAGCCACGCTTGGCCATCATATAGGCCGCCACAGGGGAGTCAATGCCGCCGGACAGCAGGCAGACGCCCTTACCGCCCGCACCCACCGGCAGGCCACCGGCACCGGGGGTGGGATTTCCGTGAACATAGCCGTTGAAGTCACGCACCTCCAGGTAGACCACCAGTTCGGGGTTATGGACATCCACCTTCAAATGAGGATAGGCTTCACTCAGCAACCCGCCCACATACTGACTCAGCTGGATGGAGGTCATGGGGAAGCTCTTATCGGCACGCTTGGACTCCACCTTGAAGGACTTTGCCGCCATCAGCTGCTCATGCAGGTAGCTTTTGGCGGTTTCAAAGAACACATCCTTGTCCTTTGCGCAGGCCTTGGCTCGACTCATGCCGGCAATGCCAAACACGGTGTGCAGCGCCTTCCAGGCCCCGTCCATATCGCAGCTCTCTTCCAGCGGCTCCACATAGACGGTGGACTGGCGGGTATAGACACGGAACCGGCCAAACTTATGCAGACGGCGGTTCACATTGGCCTGCAGCCGCTCCTCAAAGCGGTGGCGGTTGAGGCCCTTCAGGACGATCTCGCCCAGCTTCAACAAAAAAATCTCGTTCATTATTCGATTCTCACTTTCCACTCGTTTCCATTTATTTTCCTACGCAGAACCGGTCAAAAATCCGCTGCGTCACATCTTCTTTCACACTGCGTCCAATCACTTCACCCAGTGCATCCATGGCAAGCTCCACATCGGACAACACCGCATCCGGCGTCATCCCCATGGCCATGGCATCAAATACCGCCTGCAGGCACTCCCCGGCCCGGGCAATGGCCTGCGCCTGCCGCTGGGAGGTCAGGATTTCACCCTGATCCGCCGTTCCTTCCGGGAAGCGGGCGGCGATCTCCCGTTCCAGCTGTTCCATGCCTTCCCCCGTCACCGAGGAACACGCAAACACTTGCGCCAACTCAGGCAGTACAAAGGCAGGCCGGTCCGCCTTGGTTGCCAGCACAATCACCTCCGGCACCTGCTGTGCCATGGCAAGGATCGCACGGTCCTCGTCGGTGATGGGGCGGGTTCCGTCAATCAGCACCAGTGCCAGCTCCGCCCGCTCCAAGGCCTGTCGGGATCGCTCCACACCGATGCGCTCCACCGTGTCCTCCGTGTCCCGCAGTCCGGCGGTGTCGATCAGGCGCAGCAGCACACCACCCACCACCGCTTTTTCCTCCACCGTGTCCCGCGTGGTGCCCGGAATATCGGTGACAATGGCTCGATCATAGCCCAAAATGGCATTGAGCAAACTGGATTTGCCGCTGTTTGGCTGACCCACAATGGCACAGGGAACGCCGTCATAGAGCCGTCTGCCCCGGCGATAGGTGGCCGCTAACTGACGCAGTTCCTCTGCCGCCTTGCCCACCGATGTGGTGATCTCTGCCTCATCAAAGGGGTCCAGATCCTCATCGGAATAGTCCAGCACCACATCGAAATGAGCCATCAGATTCACCAGATCATCATAGATTCCTTCAATCCTGCGCCGCAGGGCCCCTCCCAACTGGGAGGCTGCACAACGGGCCGCAGCCGCAGTCTCCGCATCAATGAGGTCAATGACGGCCTCTGCCTGTGTCAGATCCATCCGCTGGTTCAAGAAGGCCCGACGGGTAAATTCTCCCGCTTCGGCCTGCCGGATTCCCAGCGTAAACAGCGCCTCCAGTGCGCTGTGCAGCACCGCCGGAGAGCCGTGGCACTGCAGCTCCGCCGTGTGTTCCCCGGTGTAGCTGCGAGGGGCCAGCGAATAGGTCGCCAGACAGTGATCGATCACCCGTCCCTCTGCATCCCGCAGTACGCCGTAGACCAGACTGGACGGGGGATACTCCGACAGTTTCCGGCCGGACGCCGGGGTAAACAGCCGCTCCACGCCCGAAAGGGCATCAGGACCGGACAGACGGACGATGCCGATGGCACTTCGTCCGGCACCGGTGGCAATGGCTGCAATGGTATCCTGCATCATACTTCCGTCCCCCGCATAATTCGAATGGCCTGCTTCCGGTTGGTGATTCGGGCCACCTTGGTGTCGCCGCCAAACTCCCCGTCCACCGTCCAAGGCAGCGGCTCTTCCGCCGTGAAGGTGATCTGGGAGGCCCGGAAGCCAATCACATTTCCGTCCGGCTCCTTGGTAAACAGTGCGCTCAAAATGGTGCTGAATTCCTCCATGGTGCAGGGCTTCCGCACCAAAATCACCTCAAACAGGCCGTCATCCAGACAGACATTGTCTCGTTTCAGGCCCTGGAACCCGCCCACGGACACCGAGTCCGTGACCATACCCAGCACAAATTCATCCTCGATCACCTGATCGTCATACTCCACCCGGACCCGCTCCGGCTTGAGCTGACTCAGGCTCTTGATGCCCTGCATCACATAGGCCAGATGCCCCAACAGGTTTTTGGCATTCTGGGGCGTGGCATAGCTGACCTCCGTAAAGGCACCGAAGGCCGCCACATAGACAAAGGTGCGCCCATTGAAATCGCCCATATCGCAGGCGAAGGGCTCCCCGTGGAGGGCTGTTTCCGCAGCCTTCATCAGATTGGAGGACAAGTTGAGTGTTTTGGAAAAATCATTGGTGGTGCCGGCCGGAAGATAACCAAGCACCGGCATCTGGTCCGGATGGCTCATCAGTCCCGTGACCACCTCATTCAAGGTGCCATCGCCACCGCAGCAAACCACCCGATCGAAGCGGTGTCCTTCCTCTGCCGCCACCTGTGTGGCATCCCCCTGTTTCAGGGTCGGACGGACGGTCACTTCATATCCTTCCTCCGTGAACCGATACACCACCTCATGCAGCTGATGCACGATTGCACGCTTGCCTGCATGGGGATTGTAGATCAACAGCAGAGATTTCATCTCGATCCCTCCTTCGGAATTGCTTTTGGAATAACTAATCTATTATCCTATGTTTTCATCCGGATTTCAACACTATTTTGTAAATAGAAGGCCGTTCTTTCTCCCCTCTGCCCGGCATTTCTCCCGGTCCATTGGGTATATCTCCCTCTATTCTCGGCAACACTGGCTTTGGAGGTGTTATAGTATGAATGAAAAACCCGATTTCTTTCAGCGCTGTGGGCGCTTTCTCTCCGGCAAAGGATTTTACATGGTGCTGCTGGTGTGTCTGATGACACTGGCCGCATCCGGCATCTTCCTTTACCGCACCGTGGCAGACGCTCTGCCGACCGAAGCCGTGGATTCCACAGTCAAGGTGGAGGTTCCGGACACCCCGGCCAAACCGGAACCGGCCTCTCCGCCTCGGGAAGATTTGACCGACATCACAGAAGAAGAGGAACCCGGCGCAGAATCTGCTGCGGAATCCGAGGCAGAGCCCGCCGAAGCTCCCCCCGCTGACACTCCCACTGAAGAGGAGGCACCTGCTGCCGCAGAACCGCAGGCAGAGCCTCCGGTCGAGGAAACCGCTCCGGTGTCACTGCATTGGCCGCTGGAGGGCGAAGTGGTGGCTGCCTTCTCGCAGTCTGAGCTTTCCTACGACGAGCTGCTGGGGGACTGGCGCACCCACGATGCCATGGATATTTCGGCTCCCATGGGAACCGAGGTCTGTGCCGCCGCAGATGGCTCCGTGTTCTCCATCAACGACGACCCCTTCACCGGAACGACACTGACCCTGTTGCACGCAGACGGACTGAAAACCGTGTACGGAAACCTGAATCCGGACACACTCAATGTGGCCGAAGGGGACGGAGTCACCTGTGGCGATGCGCTGGCCTGTCTGGGCGGCGGCGCCGGCACCGCTCCGTATCTCCGGTTTGCGGTTCTGTGCAACGATGCCCCTGTGGACCCCAATGAATACCTGTCCTGATCCTCCACACACGCAAAAAAGCCGGCAATTGCCGGTTTTTTGCGTTTAAGTCCGTTTTATCGTACTTCTCCCTTGTTAGAATACAAGCAACAAACAAAGGAGGCGAACGAAATGGATATTCGTTGGGTGTATGGTCATGTGGAAGTGTATACGAAAGAGGGCGAATTTCTGTTCTCTGCCGATACCGAGCGGGAAGCCCGGGAGGAGCTGGAGGAAATGTTCGCCGCCTGATAACTGCATAAAAACGCCCCCGATCGGTTGATCGGGGGCGTTTTGGTTTGTCTGATTACAGCACCATGACCAGAACCAGAGTCAGCACCATGAAGAGGATGGCAACCCACTTGGTCCAGCGAGCCAGCTTGGCGTCCCAGCTCTTGGCCTTATTCTTGGAGAGGAAGGAGTCCATACCACCGCCGATCGCACCGGCGACACCGGCACTCTTGCCGGTCTGGAGCAGGACCATCGCAATCAGGAACAGGGCGGCGAGCACTTCGATGCCAGTCAGCACATACTTGAAAACTTCCATGACGATAAGTCTCCTTTGAATTGCCCCGGCAAAGCAGGGCAAACTATGTATTGAAATTCAAGGAATATCATACCATGCACTCTTCAAAAATGCAAGAATTATTTTCATTCTCACCCCGATATACCGGAAAACCCCATCGTGTTTTTGAATAGTTTTTGAACAAAATCAGTTTCAATGTAAACTAAATGTGAATTTCCCCCCAGAACGGTTGACTATATCGACGCCCCTCGATATTCTTATTCTATACAAACCACAATCTTTGTTTTTCACAGAAGGAGCTGTAACCCTTGAGTATTTCGACTGAGATTTTGCATGACTATCTTCAGGTCAGCCGCCGCCTTTCCGAAAAGCTCCGACTTTACTACGGCAAGCTCAACCTGACCTATCCCCAATCCATTGTTCTGGCCATTCTGGACAGCGACGGCCCCATGCCCATCAGCGAATTGGCAGATGCCGCCGGCAGTGCCAACAGCACCATTTCCGGTGTGGTCGATCGTCTGGAAAAACTGGGCCTGGTCCAGCGCACCCGCTCCGATGCGGACCGCCGGGTCATTTATGTGTCCACCACCCCCGAGTTCCAAAGCAAGTGCAAAAAGCTGAAGAACACGGCCGTGGATCAGTTCACCCAAATTCTGAGCACCCTCTCTCCGGAGGAAACCCAGGAAATCCACAGAGGTCTTTCCCTCCTGTGTCATGCGCTAGAGGAAAGCAACGACTGACCCCTCTTTGTCCATGGTACACCCGCCATCACTTTGTGATGACGGGTGTTTTTGGTACTATGGCTCATTTTTGCAAGTCACTCTATATTTTCTTGCATATATTCCTTTTTTCTATCGTTGCGATCAATTCTTTCAATGGTGCATTTTTTGAACTTTTTCTCTCCATTCTCTGTAATTATTCCTTTTTCTGCCGGAAGCAGAGAAATCTTCGCTCTTCCTTTTCCTCCCATAGATTTATCAGAGGGGTGGATTCCTCGCTTTTGGTCCGTTTTTTTGCATCAGATTTTATTCATTTTGAAAATGCGGTCGATTCCCAATGTTTCCGGAACAAATTACTTCTATTTTCGGAACAAATCACCTGGTGTGCATATATTTAATATGTATGATTCTCTTCTCGGCCGCTCTGCTTTTGGTGGTTCGTACATCGAACCTTTTTCGCCCTCTTCCATTCATTTTTTGTTCGTAGCATTATTTTAATATGTATGCACCAAACTAAGGCATACCTTGCATTTTATGGTTGCATTTTCAATCGAAAAGGCGTACACTGTACTCGACTTCGCCAGAAGCGCCCACCGCCTCATCGGCATCTTGCGGCTCCCAACTCCGGTTTCGGACTTCGCAAAATATAGTGGACTTTTCTGGGAAGAATACTAACTATTAAAGGCGGTGATATCATGTCCCTGGAAGCTATAAAATTAGTTGCAGACACCGAGCGTTCCTGTGCAGAACAGAAAAACGATGCTCTGCTTCGTGCCAAGAAGCTGGTGGCCGATGCCGAAAAGGCCGGTCAGGCCCTTTTGGAACAGCGCCGTGCCGAAACCGAAGATGCAATCCATGCATTGGTTGCAGAGGCGGAGCGGGCAGCCACGGAAGAAGCAAAGCAGGCCCAGACGGAAACCCTCCGTTCCTGTGATGTACTGCGCAGCGTTGCCCAGCAGCAGCTGAAGGCCAGCGCAGACTTGATCGTCAGAAGGGTCGTGAACCTCCCATGAGCATCGTGAAAATGAAGCGGCTTCGGCTGATCGGTTTCTCCGAACAGAAGGATCGGCTCCTGCAGGATCTGCTTCACTTGGGGTGCGTCGAGATCACAGAACCGGGGGACAAAGCATCGGATCCGGATTGGACCCAACTGGTGCACCGGGACAGCTCTTCCTTCTCGCAGCGCAAAGCAGAAGCAGCTGCGTTGAACAGCGCCATGACCACGCTGAAAAAACACGCCCCCAAGAAAAAGGGCCTGTTCCGTAAGCGGGTCGAGCTTTCCTCGGCGGATTTCTTCGATGATTCCATCAAGGCGCAGGCCTTGGAGATCGCCGAAACAGTCAACAACTGCACCCGGGAAATCAGTCGGATCTATTCTTCGGAAAACAAGTTGAATGCCAGCTTGGCTGCTCTGCTGCCTTGGGCAGACCTGTCCCTCCCTCTGGAACAGCAGTCTACGGCTCAGACCGAGCTGGTGCTGGGTACCAGTCCGGCCGGAACGGATGCTGCCGCTCTCGAGGCTGCTTTGCGGCCGGTCACCGATCTGGCAGAGCTTTCCTGCATCTCCGGAGACGCAGAGCAGAATTACTATCTGCTCATTGTCCACAAAAGTGCCTATGAGGCGGTTCTCTCGACACTCCGCCCCCTCTCCTTTGGTGTGGTGCGGTTCAAGGGTCTTACCGGCACGGCGCAGGAAAACATCGACCGTCTCCGCAAGGAGTTGGATGCCTTGGAGGAATGCCGAACGGCGCAGGAAGAACTCATCGCCGCCAACGGCCCCCATATGGCCCTGCTGGAACGCACTTCAGACCGTGTGACACAGGAGCTGAACCGGGAGGCGGTTTCCGAACGATTCCTCTCCGACGGACGCATCTTCTTTGCCGAGGGCTGGATCCCCGCAAATCGAGTGGAAGACCTGACCATCCTGCTGAAGAATTATGTGTGCGCTTGGGAAAGCGCCGACCCGACCGAAGAGGAGACACCGCCCACCCTGCTGAAGAATCCCAAATGGATGGAATGCATCAACATGGTCACCGAGATGTACTCTCTGCCGGCCTACAACGGTATCGATCCCAACCCGCTGTACTTCTTCTGGTATGTGTTCTTCTTCGGCTTCATGTTTGCGGATGTGGCCTACGGCCTGATTATCCTGACCATCTCGATTCTGGTCACCAAACTGGTCAAGCCGAAAAAAACCATGGGTCGTATGTTCCAGCTGGGCATTTGGCTGGGCGCCTCCACCGCCATCTGCGGCATCTTTATGGGCGGCTTCTTCGGGAACGCTCTGGAAGTCATTTACCAGACCTTTGTCCCCGGCGGCCTGGCTGCCATGCCGGCTTGGATGGTCAAATTCTGCAGCGGTCTGCTGGTCAACCCCATCAGCGATCCCATGACTGCCCTGATCCTGTCCATCGCCATCGGCTGCGTCCACCTCATCATGGGCCAGTGCATCCATATTTATATGGGCTTCCGTGGCGGTGCAAAATCCGGACTGGATGCTCTGCTGGATGTGGTCCCCTGGTGGATCCTGTTCGCCGGCATCGGCGTGGTGGCCGTTCTGGGCACCCCGCTCGGTCTGATTGCCGGTGTGGTCGCACTGGTCGCCACTCAGGGCCGCCATGCCAAGGGCTTTGGACGCAAGCTCTTCGGCGGCATCAAGAGCCTTTACGATGTGACAAGCTGGCTGTCCGATGTCTTGAGCTACGCCCGTCTGATGGCATTGATGCTGGCCACCAGCGTCATTGCTCAGGTGTTCAACACCATCGGCGCCCTGCCCGGCAGCATCATCGCCTTCGCTTTGGTCTTTATCATCGGCCATGGTTTCAACATCGGCGTCAACCTGATTGGCACCTATGTCCATGCCGCACGACTCCAGTATCTGGAGTATTTCAGCAAATTCTATATTGAGGGCGGAGTTCCCTTCCGCCCCCTGCAATATGACACCAAATATGTTGATATCAAATCTGAGGAGGAAACTACACTATGAACGGTCTCTACATTGCTATCATCGGCGCATCTCTCGCCGTCGCTCTCGCTTGCCTTGGTTCCGGTAAGGGTGTTGGTCTCGTGGGTGAGGCTGCTGCCGGCGTCATTTCCGAAGATCCCAGCAAGTTCTCTTCCTGCCTGATCCTGCAGATCCTGCCCGGTACCCAGGGCCTGTACGGTCTGGTCATCTGGTTCTATGCTCTGTTTACGCTGGGCGTCATCGGCGGCACTCCCGCAGAGCTGACCGTCGCTCAGGGCATCGGTTACTGCTTCGCCTGCCTTCCCATGGCCATCGGCGGCTACTTCACCGCCATCGCTCAGGGCCGCTGCGCTGCTGCCGGCGTTTCTCTGGTCGCCAAGCGCCCCGAAGAGATGTCCAAGGGCATCATCATGGCAATCATGGTCGAGTTCTACGCCATCCTCTGCCTGCTGGCCTCCTTCCTGATGCTGCTGTTCATCAAGTAATCCCTCTTTTCCAATAAGCTGATTTGAAAGGAAGGACCCAACTATGCAAGGCATTGACAACATCACCCGCCGTATCGAGGCGGATACGCAGGCGGAAGTGGACCGCATTCTGGCGGATGCACAGCAGGAAGCGGACAAGATCCGTGCCAACTATGCCGCCAAAGCCGACCGGGAAGCTGCGGACCAGCTGGCCCGGGGCAAGGTGTTGGCCCAGGAGCGGGTCCACTGCATTCACTCCGCCACCCAGATGGAAGCCCGCAAATTGACTCTGGCTGCCAAGCAGGAGATGATCGACCAAGCCTTTGCTCTGGCCGTTCAGCAGCTGCTGGCACTGCCCGAAGCGGACTACATCGCTCTGCTCGCCGATCTGGCTGTTCAGGCCGGCAGCGGCACAGAAGCCATTCTGCTCAACCCGAAGGATCGGGACGCACTGGGACAGAAGATGCTCAAGCTGGCCAATAAGCGTGCCGCTGAGATCGGCAAGCCCGGCAAGTTCACCCTGTCTCCGGACACTGCCCCCATTCAGGGCGGACTGCTGCTGAGCGATGGTGCGGTGGAGATGGACTGCGCTCTGGAGACACTGGTAGAGCTCCAGCGTGCTCAGGCCGCCGGCGAAGTGAGCCGGCTGCTCTTCCCTTGATCCACACCATCTGCAACTTGCAGTGGAAAAGGAGGACAAACCCTTGGCGAAAATCAAAGATACCGATTATCTGTTTCTCACGAACCGGATCCGTGCGCTGGAACGCAGCCTGCTGACCCGAGAGAGAATGGAGCGGATGCTGGACGCCCCGACTGCGGCCGATGCCGCAAAGGTCCTTCAGGAATGTGGGTATCCCGAGCTGGAAACCGTCACGGTAGACAGCATCAATGAGATGCTGTCCCAGGCCCAGAGCCGCACCTTTGACGACCTCTATCTCTTCGCTCCCGACCGGAACATGATCGACCTGTTCCGTGTCAAATACGACTATCACAATGCAAAAGTGCTCTTGAAATCCGAAGCCCGTGGTGTGGATGCCTCCCATCTGCTGGTTTCATCCGGACGGGTAGACCCCAAGAAGCTGGAGGAGGAAATCCGTTCTTCCGCACTCCGAGGTCTTCCGGGCCGGCTGGCCCCCGCCATTGTGCAGGCCCGTGAGGTGCTGGGCACCACCGGCGACCCGCAGCGCAGCGACTTTGTGCTGGATCGGGCCTACTTCGAGGACATCACTGCCCTTGCAGAAGCCTCCGGTTCCGACTTCCTGCTGGGCTATGTGCGCTTGAGCGTGGATATTGCCAATCTGAAAAGCCTGATCCGCACCTTGCGGATGGGTAAGGATGTGGAATTCCTGCGCAGCGTTCTCTTCAACGGAGGCAGCATCCCCCCATCCAAGCTGATCCACGGCATGATGCAGGATCTTCCGGTTTCCGATCTTTACGCCTCCGGCCCGCTGGCCGAAGTGGCGGAAGCAGGCACCGGCTGCATCTCCGGACACGGCAATCTCACCCGGTTCGAGAAGCTTTGTGATGATAGCCTCACCGCTTATCTGGCCAAGGCACGCTATGTGCCCTTTGGCGAATCTCCGCTGATCACCTATCTGGTTGCAAAAGAGAACGAAAGCACCGCTATCCGCATTATTATGACGGGTCGCCTGGCCGATCTTCGTGCCGATGTGATCCGGGAAAGGCTGCGTGAACCCTATGTTTAAGATCGCAGTTTTGGGCGATCGGGAAAGCGTCATGGGCTTTAAGGCTCTGGGTCTGGATGTCATCACCGCCGAAACGGCAGAGGATGCCCGCCGAGAGCTGCACACCATGGCCAAAGACCCGGAATACGCCATTATCTATCTCACCGAACAACTCGCCGCTCAGATGCCCGACGAGGTTGCTAAGTACAAGGAGCGCCTGACCCCTGCCGTGATCCTGATTCCCGGCAAGGCCGGCTCTCTCGGCATCGGCATGGAGCAGATCACCTCCTCCGTGGAGCGCGCCGTGGGCGCAGATATTCTCTGATCACTTTCCGTGAAAGAAGGTTCAATCGAATGGGCAAAATTGTCAAGGTTTCCGGCCCGCTGGTGGTTGCCACCGGCATGGCCGATGCCAATATGGCCGATGTGGTCCGTGTGGGCGACCAGCACCTCATCGGCGAGATCCTGACCATGAACGGCGACTCTGCCGCCATTCAGGTCTATGAAGAAACTTCCGGCTTGGGCCCCGGCGCCGAGGTGTTCACCACCGGTGCGCCTCTGTCCGTAGAGCTTGGCCCCGGTATGCTGGAAAACATTTACGACGGCATCCAGCGTCCCTTGGAGGCCATTATGGCCAAGACCGGCAGCGCCAGCATCACCCGCGGCGTGGAGGTCGCTCCTCTGGATCGGGAGAAGATGTGGGAGTTTAAGGCCACCGCAGCGGTGGGCGAGCGTGTCTGCGCCGGTGACTTTTTGGGTCAGGTGCAGGAAACCGCTTCCATTCTCCACAAAATCATGGTCCCCAACGGCGTGAAGGGCACCATTGAATCCATCTCCTCCGGCACTTACACCATCGAGGACACCATTGCCACCGTCCGTCTGGAGGACGGCTCTCTGAAAGAGCTGACCATGGTGCAGAAGTGGCCGGTCCGTGTGGGCCGTCCCTACCGAAAGAAGTATGCTCCTTCCGCTCCTCTCCAGTCCGGTCAGCGCATCATCGACACCATGTTCCCCGTCGCCAAGGGCGGCACCGCCGCCGTTCCCGGTCCCTTCGGCTCCGGCAAGACTGTGGTGCAGCACGCCCTCGCCAAGTGGTCCGATGTGGACATCGTCATTTACATCGGCTGCGGCGAGCGCGGCAACGAGATGACCGATGTTCTGCGTGAGTTCCCCGAGCTGGTGGACCCCCGCACCGGCGAATCTCTGATGAAGCGCACCGTTCTGATCGCCAACACCTCGGATATGCCCGTGGCTGCCCGTGAGGCCAGCATCTACACCGGCATCACCATTGCAGAGTATTTCCGTGACATGGGCTACGATGTGGCCGTCATCGCCGACTCCACCTCCCGCTGGGCCGAGGCTTTGCGTGAGATGTCCGGCCGTCTGGAAGAAATGCCCGGCGAGGAAGGCTATCCCGCTTATCTGGCCAGCCGCATCGCTGAATTCTACGAGCGTGCCGGTGTGGTGCAGTGTCTGGGCTCCGACGAGAACCGTCAGGGCAGCCTGACCGCTGTGGGTGCCGTTTCCCCTCCCGGCGGCGACCTGTCCGAGCCTGTCAGCCAGGGCACCATGCGCATCGTCAAGGTGTTCTGGAGTCTGGACTCCTCTCTGGCTTATCGCCGTCACTTCCCCGCCATCAACTGGCTGAACTCCTACTCCCTGTATCTGGACTCGCTCAAACCTTGGTTTGATGCCCAGCTGGGCAAGGGCTTCTACGAAAATCGTGGCCGTGCCCTGAGCATTTTGCAGGAAGAATCCAGTCTGAACGAGGTCGTTCAGTTGGTCGGCAAGGATGCCCTGTCCCCTGCAGATCAGCTGACGCTGGAAACCGCCAAGATGATCCGTGAGGACTTCCTGCAGCAGAACGCCTTTGTGGATGTGGACTCCTTCTCCGACTATCGCCGCCAGTATCTGATGATGAAGCTGATTTTGGACTACGACACCCTGTGCCGCAGCGCCATCGGCAAGGGCGCCGATGTGATGGAGCTGTTCCAGATCCCCGCTCGTCTGGGCATTGGCCGTGCCAAGAGCGTGCCCACCGAGGAATATGAAACCGTCTACGCCCGACTGGGCGACGAGATGGCCGCCCAGATCGAAGCGATTGCAGCGAGAGGAGAGATGGACTGATGATTAAAGAATATCGCACCATTCAGGAGATCGCCTCTCCTTTGATGGTGGTCAACCAGGTCGAGGGCGTCACCTATGACGAGCTGGCCGAGGTCAAGCTGTCCGACGGCTCCATCCGCCGTGCCAAGGTGCTGGAAGTCAACGGCGACACCGCCGTGGTGCAGCTGTTTGAATCCGCCGCCGGCATCAATCTGGCCCAGTCCAAGGTCCGGTTCCTGGGCCATCCCTTGCAGCTGGCCGTCAGCGGCGATATGCTGGGCCGTGTGTTCAACGGCATGGGCGAGCCCATCGACGGCGGCCCTGCCATTCTGCCCGACGAGTATCGGGACATCAACGGTCTGGCCATGAATCCGGCCGCCCGCAACTATCCCAATGAGTTCATTCAGACCGGCATTTCTACCATTGACGGTCTGAATACGCTGGTCCGTGGCCAGAAGCTGCCGATTTTCTCCGGCTCCGGTCTGCCCCACGCTCAGCTGGCGGCACAGATTGCCCGCCAGGCCAAGGTGCTGGACGGCGAGTCCAACTTCGCCGTTGTCTTTGCCGCCATCGGCATCACCTTTGAGGAGTCCCAGTTCTTTGTGGATGAGTTCCGCCGCACCGGCGCTCTGGACCGCACCGTGCTGTTTACCAACCTGGCCAACGATCCCGCCGTGGAGCGCATCGCCACCCCCCGTATGGCGCTGACGGCCGCCGAGTATCTGGCTTTCGAGAAGAATATGCATGTTCTGGTCATTATGACCGACATCACCAACTATGCCGAGGCTCTGCGTGAAGTTTCCGCCGCCAAGAAGGAAGTCCCCGGCCGCCGTGGCTACCCCGGTTATCTGTACACCGACCTTGCCACCATGTATGAGCGTGCCGGCCGTCAGCTGGGCAAGGAGGGCTCCATCACCATGATCCCCATCCTGACCATGCCCGAAGACGACAAGACCCATCCCATTCCCGACCTGACCGGCTACATCACCGAGGGTCAGATCATTCTGAGCCGGGAGCTGTACCGCAAGGGCATCGTCCCACCCGTGGATGTACTGCCCAGCCTGAGCCGTCTGAAGGACAAGGGCATCGGCCCCGGCAAGACCCGTGAGGATCACGCCGGCACCATGAACCAGCTCTTCGCCGCCTATGCCACCGGCAAGGAGGCCAAGGAGCTGATGAGCATTCTGGGCGAGGCCGCTCTGAGCCCCACCGACCTGCTCTACGCCAAGTTTGCCGACGCCTTCGAAAAGCGCTATGTGGCACAGGGCCCCGAAGAGAACCGTTCCATTCAGGAGACTCTGGATCTGGGCTGGGAGCTGCTGAGCATCCTGCCCGTCAGCGAGCTCAAGCGCATCAAGGAAGAGCACATCGAGAAGTATCTGCCCAAGAAGGACGCAGAATAAGGGAGGGTTGCAGCGATGGCAAACACCACCGTAAACGCCACTCGTATGGAACTGACCCGTCTGAAGGGCAGACTGCGCACCGCCGTCCGGGGGCACAAGCTGCTCAAGGACAAGCGAGATGAGCTGATGAAGCAGTTCCTCGATGTGGTTCGTGAAAACCGGGAGGTCCGCCAGCGTGTGGAGGAAGGATTGAAGCAGGCCCACGGCTCCTTCACCGTTGCCTCCGCCCTGATGAGCGCCGAAGTGCTGGAACAGGCCCTGCTCTATCCCAAGCAGAGCGTGGAACTGACCATGTCCACCAAAAACATCATGTCCGTCAATGTTCCGGAGTATCACTTCAGCACCGCCGGCGGCGCCGCAGGCGACATCTATCCCTACGGCTTCGCCACCACCAGCTGCGAGCTGGACGGGGCCGTGGATGCCCTAAGCTCCGTGTTTCAGGATATGCTGAAGCTGGCCCAGATCGAAAAGACCACCCAGCTGCTGGCCGAGGAAATCGAAAAGACTCGCCGCCGTGTCAACGCTCTGGAGTATGTGATGATCCCCCAGATGGAGGAAAGCATCAAGTATATTTCCATGAAGCTGGATGAGAACGATCGAAATGCCACCATCCGCCTGATGAAGGTCAAGGATATGATGCTGAAACAGGCCATTGAAGCCAAGCGCAAAGCGGACGAAGCAGCGTTGTCTGCCGCTTCCGGAAAATAAATCATTTATGCCTGACGATTCCTCATCGTCAGGCATATTTTTGTTGCTTTTGTACGAAATTGGTGCTATACTCCAATCAACAACCATTCGGAGTACGATACATTCGCATCGGAACAGATCTTTCGTCGCTCCCATGCATCTCCGATTTGGAAGTCATGTGCTTCCAACCGGCCTCCGATTTTGCGCCGGTTGGCGCCCCAATCCCCTTGTGGGCATTGAGGGCAAACAATACACCTAAGAAAGAAGGCTTTTGTATGAACTTCACCACCGCAATCCGCAGCTGCTTCCAGAACTTCACCAACTTCCAGGGCCGTGCCCGCCGCAGCGAGTACTGGTATTTCTCCCTGTTCTCCTTCCTGGTGAGCACCATCGCGACTGCTCTGTTCTCCGCAATCCACCTGCCCCTCCTGAGCTATGTTGTCTCTCTGGTGCTGTTCGTTCCCGGTCTGGCCGTTTCCTTCCGCAGAATGCATGACATCGGCAAGTCCGCTGTCTACCTGCTGGTCGCCTTCATTCCCTTCGTCGGCGGCATCCTGCTGCTGATCTGGTGCGTCCAGGACAGCCAGCCCGGCGCAAACAAGTACGGTGTTTCTGAGAAGTACCCCGTTGCCGGCCCCGGCTCCACCCCCCTCTGATTTCTTCGCTTTCTTCACCGGACGGCATAGCCGTCCGGTGTTTTTTTCGCAACATAAAACCGGCAGCAGGCCATGGCCTGCTGCCGGTTTCGTCTTTTGTTCTTTTATTCCACAAAGTCGCTCTCCACCTGCACATGATCCGTGCCGTGAAGCTCAAACTCGGTCATATAGGCCTCCATCCGGCGGGTCAGCTCCTGAAAGTTCGACGCATCAATGGGTGCGTCGTCCATATCACGCCGAGCCAATTCCTCCGCCAGAATATCAAAAAACAC
>JARIAU010000032.1 GCA_029257695.1 Oscillospiraceae bacterium
CAAGGAAAACCTGTCTACAACAAGTTGGCTAACTTGATCACTTATGAAACATGGGTACCCAAAGAAAGAACAGGACATTTTGTTAATCATTGGATAACCCATTTTTTCATTTTTTTTTCAGGCAGAAGGGTTATGTCATGTTAAAATTATAGAAAAAAATTGTAAAGTCTAATGGTGTGTTTTATTTAGAACCTTGTTTGAAAAAGTCACAATTTAAGACAGCAGTAGAATGACAATTTCAAACTACACCATGTAAAAGTTGAAGGAATATTTTTCACTGTTTTAAGTGCAGCCCCAACTATTTATTGCCAGATATTTAAAGTAGTCAATCATGTCATTACATAACATGTTTATAAACTGCGCACTAAACCTGGCTACATGAACAGCCGCCTGCCGGAAGACATTGTGGTGGTGTCGGCGAAAGAAGTGAGCGAGGGATTTAACGCCATTGGCTCTTGTGTAAAAAAAGAATATACTTATCGGGTCTACAACTCCCGGATTCGGAATGCTTTTTATGTAAACCGAGCGTACTTTTACCCCAAACATTTGGATGAAAGGGTTATGGCGGATGCCGCATCCCGCTTTGTGGGGACCCATGACTTTTCGGCTGTTCGAGCGGTGGGAACCAATGTGCGTTCCACGGTCCGCACGGTGCACTACTTTGATGTGGAGCGAAAAGGGGATCTGATTGAACTGAAGGTATGCGCCAATGGTTTTTTGTATAATATGGTGCGAGCCATGACCGGTACGGTGCTCTATGCGGCGGAGGGGAAGCTGACTCCGGATGGAATCAGCGACATCTTGCTGCGGGGGAACCGAACCGAGGCCGGACCGACGGTTCCGCCGGGCGGACTCTATATGACAAAGCTCTGGTATAAGGAACCGGTGGGCCTGGACACGGACCCGGAAGTGTGATCATCGGCGGAGAAATGATTTGAGGATATTGTTATGGATGAAATGGATCGATTGGACCAAGTGACCGAAGAGCGCACGGGAAAAGAAAAAAAGAAACGGGAAAAAAAGGAAAAGAAACCTGACAGCAAGGCGGTGTCCATTCTTAAGCGGATGCTGGCACTGATGCTGACGGTGATATTGGTGGTGGGCGCTGTGTTTGTGGTGGTTCACCGGGATGAGTTGAGTTTTGACCGCCTGCGCCGCCGGATTTCCTATCGCAATTCCACTGGAGCGGTTGCCCAGCAGCTGTTTCACGGAGCAGATCCGGAAGGCAGCTTTGCGTGGACCGGAAGCGGACTGGTGACCTGCTCCAAGCAGCAGCTGCAAGGCTTTGACCTTGCGGGTGAGAAGATCATCAACGAGAGTGTCAACATGAAAAAGCCGGTGGTTCGCACCATGGGCGGCTATACAGTGGTCTATGATGCCGGAGGAACAGAACTGTATCTGATTCATAAGGGAGAGATCATTCAATCGTCGCAGGCGACCAAGGGGCAGACGATTTTGTCTGCTCGGGTGGATTCGGACGGCTGGCTTACGGTGGTGGAGCGTGCCACGGGCTACAAGGCCTCGGTTACGGTCTATAACCAAGCGTTCAAACCGGTGGTTACAGAGAATATCTCCAGCAGCTTTATTACGGATGCCATTCTTTCGCCTGGTCACAAGCTGCTGACGCTGGTTTCTGTTGGCGAGGCGGAGAGCGGATTTGAGTCTGAACTCCAGTTTTACAATGTGACGGACGGTGAACGCAAGAATTCCTGTGTTCTGGACGGCGATGTGGTACTGGATTTGAACTGGGAGAAGGATGTACTCTGGGTTGCTGGTGAATATGGCGTCTATCGGGTGGTAAACGAAGCGGTTGAGAGCAGTTATACCGAAGCGAGCAGCTATTTGCAGGGCTTTTCGCTGCAGGGCGATGGCTTTGGGCTGCTGTTTTACAGTAAGTATCAGGGCGGCAGCACCGGCGAATTGGTGACTGTGGATGAAGCAGGCGTAAAGGCAACGCTTGGCATCAATGACGAAGTGTTGAGCATTTCGGCCTCCGGAGACTATGTGGCGGTGCTGACGGCATCAGAGCTATCGATTTATAAGAGTGATCTGACCCAATATGACTCGGTGGAGAATCGCTGGGGCGCCAGACGGGTCTTGCTGAAGGAAGATGGTTCCGCAGTGGTCATCTCTTCGGAGAGTGCCAGCCTGTATGTGCCGGAATAAGGAGGAAAGATATGTCGTTTTTGACGATGATCCCGGGCTTGATTCCAGACTTGCTCCTAAGTGCAGTGATTGTTCTGATGTTGATTTCCGGAGCAAAAGCAGGAATGTTTCGTTCCTTTTCCGGTCTGCTAACCATTCTGGTGGCCGTGTTTGGCGCTAAATGGCTGGCGGATTACGGAGCGGCGATGATTGCCGAGTACATTGTGCCTTTGGTGCAGCCGGGAGTGGAGCGAAAACTGACAGAAATTCTGTCCCAACAAACGGTTGGGGCCGAGGGGCTCGATTTGGGGATGTTGGGTATGGTGCCCGGCGTTTCGGAATTGGTGGAAGGACTGACTGACGCGGTGGCCACCAATCTGTCTCCGGCGGTATCTCTGGAAGTGGCCAAAGCCATTGGATGGCTGATTTTGTTCGTGGTGGGAGCCATTTTGTTCCGACTGCTTTGCTATCTCGTTCTGAAGCTGCTGGATCTGGTGGATTGCATCCCCGGTCTGCATTTTCTGAACCATCTGTTAGGCGGTGCGTTTGGCTGCTTAAAGGGCTTTTTGCTGGTGCTGCTGGTGGTTTTTGTGTGCGGTCTTTTTGGTTGGCTGCCCGATTCAATGGTGGCAGACAGCGTTTTGCTGAAATGGATGGCCCAAATCACCGGCGTTTACTGAATATTTTTTGTGAATGCAATGTTTGTTCACATTTATCTGTCATGATAGGGACAGTTCATCCGAAAAAATCGGAAAGAAGGGAGAAATGATATGCAGCCGACACTCTGCTCGAAATGCAAGAAGAACCTTGCCGTGATCTTTGTGAGTAAGATCGAAGGCGGCGAGAGCAAAAGCGAAGGGCTTTGTCTTAAGTGCGCGCGTGAGCTGGGTATTAAGCCCATTGATGATATGATGAAGCGCATGGGGATTTCCGATGAAGATCTGGATAACCTCACGGAAGAAATGATGGGAATGTTTTCCAATCCGGAAGCCTTGGAGGGGCTGATTCCTCAAGTCGGCGGAGACGCAGACGAGGAGGATGAGGACGGGGAGGACGAAGGAAAAACGGCTACCTTCCCATTCCTGAATAAGCTATTCGGCGGAAATAATCAGCCGGCACCTATGCCGGAGGAAAGTGCCGGAGAGGCGCGCCCCCGTCCCGGAAAGGCGAAAAACGGAAAGAAGAAGTTTTTGGACAACTACTGCATCGACCTGACTCGGCGGGCAGCTGAAGGACAGTTGGATGGAGTGATTGGGCGGGAAGAGGAGATTCAGCGTGTCATTCAGATTTTGAATCGCCGCCAGAAGAATAATCCCTGCCTGATTGGCGAGCCCGGTGTGGGTAAGACGGCGATTGCGGAGGGCTTGGCCATCCGCATCGTGCGTGGCGAGGTACCGTACAAGCTGCAGGATAAGCAAGTTTATTTGTTGGACCTCACGGCGTTGGTGGCAGGAACGCAGTTCCGTGGTCAATTTGAAAGCCGGATGAAGGGCCTGATCGAAGAGATTCGCAAGGCCGGAAATATCATTTTGGTGATTGACGAGATTCATAATATTGTGGGTGCCGGAGATGCAGAAGGCTCTATGAATGCAGCCAACATCCTGAAGCCTGCGCTGTCTCGTGGAGAGATTCAGGTCATTGGTGCCACAACCTTTACCGAATATCGAAAGCACATTGAAAAGGATACCGCACTGGAACGCCGGTTCCAGCCGGTCACCGTCAATGAGCCGTCCATGGAAGACAGTGTCAAAATCATTCGCGGCATTTCTCATTATTATGAAAATTATCACTGTGTTCAGATTACGGATGCAGTAGCATACCAGACGGTGGTTATGAGTGAGCGCTACATCACGGACCGATTCCTTCCGGATAAGGCGATTGACCTGATGGATGAGGCCTGTTCTGATGTCAACCTGCACAATGCCAATCTGGCCCGGTTGGCAGCAGTCAAAAAGGAACGGGCGGACTTGGCGAAGGAGAAAGAGCTGCTTCTCAGTGAAGCATCTCAGCAGGATGAGACGCGCAATGACCAACTGACGGAAAACGAGCAGAAGCAGACCAGAGCCCGTCAGGAGCTTTCTGCACTGAATCAAGCCCGCCATACCATTTTGGATGATGTTTCTCTTGGAGAGGAGGAGCGCCGGAGCCATCTGGAGGCCAACGATGCCCGGCGCCGAGATGCCCAGCAGACACTGGATGCGCTGACACAGGAGCGTCAG
>JARIAU010000043.1 GCA_029257695.1 Oscillospiraceae bacterium
TAGCAGAGCCCATTGTTGACCCCATGACAGGTGAGATCCTGGTGATGCCCGGTGAAGTCATCGACCGCAACCGCGCCCATGAGATCAGCGACCGCGGTGTCAACAGTGCAGTGCTGCAGGTTGGCGATCAGCTTGTGAAGGTGTTCTCCAATGATATGGTGGATATGTCCAAGTTCGTCTCCTTCGATCCTGCTGAGTACGGTATTCACGAGAAGGTCCGCTTCTCTGTGCTGAAGGAAATGCTGGAAACCGTTCCTGAGGGCGGTTGGGCTGACGCCATCGAAGAGCGCATGGATGACCTGATGCCCAAGCACATTATTGTTGATGATATCCTTGCATCCATCAACTACCTGAACTGCCTCGCCTATGGCGTGGGCAATGCAGATGACATTGACCATCTGGGCAACCGCCGCCTGCGCTGCGTGGGTGAGCTGCTGCAGAACCAGTTCCGCATCGGTTTCAGCCGTATGGAGCGTGTCATCCGTGAGCGTATGACCATCCAGGATCTGGACAGCGTCACGCCTCAGTCTTTGATCAATATCCGTCCTGTGACGGCGGCCATCAAGGAGTTCTTCGGATCCTCGCCTCTGAGCCAGTTCATGGACCAGACCAACCCTCTGGCTGAGCTGACTCATAAGCGCCGTATTTCTGCTCTGGGTCCCGGCGGTCTGAGTCGTGAGCGTGCCAGCTTTGATGTCCGAGATGTTCACTACAGCCACTACGGCCGTCTGTGTCCCATCGAGACGCCTGAAGGTCCGAACATCGGCCTGATTTCTTATTTGGCTTCCTATGCCCGTGTCAACCGCTACGGCTTTATTGAAACGCCTTATCGTGTGGTCGAGCAGCCCACCGGTCTGGTTACCGACCGTGTGGAATATATGACTGCGGATGTGGAAGATGAGCATACCGTGGCACAGGCCACTGAGCCGATTGACGAGAACGGCTGCCTGGCCAATGCCCGTATCACTTGCCGCCACCGTGACGAGATCGTGGAAGTGGACCGTGAGCAGGTGGACCGCATCGATGTGTCTCCCAAGATGATGGTGTCTGTGGCAACTGCTATGATCCCCTTCCTGGAGAACGATGACGCAAACCGAGCACTGATGGGTGCAAACATGCAGCGTCAGGCTGTGCCGCTGCTGGTTACTGAGGCTCCCATCGTGGCTACCGGTCAGGAATACAAGAACTGCCAGGATTCCGAAGTGGTCGTGCTGGCAGAGGGCGACGGCGAAGTCACCAAGGTTTCCGCAACTAGCATTACCGTCCGCTATGACGACGGCCGTGTGGTGGATTATCCCCTGACCAAGTATGTCCGTTCCAACCACACCACCTGCATCAACCAGAAGCCCATTGTCAATGCCGGTCAGCGTGTCCGCTACCGTGAGACCCTGGCTGATGGTCCTGCTACCTGCAACGGCGAAATCGCTCTGGGTCGCAACATCCTGATGGGCTTTATGACTTGGGAAGGTTACAACTACGAGGATGCCGTGCTGCTGAACGAGCGTATGGTTCAGGAGGATGTGTTCACCTCCATCCATATCGAGGAGTTTGAGACCGAAGCTCGTGATACCAAGCTGGGGCCGGAAGAGATTACCCGCGACATCCCCAATGTGGGCGAGGATGCACTGAGAGATCTGGACGAGCGTGGCATCGTCCGTGTGGGTGCAGAGGTTACTGCCGGTGATATTCTGGTTGGTAAGGTTACGCCCAAGGGTGAGACTGACCTCACTGCAGAAGAGCGGCTGCTGCGTGCAATCTTCGGTGAGAAGGCCCGTGAAGTCCGTGACACTTCGCTGAAGGTGCCTCATGGTATGTCCGGTATCATTCAGGATGTTAAGGTCTTTACCCGTGATAACGGCGATGAGCTGAATCCCGGTGTGAATATGTGTGTGCGTGTCTACATCGTCCAGAAGCGTAAGATCGGCGTGGGCGATAAGATGGCAGGCCGTCATGGTAACAAGGGTGTTGTTTCCCGCATCATGCCCCGTGAGGATATGCCTTTCCTGCCGGATGGTACTCCTCTGGACATCGTGCTGAACCCCCTGGGCGTGCCTTCCCGTATGAACATCGGTCAGGTGCTGGAGGTCCATCTGGGCTATGCAGCAAAGACCTTGGGCTGGAAGGTTGCAACCCCCATCTTCAACGGCGCAAACGAGAAGGACATTCAGGAGTGCCTGCGTATGGCCGGCCTGAATGAGAACGGCAAGAGCTGGCTCTACGACGGTCGTACCGGTCAGCGCTTCGATAACCCTGTCACGGTCGGTTATGTGTACTTCCTGAAGCTGCACCATCTGGTCGATGATAAGATTCACGCCCGTTCCACCGGTCCTTACAGTCTGGTGACGCAGCAGCCTCTGGGCGGTAAGGCTCAGTTCGGCGGTCAGCGCTTCGGCGAGATGGAAGTCTGGGCCCTGGAAGCTTATGGTGCTGCTTATACCCTGCAGGAAATCCTGACGGTCAAGTCGGACGATGTCACCGGTCGTGTGCGCACCTATGAGGCCATCATCAAGGGTCACAATGTGCCCAAGCCTGGTGTGCCTGAGTCCTTCAAGGTTCTGATGAAGGAACTGCAGTCCCTGTGTCTGGATGTTCGTGTGCTGGATGCTCAGGGTGAAGAGATTGAGCTGAAGGACGAGGAAGAGGACAACTATCAGCCCGGCCGTCGTGAATACGACGACTTCGACTATGCCAGCGACGAAGGCGAGTTTGCCAATGCCGGTGGATTTGCCGTTGGTGAAATGAATGAAGAGGGCACCGTGGAAGAGGCCCCTGCTTTTGAAGAAGTGGGTGAGCTGTTCGTCGACGGCGCTGAAGAATAAAGAAAGGGGAGGTCGATTGCAATGAGTTACGCTGAATTTGATGCGATCAAAATCTCTATCGCTTCTCCGGAGCAGATCAGAGAGTGGTCCTACGGCGAGGTTACCAAGCCCGAGACCATCAACTACCGTACGCTGAAGCCTGAGCGTGATGGTCTGTTCTGTGAACGGATCTTTGGCCCCACGAAGGACTGGGAGTGCCATTGTGGAAAGTATAAGAAGATCCGCTATAAGGGCAAGGTCTGTGACCGCTGCGGCGTTGAGGTGACTCGCGCCAAGGTCCGCCGTGAGCGCATGGGCCACATCGAGTTGGCCGCCCCGGTGTCTCACATCTGGTATTTCAAGGGCATTCCCTCCCGTATGGGTCTGCTGCTGGATATTTCCCCCCGTATTCTGGAAAAGGTGCTTTATTTTGCATCTTATATCGTCACGGATCCCGGGTTCACTCCTTTGAGCAAGAATCAGATCCTGTCCGAGAAGGAATACGCAGATATGCGTGAGAAGTACGAGGATGATTTCGATGCCGGAATGGGCGCCGAGGCCGTCAAGAAGCTGCTGCAGGATGTGAATCTGGAGGAGCTGTCCGTCTCTCTGCGTGCGGAGCTGAAGACTGCTTCCGGTCAGAAGAAGGCTCGTATTGTCAAGCGTCTGGAGGTCGTGGATGCGTTCCTGGCCTCCGGCAACAAGCCCGAGTGGATGATCATTGATGTGCTGCCCGTCATTCCCCCTGAGATTCGTCCGATGGTCCAGCTGGACGGCGGTCGTTTTGCCACCTCTGACTTGAACGATCTGTACCGCCGTGTCATCAACCGTAACAACCGGCTGAAGCGTTTGATCCAGCTGAATGCGCCTGACATCATTGTTCGCAATGAGAAGCGCATGCTGCAGGAGGCGGTGGATGCTCTGATCGACAACGGCCGTCGTGGCCGTGCCGTCACCGGTGCAAACAACCGTGCGCTGAAATCCTTGAGCGATATGCTGAAGGGTAAGCAGGGCCGCTTCCGTCAGAACCTGCTGGGTAAGCGTGTCGACTACTCCGGTCGAAGCGTTATCGTGGTTGGCCCTGAGCTGAAGATCTATCAGTGTGGTCTGCCTAAGGAAATGGCTATCGAGCTGTTCCGTCCCTTTGTTATGAAGAAACTGGTTTAGGACGGTGAGGCATCCAATATCAAATCCGCAAAGAAGATGGTAGACAAGGGTGATCCCAAGGTGTGGGATGCACTGGAGTTTGTCATCAAGGATCATCCCGTCATGCTGAACCGTGCGCCTACGCTGCACCGTCTGGGTATTCAGGCGTTTGAGCCCGTGCTGGTGGAGGGTCGCGCGATCAAGCTGCACCCTCTGGTTTGCACGCCCTTTAACGCTGACTTTGACGGTGACCAGATGGCAGTTCATGTGCCCCTGTCCGCAGAGGCTCAGACCGAAGCCCGCATCCTGATGCTGTCGGCGAATAACCTGCTGCGTCCTCAGGACGGCAGCCCGGTTACTGTGCCTACGCAGGATATGGTTCTGGGTTCCTACTATCTGACTTATGAGCGTGAGCGTATCCCGGATGAGGCTCGCTGCTTTGCAACGACGGCCGATGCCGTGGCTGCCATGGAGGCAGGTGTTATCGACGGTAACACCATTATCTGGGTCTCCGATCCCGATCACGGCTATGTGCCCTATATCCGGACCACCGGCTTTATGGCGCAGGAGGCCAATGAGCGTGGCGAAAAGCCCCAGGAGTTCTACCGTGTGTTCTCCAACGACACTGAGGCTTTGCTGGCCTATGACCAGTGCATGCTGGAGCGCATGAAGAAGAATACCAATGTGATCCTGCTCTGGCAGAGAATCAGGACGAACTGGACATCCATGAGCCGATTCTGGTCCGGCGCAGCGGCACCTGCAACGGAGAGCCGATTACTGCTCTGGTCCGTACCACGGTTGGTCGATTGATCTTCAATAACCAGATTCCTCAGGATCTGGGCTTCCAGGATCGCAATGATCCCGCCAGCTGCCTGAACCCCGAGATCAACACTGTTTGCGGCAAGAAGATTCTGGGTAAAATCATTGATCGATGCATCTCCAAGCATGGCTTTGCTGTGTCTGCCGGTGTTCTGGATGCGGTCAAGGCTCAGGGCTACCATTACTCCACCTTGGCTTCTCTTACTGTTTCCATCTACGATATGACCATTCCCCCGAAGAAGTACACCCTGATTAAGGATACTGAGGAAAAGGTTGTCGAGATCGAGCAGATGTTCAAGATGGGTCTGCTGACCAATGACGAGCGTTATCGTCTGGTTGTCCGAGAGTGGGAAGCTACCACCGCTCAGGTCTCCGGTGCACTGATGGAGAACCTGGATGAATTCAACCCCATCTTCATCATGGCTGACTCTGGTGCTCGTGGTTCTATGGCACAGATTCGTCAGCTGGCTGGCATGCGTGGTCTGCTGGCAAACACCGCAGGCCGTACCATCGAAATTCCTGTTAAGGCAAACTATCGTGAAGGTCTGTCTGTTCTGGAATACTTCATTTCTTCTCGTGGTGCTCGTAAGGGCTTGACCGATACCGCTCTGCGTACGGCTGACTCTGGTTACCTGACCCGTCGTCTGGTTGATGTCTCTCAGGAGGTCATCATCCGTGAGGAGGATTGTGGTACCAACGACGGCATCAATGTGTATGAACTGAGCGAGGACGGCCAGATCATCGAGGAGTTCTCCGAGCGTATCAAGGGTCGCTTTGCTGCTGAGCCGATTTGTGATCCGACCACTGGCGAGGTGCTCTTCGACACGAAGACGATGCTCAAGGCAGAGGATGCCAAGGTGCTGGAGGCACATGGCATCAAGTCGGTCAAGGTCCGCAGCGTGCTGACCTGCCGTGCACGCCAGGGTGTCTGCTCCAAGTGCTACGGCATGAACATGGCCGTGGGCGAGCAGGTCGGCATGGGCGAAGCAGTTGGTATTATTGCTGCACAGTCCATCGGTGAACCCGGTACCCAGTTGACCATGCGTACCTTCCACTCCGGCGGCGTTGCCGGCGGCGATATTACGCAGGGTCTGCCTCGAGTGGAAGAACTGTTCGAAGCTCGTAAGCCCAAGAAGATGGCTCAGCTGGCTGAAATCGATGGTACCATTACCATTGAGGAAACCAGAAAGGGCTCTCTGGTCAATGTCAACCTGACGGGCGACGATGGCGATGTCCGTACCTATCTGCTGCCCTACTCCAGCTTGCTGGTGAAGAATGGCGAGCGGGTGAAGAAGGGCCTCCAGCTGGTTCCCGGTGCGCTGTATCCTCAGGATGTTCTGCGGATTCGCGGCATTGCTGCGCTGCATGAGTATCTGGTTATGGAAGTTCTGAAGCCTTACCGCAGCCAGGGCGTTGACATCAACGACAAGCACATTGAGGTCATCTGCCGTCAGATGATGCGGAAGGTCCGTGTGGAAGAGGCTGGTGATTCCGAACTGCTGAGCGGTTCCACCATCAACCTGTCTGCCTTTGAGGATGCCAAGGATCAGGTTCAGGCCCGCATTGATGCCGGCGAGGTTGGAGAGAATGGCGAGGAGCTGAAGCTGCCCACCTGCACCCGTCTGCTGCTGGGTATTACCAAGGCTTCTCTGGCTACCGATTCCTTCCTGTCTGCTGCATCCTTCCAGGAGACCACCAAGGTTCTGACCGAGGCCGCAATCAGCGGTAAGGTGGACCACCTGCTGGGTCTGAAGGAGAATGTCATCATCGGTAAGCTGATTCCCGCCGGTTCCGGTTTGACCCAGTATCGTCAGTGCGATGCCATCGACGATGAGGGTGATGTGGCAGGTGCCACTGAGGAAGAGGCTGTCGTGGAAATGGAAGTAGAAGCTTCTGTGGAAGAGATGCCTGTCTTTGAAGAGCAGGAGACTGTCTCTGTGACTGCTGACTTCGAGGATTAAGTAACACTTTATTTCCGCCCCTGCACTTTCGTGCGGGGGCGGAGAAATAGTGCTTTACTTTTCTGCAGAGTGTGCTATAATAAGAATACCGAATGCGCCCGTGGTCTAATGGATAAGGCACTGGATTCCGGTTCCAGTTACTGGGGGTTCGAGTCCCTTCGGGCGTACCAAAACAGGCTGAAAACATCCGTTTTCAGCCTGTTTTTTTCTTTTGCAGCAGCCATCCAGACAGAGAAATACTCTGTCTTAGGGTGTCAGATTGCTTGAAAAACAAAGAAAGTGCAAAATACAAAGAAATTCGATTGGATGTAAATGTCATCAACTATGCAAGCAGATAGTGTCATGTTATAATGGGGCAAATAAGAAGGGGAAACAGAGAACGATGTTTGGAGGGATACAAATGAGGAATCCTTGGCCTATGTTCTGCGTGCTTGTCCTGACGGGCTTGTTTTGTGCGTCATTGTCGGTTCATTTTATCTGGATCGGTTTGGTTCTGCTGGTTGCTTTGGTTGTGGGTTGGCTGATGGTGCCAATGATGTATGACGATTGGCTGGCAAAGCAAATCAATCCGTGGCTGATGGAATACCAGCAGAGCCATGACCTCAAAAAACTGGAAATTGGACTGAATCAGTGGAGACCTTGGGCAATTACGAAAACATCGCGGACAATGATGCAGGTCAATTGGTTTTGTGCTTTGTTGGAGCAGGAGCGTTGGGAAGACGCAGGACAGGCCTTAGAGCAAATAAGGATTTGTGCGAAAACAACGGTGGATTGGATGAATTACTATTTGCTCCAAGTGCAATATGCGACAAAAATCGAAGATCAGACACTTACAAAAGAGGCGCAGCAGATGAGCGCTCGGATGAAAGCAAAGGTTGAGAGAAAAAAGAGGAATGGACTGGAAGAGGCCACTGCAAAACAGTGTAGACAGGCTTTTTTCTGTTGGCTGTCCTTTGTGCTTTTTTTCTTACTCGGAGGTGGAATGCTTACCTATTTTGCACAGGGCACGGCCTATGTGAATATAGGAGTCGGCGCCGTAATTTTATCTTTTTTTGCAGTCCCGGTTGCAGTTATATGGCTGATTGTATGGTTGATTCGAACGAAAAGAGAAGAGAAAGCTAGATCAGCGATGTGATTGGCTGGGATGTTACAATAAAAAGAGGTGCGTGGTATGAAATATAAGAAAATTTTTGCCTGTATGATTGCCGGAGTAGTTTGTATGGGAATGCTTACCGGGTGTGTCAGACTGCCTTGGGATTTTCGTTCTTCGGAGGAAGCACAGGAGTATGTGCTCTCCAAACTCCAACGACGATACCACGAAACCTTTGTGTTTGTAGAAGAGCCGACCTACAAAGAAGAAGAAATCGGACTTCGATGGATCCGTGGGATGGTAGCTCCGGAAGCACACCCGGAGCAAAAGGCCACAGTATATGCCCGCAATACTGCCA
The DNA here is from genome assembly GCA_029257695.1 of Oscillospiraceae bacterium. Classification (GTDB taxonomy): domain Bacteria; phylum Bacillota; class Clostridia; order Oscillospirales; family Oscillospiraceae; genus UMGS1766. The sequence goes on from JARIAU010000043.1 coordinate 8,173, forward strand.
GGTATGAGGATACATACCATGCCTACTTGTATGAAGATCGGCTGTTGGATCTTGCAAGACCAATGTTTGAAGGAAAAGATCAAATAGAACAGATTACATTTGCTGTCCGTGGTCGATCCACGGGAGAAAAGTGGACGGGCGAGGAACCGCTGGAGGAATATCTGAATCGTGGAGAATATGACATTCTTGTGGATGTCTACCTGTATGAAGGGGGCGCTGATGAGGATTATGTGGAGCAGATCTGTGATTTGATCCGAACCATTGAGGATTGCGGGTTACATATACAACTGGATGTCTGGGATGCCCCAGAGGAATGGATTTTCCGGGCGTATGCGGATGACGGGGCATTGGCGGAACAACCGGAAAAAGTGTTGGATTTGATTCAGACGCACCGCAGTTTGCGGGAATCCAGAGAGAATTACGAAGTATGGAAAGCAGAGCAGGGAGGAGAATCGAGAGATAATCCATAACCCTCATCTTGGTCTGGAGCAGAAGAAACACCGTTGAGCGAAACGAAAAACCGGAGTACATCAAAAAATTGATGTACTCCGGTTTCATATTTTGTTTGTGTTGACCTTGGAATAGAAGCAAACCGCTGCTTACAGCAGCTCCAAAATCTGATTCTTGGGACGGGCACCCATGGAACGGTTGGTGATTTCACCGTTCTTCACCACCATCAGGGTGGGGATGCTCATGACCTGAAAGCTGGCAGCTAGCTCCGGCTGTTCGTCCACATTGATTTTGCAGACCTTGATGTCGCTGCGCTCTGCGGCAATCTCATCCAAAACGGGACCAATCATACGGCAGGGGCCGCACCAAGTGGCCCAAAAGTCCACCAGAACGGGCTTATCGCTGTGCATGACTTCGGTATCAAAATTCTCTTTGGTGATGTGCATAACGGACATAATAAATTCCTCCTATAAAATAAATGTGAGTTGTAGATTGAGTCAGTCGGTCACCAGATCGCCGGGCCATTGGATAATACCGCCGAATTCCACAATATTAGTGTAACCATAATGCGCCAGTTTTGCCGACGCCTGTTTACTACGGCTCCCGCTTCGGCAGTAGACCAGAATCAACTGGTCTTTGTCTGGGAGCAGCTCTGTCGGAGCAGAGAGAATGGATTCGTTCGGAAGGTTGATGGCATTGGGAATGTGTCCGGCATCAAATTCTTCCGGAGTGCGGACATCCAAAATCAGGTAATTATCCTGCGTTTCCATCAAAGTGATGGCTTCCTGCGGAGATACCTGCTGATACACACCGGAAGCTCCTTTGCCACAGCCAGTAAAGGCGGCGGTAAAGGCAAGAAAAAATGGGATGAGTTTCAATCGTTTCATATATCTTATCTCCTATCGAGGTTATCATACATCGAATTGATAGGATTTACCGTGACAAAATCACAGAACAAGGAGAGAAAGTAAAGTGCGCCGCCTGCAAAACAGACGGCGCAAAATCGGCTCCATCTGCAGATCAGAATGGGAGCGGAGGGATTATTTTGTTTGCAGTGCCTGAATAGCAGCGGCAGCAGCAGCCTGTTCGGCTTCCTTCTTGCTGCGGCCTTCGCCTACACCAATGCCCTTACCGTTGAGTTGGACTTCCATGCGGAAAATCTTGGCATGGTTAGGACCCTGCTCATCAATCAGCTCATAGGTCAGCACCTGACCGCTCTTGCGCTGGACGATTTCCTGCAGGGCGGTTTTGTTGTCTTTGGAGACCTCTTGCACTCGGTCAATGTGGTCCAGAATGAAGTGCTGAATCAGGCGGCGGGCGCAGCTGATTCCGCCATCCAGATAGACGGCAGCCAAAACAGATTCCACTGCATCGGCCAAAATGGAAGGACGATTGCGGCCTCCACCCAACTCTTCGCCCTTGCCCAGTTTTAAGTAGCTGCCCAGATCGAGCTTGCTGGCCACCACATAGAGGTTGCCTTCACAGACCAGAGCAGCACGCAGCCGGGTCAGATCCCCTTCCGGAAGAGAAGGGAAATTGCGGAACAGATAATCGGCCACCACCATGCCAAGGACGGAGTCGCCCAGAAATTCCAATCGTTCGTTATTGTCGATGCCAAGGGCGCGGTGCTCGTTGGCATAGGAACTGTGGGTCAGAGCATTTTCCAACAGGGCAATGTTGTGGAAATGATAGCCCAGCTTTTCTTCCAATGTCTGCATAGTATCAAACCTTCTTTTTATTCACCGTCGGCCAAAACCTCGGGGTCAGAATCAAAATGGGAGAGAGCACGGTCCAGAGCTTCCAGCGCACGGCGGGAAAGCTCTGCGTTCTTGTTTCGCTTGCCCTTTACTTTATATCCAAGCGGAGGAATAATTCCGAAGTTAATATTCATCGGCTGGAAATTCACCACGGAAGTGTTGCTCACATAGTGGGCAAGGGCACCCAATGCGGTTTCCTGTGGGAAGTCCACCGGGGGCTTACCCAACAGCCGGTGTGCCAGTTCGACAGCGGCAACCAAGCCGGAAGCCGTGGACTCCACATAGCCCTCCACACCCGTCATCTGTCCGGCAAAGCAGAGCCTTGGCTCGTTAATGACCTGATAATAGTGATTGAGTAGGCCGGGGGAGTGGAGGTAGGTGTTTCGATGCATCACGCCGTAACGGACAAATTCGGCCTGCTCCAGACCGGGAATCATGGAGAACACACGCTTCTGTTCCGGGAAAGTCAGATGGGTCTGAAAGCCGACAATGTTGTAAATGGTTCCGTCAGCATTGTCCTTGCGGAGCTGGACCACAGCGAAAGGTTCCGATCCGGTTCGTGGATCCGGCAGACCTACCGGCTTGAGGGGGCCGTAGCACAGTGTATCCCGACCACGGCGAGCCATCACTTCTACGGGCATACAGCCTTCAAAAACGGAACCATCGTCAAATGCGTGCAGCGGTGCCTCTTTGGCTTGGGTCAGTTCCGTCCAGAAAGCATCATACTCTTCTTGAGACATGGGGCAGTTGATATAGTCCGGTGTGCCACGGTCGTAGCGGGAGGCAAACCATGCCTTCTCCATATCAATGCTTTCAAAAGTGACGATAGGAGCAGCGGCATCAAAGAAATGCAGATAGTCCGAGCCGGGAAAATGCTTGGCAATGTCCGCACTCAGCGCATCCGAGGTCAGGGGACCGCTGGCCACAAGCACAAGACCCTCGGCGGGGATTTCGGTCACTTCTCCCTCAATCACGGTAATGTTGGGGTGATTGCGAATTTTCTCTGTCACGGCAG
>JARIAU010000072.1 GCA_029257695.1 Oscillospiraceae bacterium
GAGTGAAGGCCGAACTCCTTCGCATCGATGGATGTCTGGATTTTCAGCAGCGCATCGGCAAGGATGAAGATTCCAAGCAATGCACAGATGATATGCAGCATGGCATCGGTGCGGAAGAGTAAAATCACACCCAACGCAACCAACAGGATGCCAAATGCCAAATCAAACTGAAAGGCCAGTCGATAGAGGTCTTTGGAGCAGTATCCAAGAATTTTGACCACACCGAACACCATCAGCAGGATTCCACCGATTCGCACCAACAAGGTAACGGAGAAATTCGGAACGGCCATCAGAACTATGCCGAACACAACAAATAGACAGGACAGACAAATATATCCGCATTTTGCCGCCCGCAATCGTCTGTTCGAAGCCATATTACAGCCTCCTTCTTTATTACAGTTTGGACTGGGTTTATCATACAGCATTCCTAGCACGGTTGGTACGGATAAACAAAACCCCCATGCCTGTAATTTAGGCACGGGGGCTGATTTGTCTATCTAATTTATTCCTGTTCACATTCATTGATCATCTGTTCCAGATCTCCCTGCTTCATTTCACAGATTCGGCGGGTAAAATCGATCACATTCTCCTGCATCCCATTTTCCAACCAATCCGTAACCAAGCCGAAGCTCATACATTTCAAAAATTTAATAATGGTAGCCCGGTCAAACTCCGACACCTTCCGCCCTTCCAGCTGATGGTCGATATAGTCCGTCACCACATGATCACAAACCCGCCACAGATACTGCTCATAAATGGCTCGATTGACCGAACGATAGATATGAAGCACCGCAGTCCGATTTTTCAGTGCAAAGGCAATGATTGCCTCAAGACACTCCTCAACGGAATCCATAGACTCATGCTCCGCTATCAACTGATCTGCTTCGTCCTGAATCATGGTTTCCACCAGCTGAGGGATGTCCTGAAAATGATAATAAAATGTATTCCGATTGATGCCGCAATCGTCCACAATATCCCGAACCGTGATCTGTTTCAGCGGCTTTTCATTCAGCAAACGCAAAAAAGAAGCTCGAATTGCCTTTTTTGTGAAGTCTGCCATTCATCGCATCCCCCTTTTCGTCCAATATACTTCTTTATCATAGCAGGTTTTTCTCATTCTTACAATCTCAGATTGTGACATTCTTCCCTTCTGTCCTACACAAGATTTTTTGCAGCCAAAGGATGCAAGTCCGATGCAACGCACTTTTATGCTATCTTACATCCCCCATGAACTAGGGGTACAGGGGCTTAAATTCCTTGCATTCGGAGGGTCTGCCATGGAACGCTATGTGATAAAAAAACAGGATTTGCTCCACAACATTCAGCTGATTCAGGCAAAGGCCGGAACCATCCCTGTCTGGGCTGTGGTGAAAGGAAATGCATACGGACTGGGATTACAGCATATGGTCCCCCTCTTCTGCTCCCAAGGCATTGACCGGTTTTGCGTTTCTGAACTGCATGAGGCACAGCTGGTTCGCTCCCTTGCCGGATCATCGGTTTCCATCTTGATGCTCCAACCCTCCTCCGACCCCGCCATGTTGGCCGCACTGATTGAACTGGATGTCATTTGCAGTATTTCCAGTTGGGAGAACGCCATTGCGTTGAATCAAACCGCCTTGTCCTTGGGGAAAATGGCTTCTGCCCATCTCAAAATTGACACCGGCATGGGCCGCTATGGCTTTGCTCCTGAGCAATGGCAGCAAATTTCCACCATCTTCACCTATTTCGATGCGGTTTCCATTATCGGCACCTATACACACTTTGCAGCTGCTTGTAATCGCACTCAGACAATGCGGCAGCACAGCCGATTTTCGCAGCTTTTGGAGCAGCTTCGCAGCGCCGGATGCAATCCGGGCGAATGCCACTGCTGTAACTCCGCCGCCTTCCTGCTCTACCCTCAGCTGCACATGGACGGGGTTCGGATTGGCTCGGCTTGGCTGGGCCGCATGGCTGACTCGTGCAAATCCGACCTGCGCCGAATTGGCCGCTGTGAAAGTCAAGTGGTGGAGCTGCATCATCTGGCGCCCGGCTGCTCCACCGGATACGGCAGCACTTGGACCGCAGTCCGCCCCACCACACTGGCCATTCTGCCCGTCGGCTGGTATCATGGCTTCGGCACCCAGCGCTCACATCCTCCCCATTCCTTCCGTTCCTGCCTTTCCGAAGGGCGAACACTCCTCCGCACCTACCTTCGGCACTCCGGTCCCACTGTGGAACTAAATGGGCAGCAATGCCCTATTCGTGGCCGCATTGGAATGTATCACACCGCCGTTGATGTCACAAGCCTTTCCTGCCATGTGGGCGACACGGCTTATCTGGATCTGAATCCTCTGATGCAAAAGGGACTTCCCATCATTTTAAACTGAGCCCTCACAAGAAACGGCATAGAGCGGCTCTCCCTGCCGTTTTTCGGGCGCAAATCGCCCCTGCTCCACATTATCCCGCACAAATGCTTGGTGAATGGCATTCAGCACCCGCTTTTTGTCCCCGCTCCAAAGAGGAGCCAACAAATCCCGTTTGGCTCCATCTCCAGTCAGGCGATGAATCACCATCTCTCTAGGCAGGTGTTCCACACACTGCTCAAGAACAGAAATATAGGCTTCCAACTCCATTACCGGAACTCGACCCTCCTCCCATTCCTCAGCCAATTCTGTGTCCCGAAGTATATGAAGCAAATGCAGCTTGATCCCGTCCGCACCAGATTGACCAATATACCGGGCTGTTTCCACCATTTGCCGGGGCGTTTCACCGGGCAGACCCAATATCTGATGCACGATCACGGTCATCCCCCGCTCTTTCAGGGCCTGCACCGCTTGGTCATAACAGGCCAACGGATAGCCTCGGCGAATGTATCGCGCCGTTTCCGGATGGATGGTTTGCAGTCCCAATTCCACCCAGACCGGTTTGATTTGGCTGCACCGTTCCAACAGATCCAAAACCTCCGGCCCCAGACAGTCTGGCCGGGTGGCGATGGACAGTATCACCACATCGTCCGGTTCCATTGCCGCCATGAACAAGGGCTCCAGCACCTCTACACTGGCGTAGGTGTTGGTGAAGGACTGAAAATAAGCAATATACTTGGCTTCCCCTTTGATTTTGCCGGCCACTCGTGCCTTCGCCTCAACAATTTGCTGCTGGATACTGCCCGAAGCAGCAAATGCACCCGCCCCATCGCAAAAAATACAGCCATGTTTTCCTGCTTGATCCCGATTTGGACAGCCACACCCGGAAGAAAGCGCCAATTTATAAACTTTGCAGCCATACTGCGCTTTCAACACGCGATTTAATGAATTCCAATACACGACAGTCTCCCCCTTCGGTGATTTCCTTAGCCTACCACAGCCTTTTCCGTTTCGCAACGACTTTTGAATTTGAGAGTTGACGAAATTGCACTGGAACACTAAAATAAGGGTATCTATATGCTTATTGAGGCGTGTCCATTACATGGGCTACTCCTCCCGCTTGTCGCACAAGCAAGCAAAGCGAATCTGAAAAGGAGACTTTCGTATGAAACCTGTTTCTGAGCGTTTGGCAGATCTGCGGAGCGCCATGAAGGCTTCCAACTGTGATGCCTTTATCCTGCCCAGCAGTGACCCTCATTCCAGCGAGTATGCCCCGGCACATTACACCGCCTGGGAATATTTTTCCGGTTTTTCCTGCGAGAACGCCAATCTGATTGTAATGGCAGATGAAGCTGCCATGTGGGTGGACGGCCGCTTCTTCGGGGCTGCTGATGCTGCACTGGCCGGAACCGGCATCGACTCCATGCACATGGGGGTCAAAGGTGTGCCCACCATTCATGAATGGCTGTCTGTCCATTTGAAGGCAGGACAAGTTCTGGGTTACTGCGCGGACACCATGCCGCTGGAGCAGAGCCGTGACCTGAACCGAACCTGCTCTCGCATTGGTGCAGAACTGAAGGCTCTTCCACTGGTGGATGACATCTGGACGGAAAATCGCCCTGCTTTGCCTTCCTCCCCTGTCTGGCTGTTGGATACAGCGTTTGCCGGCCGCTCGGCCGCAGAAAAGCTCAACCAGCTTCGGGACGCCCTCAAAGCGAAGGACTGCACTGCTATGCTGGTCACGCAGTTGGACTGCGTAGCTTGGCTGCTGAACCTCCGAGCCTCTGATGTGGACAACACGCCCTATGCACTGGCATTTTGCTATGTGGATCTGAACCGTGCCGTGCTGTTCACGGATACTGCCCGCATTCCACAGGATGCTGCCGAGCAGCTGCACACCTGGGGCGTGGCACTTGCAGACTACTTGTCCGTAGCTGCGTTCCTCTCCGATGTGACGACAACTGAAACCATTCTTGTGGATCCTTCCAGCCTGAATACAGAACTAGACCTAGCTCTGCGCAGCAACCCCTCCTTTGCCGTACTTGAAACGGCAGATCCCATTTCGATGATGAAAGCCGTCAAAAACGAAACCGAGCTGGCCACATCCAAAGAAGCCCATTTGGTGGACGGTGCTGCGATGGTTCGGTTCCAGATGGAACTGGAACAGCGGCTCTCTTCCGGCGAACTGCTGCGGGAAACAGACATTGACAAAATTTTGCATAAGTACCGCAGCTCGGCCGAGCATTTCCTTACGGAGAGTTTCCCCACCATCGCCGCATGGGGTCCGAACGCCGCCATGATGCATTATTCTGCAAAACCCGGTGCGGATGCCGAAATCCAGCCCAAGGGTTATCTCCTGGTGGACAGTGGCGCTACCTATCGCAACGGAACCACGGACATCACCCGCACCTATGCGGTCGGTCCCCTTTCCTATGAGGACAAACTGGCTTACACACGGGTGCTTCGCTGCCACATTGACATCGCCATGGCTGTCTGGAAAGAAGGCGCCACCGGCGGCGAATTGGATATGCTCTCCCGCCAGCCCTTGTGGCGGCATATGCTGGACTATCGCTGCGGCACCGGCCACGGTGTTTCCCATGTGGGTGCAGTTCATGAAGGGCCGCAGAGTCTTCGTCCGCACAATCAGATCGTCTTTGTACCCGGTATGGTTGTCACCGATGAACCCGGCATCTATGAAGAGGGTAATCTGGGCATCCGCATTGAAAATGAGTTGGTCTGTGCCGAGGCAGGCGAAAGCGAATATGGCAAGTTCCTGCACTTTGAGCTGCTCACCTTTGTACCCATCGATCTCACCGGTGTTCTGGTGGACGACCTGACCCGCGAGGAAAAAGAATGGCTCAACTGGTACCACGCCGAGGTGCTGAACCGCCTTCGTCCCCTGCTCAACGAGGACGAAATCGCATGGTTGAGTAAAAAGTGCGCTGCCATTTAATTTTACGCTCCCCAGGCTATTCTAAACCACTCGGTGGTTTTGCATTCTTTTGACATTTCACAGTATATTCATTAGGGGAACGTCTTGTATGAACACATCTATCGTTATTTTGTTTACATGGTGGATGGGCGGGTATCTTTTGCTTACAAAGCAGAACAAATGGTCAGAGGCTATCGCCAAAATCCATCACAAATCACCGGAAGCTATTTCTTCCCTTTTGGGTTTGGGTTTGATTGCACTGGGAATTTCTTGTATTCCGTCGTGGCTTGCAGAGATGTTCAACTTTCCGGCCTGGCTGCACTGGGTCACGGTAGGCCTTATTTTTCTCTCTATGCTTATGCTTTATCTCATCGAATGGACGGACAAGAAGAAACACAAAGATGACAATAAAACAAGCAACTAATTTTTCTTTCTGAAAAAACAAGCCTCAAAAGCAACTGCTTTTGAGGCTTGTTTTCGTTATGTAATAGTCATCTTCCGTTCGTTTATCGGTAGGAACGCTGCAAGATCCCTAAGGTATCCGCTTCCGTCTGAAGGAACGGATCCACCTGAAACAGTCCGCCCATGGTATACCACGCATGGTGGGCAATCATAGGCAACTCTTCTTCCTGAATGCCATAATCGGACATCTTAGGATTCGCGACACCGCAAGCTTCCGTCAGCTCCATCAACGCATCAATGAATTCACGGGGGTCTGTGGCATTTCTCCGCCCCATGGCCTTAGCCATCTGAAGGTACTCTTCCCCGCAAGCGGCCTGATAGAAGGTGTAATACTCCTTACAGAGCATAATCAATCCCTCACCATGGGTGATGGCAGGCTTTACCCCGGACAATGCGTGCTCCATGGAATGCTCCGAGGTACATCCGGACAGCCACTCCACAAATCCGGCCAGCGTATTTGCCAATGCCATTTTTTCTCTGGCTTCTTCATTCCCGCCTTCGTTTACCGCAATGGGCAGATACTTTGCAATCAGTTCAATGGCCTTCAACGAGTACATCCGACTTACATCGGTGGCCTTCCGGTTGATATAGCCTTCCGTTGCATGAAACAGCGCATCAAACCCCTGATAGGCCGTCAGGCGGGGCGGCACCGTCATCATAAGTTCGGGATCCACAATGGAAATCGTTGGAAAAGTGTCCAGACCACTGGCATATCCGTTTCCGATTTTTTCTCCGGTTGCTTCATTACTGATTACCAACCACGGGTCCGCTTCCGTTCCCGTACCCGCCGTGGTTGTGATTGCAACCAGCGGCAGCATCCGATTGGCAATCGGTTTTCCTCCGCCGGAGCCTCCCTCTACATAATCCCAATAATTGCCGGGATTGGTGCAGGCAATGGCAATGGCTTTACTCGAGTCAATGGTGCTTCCCCCGCCCAGTGCAAGGATGAAATCACACTTCTCGGCCTTTGCAAGCTCCGCCGCCTCCATCACATGTTCCAAATGTGGATTGGGCAGGATTTTCTCATACAGAACATAGGGAATCGATCGCCGCTCCATCAGGGCTGTCAACCGATCCACATAGCCGTTTCTACGCATGGAACCGCCTGCACTGGTCACGATCAGCGCCTTTGTCCCAGGCAGATCCACTTCCGCCAGACGATTCAAGGCGCCCTTGCCAAAGTAAAGCTTGGTTGGAAATACAAACTGGATGCTTTGCATACTTATCTCTGCCTTTCTGTCCTTTGCTTTGACTTCTCGCAGTTCGGATAGAGAAGCCATCCCTTTGCTGCGTGCTTTACAAGCTTATGCTACGCTTGTTTTATGCTGCTGTCAATCCGAATCAACTCTATTCACAGCAACGGGAACAAATGCCAATGCTTAAGCCAGCTGCTCCGGCAGATGTCGAAGCACAGCCACTGCAATCAGACCGGTAACCAATCCGCAAAGCAAGCCGGAAACCATCAGCAAAGGGAGATATAGCACCACTCCGGTTGTTTGCATCACCGCAAGCATTGCAATCCACTGCCCGATGTTATGAAACACCGCACCAAGTACGCTGACACCAATCAAACTCAGTGCTTTGCAATGCATGGCCGGAATCATGGCACACAGACTGAACATTCCACCGCAGAGGCTGTAAATCAAAGCCGATGGCGTAGCAAAAAGAATTCCGCTCAACATCACCCGAAGCAGCATAACAAAAACCGCCTCTTTGGTGCCAAAACGATCCAGTGCAGCAAGTACCACCACATTGGCAAGGCCTAATTTCACCCCAGGCACAAGATTGTCCAGCGGAAGCATTCGCTCCACCCAACTTAACGCAATCGCCGCAGCAACCAACACACTGACACGAGTTATTTTTTGTGCCGTCCATCCTCTCATGGCAAAATCACATCCAAATCCGGTTCATCGCCCACAATCTCACAAATCACTTGATGAGGCAAACAAATAATTTGCTCTCCGGTCTGTTTGATGCCATGGGCACGCACACACACCGCATCCGGACAATCGGCATCGGTGATGCGGGCTCTACCGTCGGCAATCGTCAGCGTATTCGTACCGCCGATTCCCTGGATCACAAAGATCCCATCCTCCGCAAGGGGCAGTTGTTGTGTCACAGTTCCGGACACCGAAACCTCCACATACATCCCCGGACTTCGGGGCAAGCGACAAACTACTGCAAAAAGCACCACAGAAGTCATGGCAAGAGCTGCCATCAGCACCACATCCCACTTGGTCAGATGATAGCGTCGATTCTTCAATGGGGCCACCCCTCCGTTCTCGTCACAGAGCCATCTTGTCTTACATAACAGGCTGCTGCGCCATCAAATTGTGCCAGCAAAGCCCGGCCGTCCTCCTCCGGGAGCAGGAACAACGCCGTCGTCAACAAATCGGCCTCTGCTGAGTGCGTGGAAATCACAGACACCTGTGCCCAGCGCTCTGCCGGCATTCCGGTCGACAAATCAATGATATGATGGTATTCTTTCCCATCCACTTCCATTTTCCGTTCATACCCTCCGCTGGTAACTACGGAACCATCGCCGGAGGCCACTTCGGCTAACACCCCTTCTTGCAACGGATTTCGAATACCGATTCGCCAAGGGCTGCCATCTCCCCGCTGTCCCCGGGTCAACACATTTCCTCCAAGGTTGAGCATAACATCGGTATACCCTTCCCTGACAAGGCGCTCCATCACCACATCGGCGGCATAGCCTTTTGCCAACGCTCCCACATCCAAACGCACATTCGGGTCCGTCAGGCAGGCCGTTCCGGCATCCGTATCCAGAATCAACGCATCCATGCCTCGGTGCTGCAACGCTTCATCAATGGCCGCTTTTGACGGAATCTGCGCTCGCTCCGGATGCTGTGCAGCGGTTTCCCGTGCCTGCTGCCAAAGCAGGCAAATCTGACCTGCTGATGCATCAATCACGCCATGCGTCAGTTCAGCAGCTTTCTTCGCCCATTGCAGCAGTCCCATAACATCCGGGTCCACTTCCACCGGATGACCTCCGGCATGAGCATTGACTGCCGCCAGACCGTTCCCTGCTTCGTCGCCTTCATACACATCATAGAGCGCATCTAACCGACTCAACTCTGAAAATGCCAGATGCGAAAGGGCATCAAATTCCTCTTTCGTCTTGGTATAGGCAATCACGGATATTGGTGTATCAAATAACTCCAAACGGGTTGCTTCATGGCGTTCGACCGTGGGAGAACATCCCACGGTCGAACTCATCACCACAGCCAGCATCAGGGTAAATCCTAAGATTCTATGCCGTCTGCTCTGCTTCATACGCTTCGAATGACCTTTACCGGGCATTTTTCCACGCAGGTGCCGCAACCGGTGCAGAGGTCATAATCAATGCGTGCAATATTATCCCGAACGGTGATCGCATGGACCGGACAGGACTTCTCGCAAACACCGCATCCAATACAGCCGGCGCTGCACACGGTGCGCACCGCCTTGCCCTTCTCCTTCGCAGAACACTGTACTGCATAAGGTGCTTCATAGGGAATCAGTTCAATCAACCCGTGTGGGCAAGCCTGTACGCACTTTCCGCAGGCTGCACAGCGTTCTTTATCCACCTTAGCACAACCATTGACCACATGGATGGCATCGTACTCACACACCTGAACACAGGAACCAAACCCAAGGCAGCCATAGGCACAAGCTTTTGAGCCACGGCCGGGTGTCTGTGCCACCTGATGGCACTGAGTCGCTCCATAGTAATGATAGAGCTGTTTGGCCTGATCGCAGGTGCCGGAGCATTTGACATAGGCCACCTTACGGACAAAGGTTGCTTCTTTGCCCATGATTTTACCAATCACGGCTGCCGTTTCTGCTCCGCCCACCGGACAGCCGCTCACCGGGGCTTCCCCTTTGGCAATGGCTTCCGCCAGACCGTCACAACCGGCATATCCACAGCCACCGCAGTTGTTTCCAGGCAAGGCCTCACGAACCGCAGTCACCTTCGGATCGGTCTTGACTGCAAAAATTTTGCTGACCACACCTAACAGAAGACCGATAAAACAGCCCAGGCCACCAACGATGGCCATCGCAATCAAAATATCTTTCATGGCCCTCCTCCTTATACCAGGCCCTTGAAGCCAAAGAACGCAATGGCCATCAGACCGGCAGACAACAGAACCACCGGCATACCCTTGAAGGAATGAGGCACATCATTGTATTCAATCCGCTCCCGAATACCGGCCAGAATAGTGATGGCCAATGCAAAACCCAGAGAAGTCCCCAATGCAGCCATCATGGCCTGACCAAACCCCAAACCCTTCTGCACATTGTTCAGCGCAACGCCCAGAACCGCACAGTTGGTTGTGATCAAAGGCAGATAGACACCCAGCGAGGTGTAAAGGCCATGGGACAGCTTACGCAATGCCATTTCCACCGCCTGCACCAGAGCCGCAATGACCAAAATGAACACGATGGTACGCAGATACACCAAATTCAGCGGGATCAACACCCAAACATCCAGTGCATAAGTCAACGCAGAGGACAGCAGAATGACAAACACCACGGCGCCGCCCATACCCAACGCTGTGTCCACCTTTCGGGACACACCAAGGAAGGGACACAAGCCGAGGAACTGGCTAAGTACCACATTATTGATCAATGCGGTGGAAATCAAAGTCAACAGCAGCGTTTTCATGCGTCATTCCCTCCTTCGGCCGCCTTCTGCTTTTCAGCTGCCGCCTTTTTCTCCTGTGCCGCTTTGAGCAGTGCAGCCTTCTTTGCTGCAGCCTCTGCTTCCGCCGCTTCCATAATCCGGGTCCGGTTTTCCTCACAGGTAGCGCCAACGCAGCGATCACAGCGTCCATTGCAAGCAAGCGAAGCCTGCTTGTGGGGACCATTGGTGGCAGATGGAGCCTTGAACTTATTCTGCAGTGCCGTCAAAGCCGCCAGAACAAAGAACGCTCCGGGTGTCAGGATAAAAATGGCGCAAGGCTCATAAGCCGCCGGCATCAGCGGGTAGCCAAACACCGTGCCGTTTCCGATCAACTCTCGGATGCTGCCGATGATGGTCAGGGCCAGTGTGAAACCAAGTCCCATGCCAATGCCGTCAAACAAAGAAAGCAGCGGCGGATTTTTGGACGCATAGGTTTCTGCACGCCCCAAAATAATGCAGTTAACCACAATCAGAGGGATATACAGGCCCAATGCGGCATAAAGTCCACGGACATAGGCCTGCATCAGCAAATCGACCATGGTGACAAAGGACGCAACCACAACAATATAAGAGGGCATACGCACTTTGTCCGGAATGATATTGCGCAGCAGCGAAATCATCAGGTTGGAGCAAGCCAGAACCACTGTGGTGCTGAGCCCCATTCCAAGTCCATTCATTGCCGCCGTAGTGACTGCCATGGTAGGGCACATACCCAGCATCAGGACCAGCGTGGGATTTTCCTTGATGATGCCATTGTAAAGCCGTTCTAATGCTTTCTTCACGGAGCAACCCCCTCTCTCATCTGTCCGGCGCAGGTCAGTGCCGCATTCACCGCCTCGGTGACCGCACGCGTGGAAATGGTGGCACCACTAACGGCATCAATTTCCTCCGGTGCCTGCTTTCCTTCCTTTGTGAACACAACCTGCGGCACATTCATGCCCGCAAACTGATTGAGAAAGTCCGGTTTGGTAATATTGGCTCCCAAGCCGGCAGTTTCACTCATATTCAGTACGGTGACAGCTGTGATTTCCCCTTCATTGGTGACACCAACGGTCAGGGCAACATCGCCGCCGTAACCATTGGGAGAGGTGGTCAGGAACACATGACCCAATTCGCTTCCGTCCGCATCCAGTGCTGTCATCACTTCAGAGACCATTCCGTCCCCTTCCGGCAGCTCTGCAGGCACAAAATCGTCTGCCTCTGAAAACACATCCCGATATGCTTGCAGCTTTTCTTCCGCTTCCGCTGCCGCAATTGGCGCTTTGGTAACATGATACACACCCGCAAGGCAGAATCCAACCACCAAGGTGATCAAAAACAAAACTGCGGTATCTTTCAGCATCTGCTTCTTCATTTCTCCGCCCTCGCTTTCTGCTTGCCAAAGGGCTTGGGCACCGTAAAGCGCTCAATCAGCGGCACCAGCGTATTGCCGATGATAATGGCATAGGATACACCCTCCGCAGAAGGACCGAGGATACGGAACAATGCCGTCAGCAGACCCAGAAGGACACCATAAATATAGCGTCCGGCCGGCGTGATCGGGGCTGTTACATAATCCGTTGCCATGAAGAAGGCACCGGCAACCAAGCCGCCGCCAAACAGGTGCGCCGCAAAGAAGGAAAGGTTCATCTCTACCGGAGCACCCAGCAAACCGAACAGGAAAATCCATCCCATGGTGCTGGCCAGATAGGTCAAGGAAATCCGCAGGTCGATGGTACGGCGCAGAATCAGATATGCTGCACCAATCAGCAGCGCCAAAATAGATACTTCACCGATACAGCCGCTGTGCTGACCCAAAAACAGAGCCTTCACATCCACCAGACCGCCATTTTTCAGTTCCGCCATCGGTGTCGCCGTGCTGATTCCATCCAGAACGGGGAATGCAGTCATCCGGGCCGAGAACGAGAGCAGCAGGAAACAGCGTGCCGCCAATGCCGGGTTCATAAAGTTTTGGCCCAATCCACCAAACAGCTGCTTGACCACCAAAATGGCAAACACTCCGCCAATGAGAGGAAACCAAAACGGAACGGTGGACGGCAGGTTCATTGCCAGAATCAGGCCCGTGACCAGCGCACTTCCATCCGTAACCGTAATCGGCAGCCCCATCAACTTCTGATAGAGCCACTCCGTCAGCACACAGGTGGCCGCACTGACCGCAATGACCATCAGTGCTGACAGACCAAACCAATACACACCAAAGCCCAGCGGCGGAATCAATGCAATGCAGACATCCCGCATGACGCTTTGCGTCGTCTCTCCGGCGCGAATATGAGGAGAGACGGAAACATGGAGCATATTCTTTTCCACGATTAGCCCTCCTTCCTTTCCTTTGCCGGAATGTGCCGCTTTTCCCGCACGGCCTGACGACCATCCATCATGCACTGGGTCAGCGGACGGTAAGCCGGGCAAACATAGGCACAGGAGCCGCAGAGAATGCACTCCATCCCATGCAGTTCCGCAAAGCGGGCATAGTCCATATGCGTAGCCGCCACCGCAAGCTGCTGGGGAAGCAAACCTTCCGGACAGGCAGCCACGCACTTTCCGCAGCGAATACAAGGAGAGGGGGCGTGCTTGGCCACCGGATCTTCGGTAAACGCCAACAGACCGGAGCTGGTCCGCATCACCGGAACCTCTAAATCAAACACGGCCGTACCCATCATCGGGCCTCCGCTGATGTACTTTTTTGTGGTTTCTTTCGCTCCACCGCAAGCAGCAATGACATCCTTAAACTGGGTTCCCACCGGAACCAAAAGGTTATCCGGTCGCTCAATACCGTCCCCGCTGACAGTCATCACACGCTCGATGACCGGCTTGCCGTAAAGAACAGCATCCCCCACGGCTGCCGTTGACGCCACATTGGATACTACACAGCCCACATGCGCCGGCAGACGGCTGCTGTCCACATCCCGCCCGGTCACCGCATGGATAAGCATACGCTCGCCGCCCTGCGGATACTTGGTTTTCAGAGGCTGCACCCGCATACGGTTTTTGCCTTCCACGGCTCGATTCAATGCGGCGATTGCCTCCGGCTTGTTGTCCTCCACCGCAATAACACCTTCTGCTTCCGGAAACAGCAACAGCAGGATCTCCAACCCCTGCACAATATCCTCCGGCCGCTCCACCATCAATCGGGCATCGGCGGTCAGGTAGGGTTCGCATTCTGCACCATTCAAAATCACATAATCAATTTTGCTTCCTTCCGGGGGCGTCAGCTTGACATGCATGGGAAAGCCCGCTCCGCCCATACCGGCAATTCCGGCCTTCTGAATGGCGGCTCGAATTTCCTCCGGCGTCATGGATGCCGGATCTCTGGGCTCATCCCAGGTCTCCGCCATCGTATCCTGCCCATCGTTTTCCACCACCACACACATGGTATTCAACCCATTATGTCCAGGGCGGTATTCCACAGCTTTGACCGTTCCGGACACACCGGAGTATACCGGCAGCGAGAAAAATCCCTTTGCCTGTGCCAGCATCTGGCCCACCTTGACCGAATCACCTTTGGCAACCACCGGCTCTGCCGGAGCGCCCATGCCGCCTGCCAGCGGGTAGATGGCAAGAGTCCCGCAGGAAATTTTCCGGATCGGGCAGGATGCCGTGCGTGCCTTATTGGTCTGGGGATGAATTCCCCGATGGAATGTCACTGTTCTCATCGTACACCTCACACACTCTTATCTCCTGTTCACACTGGATGATGGAATCATCCACGAACGATTTACTCTGTCATTTTAGCACAGCCGCCTACCGATAACAAGCGATTCGCCGATTTGATGCCGTTTTGGGTCCTGGCAGCAAAAAACACACGCAGAGGTACATTTCCTCTGCGTGTGTTGCCATCAAACACGATACTATACCGAATCCGGACAGGTTGCGGCATATGCGCTCTGCCATCCGTCTTCCGATTCCGGCAGTTCTTCCCGCTTCCGATCCCATCGGACGAGCCGATCTGCCAATTCGCAAATTTTTCCTGCCGACTGGGCATCCACATAGGTATGCTGTCTGTGGATCATCTCCTGTTTTTGGTTCGGATCCTCCAACAGATTCAACATCTCTTCCATACCACTTCTGCTTGCTGTCACTGTACAGCACATCCCGTGCTGTTCATAAAAGGCTATGTTGTGACTTTCACAGCCGGGAATCGACGGCAGCAGACACAGCAAGGTGCCATTCACCGCTGCCTCCGTCGTTGATAATCCGCCGGCTTTGCTAAGGTACAAATCGCAGGCGCGCAAATAGAGCGGCATTTGGTTTGTTTGTCCAATCACTCGAATTTCGGTGCCGAAGCGTGCCTTCATATGGTCAAAGACCGGCTGATTATTCCCGCAGATGACCGTAATCTCCGCCGGATGCTGCTTTCGATGCCGCAGCTCACACAACAACTCAATGGCCTTTTGCAGCTTTCCTGCCCCCATGCTGCCGCCGGCAATGAGAATCTGCGGCCGCTCCGGATCCATGCCGAGGGCTCGTTTGGCATCGGTCTGCACCATTTTGCTGGCAAAGGCACGGCGCACAGGAATACCAAGCGAAAAAATTCGCTCCTCCGGAATCCCCCTCCGGACAAATTCATCCTTCAATTCCGACGACGGGATCACATAGGCATCACAGACACACTCTTCCATAAACGGAATACAGGTATAGTCCGTTGCCACCAATACGGTTTTGGGCAGCACCGCTCCCTGCTCGTGCAGATAGGTCAGGATCTGCGCCGGAAAGATATGGGTCATCAAAATCACATCCACCGGATGTGCCTGAAGGTAATCCTCCATCCGCTGTGCCATATGGGCGTTGAGAAAATACACTGGGGACCGTACTGGCAAATTTCGGTAGAGATTCCCAAGCTCATACACCACCCCAAACAGCTTTGGGGCTCGTTTGACCAACCCTACATAGGCCTGATCAATTTTGTGGGACAGTTCTGCACTGTGCAGGTCAT
>JARIAU010000080.1 GCA_029257695.1 Oscillospiraceae bacterium
GCCTCCTGGGCCTTCTCCGGCTCCCGCCGGACATACTCGTGGTACAGCAGGTCGGACACAAACAGCTGTGCAATCTTGGCAGACGCACTGCCCAAATGGAAGGGGCCCTCGTTGGAGCCGCACTGCAATACCACATCACTCTGCCCCGCCCCCGGCGACCGGGCGAACCGGGTCACCAAAATGATCTTGGCCCCGTGTGCGTGGGCCAGTCCCATCAGATCCACAATATCTTTGGTGGAACCGGAATAGGAGAAGAACAGCAGTGCATCCCGTTCATCCATCAGCGCAGCAGTGGATGCCTGGGTGTGGGAATCGGCCACCGAAACAAACTTATTGGTCACCGTGGAAAACAGGTGTGCCGTTTCCGCAGCGATCAGCATAGAGCCACCCTGCCCCATGCAGTAGACCCGGTCTGCCTGTTGCAGCAGGTCCACGGCTTGCTTGATTTCCTCCGGATGGACCAGACTCAAGCTCTGACCCACGGCGGCGCACTCCGCCGTAGCGATTTTGCGAGCCAGCTCACTGATGGAATCATTTGGTCCGATGATCCCATCCTCTTCGTCCAGATCGCCCATTTTTCCGCCCTGCTCCTCCACCACCGCTTTGGCGATGGCCAGTTTGAAGGCGTTGTAACCCTGCAGATCCAGACGGCGGCAAAAGCGGGATATGGTGGCTTCCGCTACGCCGCACTCGTCCGCCAGCTCGGAAATGGACATGAACTGTACGCCGGTCTTGTGGTTGAGCACATAGTCCGACACCTTCTTTTCGGAAACCGTAAAGTGGTAATATCCATTGCTGATGCTGGTGAAGATATTTTCCGGATGGAGGGTATGCTCCATAGTCTTTTTCACATTCAATCCTCAAGCGGGCTTAGCCCAGCTTCGCCTCCACGGCGTCCATCATCTTGTCCACCAGGATCAGGCAGCGGGGCACATGGAAGGGGCCCTTGAAGGTGCTGCCCTTGCAGGCGGGCATGGTGGGCAGGCCGTCCCGGCGCAGATAGCCGTACCACTCGCCGAACTCGGGATCGGCAAAGTGCTTCTTGGCGTAATCGGCCACGGTGTAGAACCAGTCGAGATACTTCTCCTCGCCGGTGTCCTTATAGAACATCATGGAGGCGATCATGATCTCGTTATGGGGCCACCACAGCTTCATGTCATGCTCATATGCCTCAGGGGGATAGCCCATGCAGTCGATAAAGTACAGCAGTCCGCCATACTCCTTGTCCCAGCCGGCTTCAATGGCGTTGTCAAAGATGTTCTTGGCGGTGGCGGTCAGCTCAGCGTTGTTCTCGTAGACTGCCTGCTCCTGCAGGAACCAGGAGCCCTCGATGTCGTGGCCGGGGTTGACCACACGGCCGGCGACGGTGTCGGTCTGCAGCTCGCCGTTGATGCCGACGGTCTCCAGGGTGCACTTCAGCTCGGGCTTGTAGTGGTACTTCAGGATCTGATCCACGCACTCACGGGCACGCTGATCGTACAGCTCCTTCTGCTCCGGATCGCAGCGACGCATCACGGCGGTGACATTCAGATAGATCATGGGATCACCGAAGGCACGGCTGCGGCGGGTGGCGGGCTCGGTCTTGGGAGGCATACCCACGGGGTCGGCGATCAGGCCGTTGTTCAGCTGATACACCAGCTCATAGGCCTTGCGGGCACGCTCGATGCGGACCTTGTCGCCGGTGTTGGCGTAATACTCGGCGTTGGCCATGATGTAAAAGTCCTCGGAGAAGCAGTAGCGGCGCTGACGCAGGGGCTGACCGTCTCCGGTGACGGTGAAGTACATACGGTCGCCCTTCTCCCGGTTGATGCAGTGGGCCTCCATGAAGTCCAGACAGCTGCGGCTGGCCTCCAGCCACTCTTCCTTCACGCCGTAGTTAGAGCACAGGAATGCAAAGATCCAGCCGCAGCGGCCCTGCATCCAAACGCTCTTATCGGTGGAGTAAATGCGGCCGGTGCGGTCGATGCAGGTGTAAACACCGCCGTGCTCCCGGTCCAGACCATACTTCAGCCAGAAATCGACGCTGCGCTGCAGCTCGTCCTTGATCCACTGATGGGTCTGCTTGAATTGGGTCAGTTCCATTTGTAAACCATCCTTTCATTTTCCCTTGGTCAAAGCGAAGTTTTGCTCTATTCTACTGGCATTGTACCATTTGTGAAAATGATTTTCAATGTGGGGTGGAAATGTTTTTTCATTTTCTTGAAAATCCCTTTCATATATGAAAAAATTTTTTCATTTACCACTTGCTTATTTTTATCAATTTGCTATTATGGTATTAGTAGACAGTTGCGGCCGAGTCCGCCCGTCAAAAATCAGTGAAACCACCCAAATCAGCGGTGAAAACAAGGAGGATCCCCAAATGAATCGTTTTGGAATCGACATTACCGTCAAAAACACCCCCAAGCTGGACCCGGAATTCATGCCCATCCTGAAGTTTAACCGTTCCTTCCTGGCCGGTGCCAAGAAGCCCGTCTCCATCGCCGTGGAGCGTGCCGACGGTCAGATGGCCACCTGCCACACCTTTGTGTACGGCACCCCCGAGATGGCCGAGGCAGACCACTATTATGTCAACCGC
Source organism: Oscillospiraceae bacterium (assembly GCA_029257695.1). Classification (GTDB taxonomy): domain Bacteria; phylum Bacillota; class Clostridia; order Oscillospirales; family Oscillospiraceae; genus UMGS1766. Next base: position 2,576 of record JARIAU010000080.1, read on the forward strand.
CTCGTCAAGACCATTCTGTGGATGAAGGGCGGCTTCAAGGTCTATGTGGCCGGCGATGAAGGCACCTATGAGTACCTGAAGAAGGCCTACTCCGACGGCGGCGAGCAGGATTTCGACTTCCACTACATGGCCAATGTCTTTGAGCATCCCTTCGAGGTCGTTCTGGTGGACCAGGTCCCCGAGTCCAAGGACAGCCCCAAGAAGATGGGCGGCCACATGGAAGGCTGCCGCATCGGCTTTGATGCCGGCGGATCCGACCGTAAGGTCAGCGCTGTCATCGACGGCGAGAGCGTCTATTCCGAAGAGGTGGTTTGGTTCCCCAAAATCACCGCTGACCCCGATTATCACTACAACGGCATCGTCGCCGCTCTGAAGTCCGCCGCCGAGCATATGCCCCGTGTGGACGCCGTGGGCGTGTCCTCTGCCGGTGTTTACATCAACAACCGCACCATGAACGCATCCCTGTTCCTGGCCGTGCCCGAGGATCTCTACGACAAGAAGGTCAAGGACATCTACATCCGTGCCATCACCGACACCTTCGGCGATGTGCCCTTCGAGGTCGTCAACGACGGCGATGTGTCCGCTCTGGCCGGCATGCTGTCCCTGGGTGAGCCCAATGTGCTGGGCATCGCCATGGGCACCAGCGAGGCCGTGGGCTATGTGGACACCAACGGCTGCATCACCGGCTGGCTGAACGAGCTGGCCTTCGTGCCCGTGGACTGCCAGAGCGACGCCATGGAGGACGAGTGGAGCCATGACATCGGCTGCGGCGTGAAGTACTTCTCCCAGGACGGCGTCATCAAGCTGGCCCCCCGTGCCGGCATCCAGCTGGACGAGAAGCTGTCCCCCGCCGAGAAGCTGAAGGTCGTTCAGGGCCTGATGCTGGAGGACAACCAGGCCGCCGCTGATGTGTACCTGTCCATCGGCACCTATCTGGGCCACACGCTGGCTTACTACTTCGATCTGTATCATTGCAAGCATGTCCTGCTGCTGGGCCGTGTGATGAGCGGCAAGGGCGGCGACATCATTCTGGCCGAGGCACAGCGTGTCCTGGCCGACGAGTATCCCGAGCTGGATGGCAAGCTGATCGCTGCTCTGCCCGACGAAAAGTTCCGCCGTGTGGGCCAGTCCGCTGCCGCTGCCAGCCTGCCCGAGCTGAAGTAATCGCAACCAACGAAAGGGAGGCAGTCTGCGATGCGTATTTATAATGCCAAACTGTTCCTCGACGGCGCCTTTGTCGATGGCGGCATCGAGTTTGATGAAACCATTACCGGCCTCGGCTCCCACATCAGCGATGGTGTGGACGCCGAAGGCTGCTACCTGATCCCCGGTCTGGTGGATGTGCATACCCACGCCGCCATGGGCAAGGATGTCAGCGACGCCGATCCCGACGGTCTGCCCATCCTGTCCCGCTACTACGCCAAGGGCGGCGTCACTTCCTGGCTGCCCACCACCATGACCCTGAAGGAGGAGCGTCTGGCTCCCGCCCTGAAGGTGCTGGGCGACTTCCAGCGTCCCGCCGACGGTGCCAAGATGGCCGGCATCCATATGGAAGGCCCCTTCTTGAGCTTTGCCAAGCGTGGCGCACAGAAGGCCGAGAACCTGTCCAAGCCGGATGTGGAGCTGTTCCACCGTCTGAACGAGGTCAGCGGCCACAAGGTCAAGCTGATCACCGTGGCTCCCGAGGAAGAAGGTGCCATCGACTTCATCCGTGAGGTCAGCAAGGTCTGCACCGTCTCCGTGGGTCACACCACCGCCGATTACGACACCGCCATGGCCGCTTATGAGGCCGGCGCCTCCCACGCCACCCACCTCTACAACGGCATGCCCGGCCTGCATCACCGTATGCCCGGCGTCATCGCCGCCGCCATGGATGCCGGAGCCACCGTGGAGCTGATCTCCGACGGGTTCCACATCCACCCCGCCGTGGTGCGGTTGACCCACCGTCTGTTTGGTGATAAGCTGGTCTTGATCTCCGACTCCCTCCGCTGTGCCGGTATGCCCGACGGCGAGTATGAGCTGGGCGGCCAGATGTTCACCATGACCAACGGCAAGGCCACCCTGTCCGGCACCGACACGCTGGCCGGCTCCTCCATCCACCTGATGGACGGTGTCCGCCGTGCCGTCCGCTTCGGTGTGCCGCTGGAGGCCGCCATCACCGCCGCCACCCTGGCTCCTGCCAAGGCCATCGGCATGGACGACACCATCGGCTCTCTGGCCGACGGCAAGTGCGCCGACTTCGTGCTGCTGGATGCCGACCTGAATGTGAAGGCAGTCTACATCGACGGTAAAAAAGTGGTGTAAGTTCCCTGCGGAAGGACATTCCGCAGGTCTATCATGGAAAGGAAGCGTTTTCAAATGAGAATTATCTCTGCTAAGGATTACGAGGGCATGAGCCTGCAGTGCGCCAACCTGATCGCATCTCAGATCATGCTGAAGCCCGACTGCGTGCTGGGTCTGGCCACCGGCGGTTCTCCCGTCGGCACTTATAAGGAGCTGATCGCCAAGTACGAGCGCGGCGAGCTGGACTTCTCCCGTGTCAAGAGCGTCAACCTGGACGAGTATGTGGGTCTGGACATCAACAGCGACCAGAGCTACATCTACTTCATGCGCAGCAACCTGTTCGACCATGTCAACATCGACCTGGCCAACACCAATGTCCCCTGCGGCACCAACATGGACGCCGAGGGCGAGTGCGCCCGCTATGACGAAGTGATCCGCTCCATGGGCGGCATCGACCTGCAGCTGCTGGGTCTGGGCCCCAATGGCCACATCGGCTTCAACGAGCCCGACGATCACTTCCCCACCGGCACCCACAAGGTGTCCCTGACCGAGGCCACCATTCAGGCCAACAAGCGCTTCTTTGAAAAGGAAGAGGATGTGCCCCGCTTTGCTTACACCATGGGTGTCCGTGACATCATGCAGGCCAAGCGTGTGGTCATGGTGGTCAGCGGCGAAGGCAAGGCCGAGATCGTGAAGAAGGCCTTCTTCGGCCCCGTCACCCCCGAGGTCCCTGCCTCCATCCTGCAGCTGCACCCCGACTTCACTCTGGTGGCAGACGAGGCTGCTCTGTCCCAGCTGTAAGCGGAACGGCTGCAAGCACAAACCAACGGTATCCAAACGAGTCCAACGGGACGGCCCCTGCCGGGGCTGTCCCGTTGTTGTTTGCTGTCCGAACCGATTTGGATGCAACTATGATGTCAAACTGCAAGCATTTCTTAAGATTTCTTTGTTTACAGACCAAACCGCACTCGATATAATGAAATATAACAAAAACAAACCCGTTTGGGAGGTCTTTCATCATGAACCGAATTCTTTCTTTGCTCTTGGCCGTCATGCTGGCCGGTGCCGCATTGACTGGCTGTGCTCCGAAGAAAGAGCCCTTTCCCGCCGCTTCCATGCCGGATGCCAGCACCCCTTCCTTTCCGGAAACGCCCGTAGACACCGAGCAGACCCCTCCGGAGGCACCGGACGCCCCCCACACCGCTCCGGAGTGGCAGACGGCTTACCTGACCCTTTTGGAGGATCTGATCCGACAGCACGGCCGCAGCACGGTGGATGCAGACTCCTATATCACCACCTCCGGTGTCAAACACGCCCGCCTGCTGGACTTCAACGGGGACGGCGTTCGGGAGCTGGTGGTGGTCATTGACCGCACCGTGCAGCTGTACACCCTCCACGACCAGCAGCCCAAGCGGCTGTTTGAAGGGGAGATCGGCTGCCGCCTGGGGCAGACCGATGTGAGCTATCACTTCCTGCTCAACGCCCAGTCCGACCCCATTTCCCTCATCCTGTACCATTCCACCGATGAGTGGAACGAGGATGCCATCACCGTGATCTCCATGAATGAAAAGGGCGGCATCAAGCAGCGGGAGCTGCTGGCCCGCAGCAGTCTGCGGCAGGACCTGCCCTCTCTGGACAATCTGAACGAGTGCTACATCGACGGCACTCTGGTGACCAAGGAGGAGTATCTGGCCCTTCGGGGTCAGCTTCTGGAGGGTGCCATGGAGCTGGAGCCGGACTTCGGCACCTATCCCGTCACACCGGACGAGCTGACCGCCCAGCTTCAGTTCCTCCGCACCAGCACGCCGGCGGATTATCTGCTGCCGGACTCGGACTGCCGCATCGTCACCGACGAGGAGCTGGCCGCTCTGAATGCCCGGCAGCTGCGGCTGGCCCGCAACGAGATCTACGCCCGCTACGGCCGCATCTTCACCGCTCCGGATTTGAAGGCCTACTTCTCCGAGCAGCCGTGGTATCAGCCCCGCTGCACACCGGAGACCATGGAGGAAGCCGGATTGGAGCTGCTGAACCGGTATGAGCTGGCCAACATCGAGCGGCTCAAGCAGGCCGAAGACAGCGGCACCGCCCCCGCCGCCGAGCCGCTGACGGAAGCGCAGGCGAAGGCCATCGCCGTGGCCTATTGGGACTTTGTGGAGGGCAGTCTGGACGAAGCCACCGGCAGCCTGAAGGCCATTTCCAGTGACGGAACCGTGAGCGACCACGGCCAGCAGTTTTGGTCCTTCCAGCTGCGCCGCATGAAGGACAACACCCATTGGACCACCATGGAGCGCATCTATGTCAACGCCCAGACCGGCCTCGTGTCCAATACCACCAAAGCATAAATCAATCGCCGGCACCGCAGAGCATTCTTCTGCGGTGCCGTTTTTTCTCCTTGCGGAAAAGGGAATGCTCCGTTTTTTCCACAAACGGATTGCAAACCATTCGGTTTTGATGCCTCATCGCCACAAAAACAGCCCCCTCCCCTCTGCTTTTCCGCCCACTTTGTGGATAACTTGCATCTGATGGCTTGCCGACGCATCCGGCCGGCGGTTTCCTGCGCATCGGCAGAACGGTTCCCTCTTCCATCCCCAGACGGTAGACAGGAATGCCCAATTCTGCTATGATAAACGCAAAAAAAGGAGGGCTCGGCCATGAGAAAGACAACCCCCATTGCCCCGTCCGGACTGCGTATCCGCCTGCCCCTGCACCCTGCAATTTTGCTGATTTGCTCCTGTGTGGCACAGATGATCGTGGTCTGTGTCAATCCGGGCAAGTTCGATGGGTTCAAAGGATGGATGGCCGTTGTGTCTTTGCTCTGTCTGGTGCGGCTGTTCCTCTGCATCCGGCGCAGCACCGACTCCGCCGCCTGCCGTCCTCTGCTCCTCCGGCTTTTGGTGTTCGCAGGCACCTTTCTGTGCGTTCTCCTGCTGACCAATCGCCTGTTGGGCGGTGTGATTTCCATGCTTTTCTGCATCCTACTCCTGATGGCAGGGTTGAAGATCGTCCCCGATCCCTGATTTTGACAAAAAACGGCGGCAAGGCTCTTCCAAGCCTTGCCGCCGTTTCGTTATGCTTTTTTTGCTGCGAAGGACACCCAGCCCTCCCGCTCTTCCCGACGGAAGAGAACAAACCCGTTGGCTTCCAGTGCCTTCCGCACATCCTCGGCCCGATGCTCGATGATGCCGGAGCAGAGGAACACGCCGTCGGGGGCGAGGAAATCCCCCACATAGGCGCTTAGGGGAATGATCACATCCGCAATGATATTGGCCAGCACCAAGGGATACTTGCCCTCCAGGGCCTTGGCCAGGGCCTCATCCCCGGTCACATCGCCGCAGTAGACCTGCAAGCGTTCCTCCACCCCGTTGAATCCGGCATTTTCTGCCGCCACGGAGACCGCTTTGGGGTCGATGTCGCAGCCCTTGGCCTCACTGGCCCCCAGCACCAGAGCGGCGATGGCCAGAATCCCGCTGCCGCAGCCCAGATCCAGCACCGGCTGCCCCGGCACCACATACTGCTCCAAGCCTTCCAGACACAGCCGGGTGGTTCCGTGGCTTCCGGTGCCGAAAATCAGTCCCGGGTTCAGGTACACCGGCACCCGGCCCTCGGGCAGGGCCTTGCCCCGCTCCCATTCCGGCACCACATAGAGCTTCTCCCCCACAGGGAAGGCCTCGTAATACTTCTGCCAGTTGTGGGCCCAGTCCTCTTCCCGCAGGGACTGGGTCTCCACCTCCAATGCGCCGCAGTCCGCCTCGGTGCGGCTGCGGAACTGCTCCATGCCGCCCTTCAGCTCTGCCAGACGGGCGTGGCCGTCCTCATCGTCGGTGAGATAGCACTTGACCCGGTTTCTGCCGGCACGGGATGCCTTCAATCCCTCGTCCACCTCGTCCCAGCAGTCCCGGTTCTCGTCGGCAAAGAGGTCAAAATCCGCCTCTTCCTCCACCACCAGACCACCGATGCCCAAGGCCGTCAGGTAGGCACACACCGGCTCGATGCCCGCAGCGGTGGTATTGATCGTCACTTCCAGCCAAATCTGATCCATGAAAGTATCCTCCTGTGTAAACTTGTGTTCATTTTACCCCATCCGTTCCGCTCTGGCAACCCCACTTGCCACACGGGGCCGGGTCTGTTACACTGTAAAAAAAGGAGGGATCGCATGGATTGGGACACCGGAATGAGAGAGGCTCTGGCTCTGGGCCGCTATGCCGCCGCACTGGGGGAAATCCCCGTGGGGGCGGTCATCGTGAAGGACGGCACCATTGTGGGCCGAGGCTACAACCGTCGGGAAACCGATCGGGACGCCACCGGCCATGCCGAAGTGATGGCCATTCGGGAGGCCTGCCGCACCCTGAACACCTGGCGGCTGCGGGACTGCACCCTGTTTGTCACCTTGGAGCCCTGCCCCATGTGCACCGGTGCCATTCTGCAAAGCCGCATTTCCACCGTGGTCTTTGGTGCCTTTGACGACAAGGCCGGCTGCTGCGGCAGCCGCATGAACCTGACCGACGGCACCTTGGAGGGCAGTCCGGCGGTCTACGGCGGTGTTTTGGAGTCCGAATGCGTCCGGCTGATGCAGGAATTCTTTGCTTCTCTGCGAAAATTTGAAAAATAATTTGGATTTTATACTTTTGTAACAATTTCAGTCGAACTTTCGTAACACAGACTTGCTATCATAACGATGCTGTAAAGAGCTTTTTCATTTTCTTTCCTAAGAAAGTCCGGACTGCAACTGGGGTGGTGACCGTTGCAGTCCTCTTTCTGTCTTTACAGGGAAAATTTTTGCTTCATTTCACACTTTTGTAATACAATCTTATGAGCTTTCGTAATAAGTCCTTGGTAAGATACCAACATACAAGGAAGCTTTTTCATTTTCATCCTTTTGGAAGTTTGAGGCGCAGCCGGGTGGTGTCCGGATGCGCCTCCTTTCTTTTCTCCGGCGGCACAAGTTGCTTTTCCCGGTCGGGCTGTGTATAGTATAGAAAGATTTGATTCCCGGGAGGAACCTATGTATCATACCATTTTATTTGACTTAGACGGCACCCTCACCGATCCGGCGGAGGGCATCACCGGCGCCGTGGCCTATTCGCTGGAGCAGCTGGGCCTGCCTCCGGTGGAGCGTGCGGCGCTGATTTCCTTCATCGGCCCCCCGCTGTTCGACTCCTATGCACAGCAGTTCGGCCTTCAGCCGCCCCAGATCCGTCAGGCCGTCACCCACTTCCGCCACTACTTCCAGACCCGTGGTATTTATGAAAACAAGGTGTTGGACGGCGTGCCGGAGCTGTTGGAGCAGCTCCACCGGGCCGGAAAAACCATCGTGCTGGCCTCCTCCAAGCCGGAGGCCTTCTGCCGTCAGATTTTAGAGCGATTTGACCTGCTGCGGTGGTTTGACTATGTAGCCGGAGCCACCATGGACGAGCGGCGGGTGGAAAAGGCGGAGGTCATCCGCTATGCACTGGATGCCCTGCACCAAACACCGGACGCGCAAACCATCATGGTGGGCGACCGGATGCACGATGCCCTCGGCGCCCGGGCGGTGGGCCTGGACTGCATCGGTGTGCGCTACGGCTACGGCTCCGAAGAGGAGCTGCGGCAGGCCGGGTGCATCCATCTGGTGTCCGAGCCGGCAGAGCTGCTGCCGCTGCTGCTTTCCTGATTGGCTGTTTACCGGCGGCGGGAAATGGTGTACAATGATAAGACCAAGTTCGACAAAGGAGCCCTGCACATGGCCTGTATCCGCATGAAAAGTGAACCCATTGCCCTGCTGGCGGAAACCGCCGATCTGCTGATCTCCCGTGGCAGCGGGGATGCCGCCCTGCTCTACCTCTATCTGCTGCGCAAGCACGGGAATTACGACCCGGCCGCCGCAAAAGAGGACCTCAAATGGACGACGGCGCAGGTCATGAGTGCCTTTGCCCACCTCACCGAGCTGGGTCTGGTGGAGGACCCCACGCCGGAGGAGCGAAAAGCTGCCCCCCAGGCCGAGGCCTGCCCCCACTACACCTCGGAGGACATCCATTCCGAGCTGGCCGCCAACGGGTCGGACTTCAAGGCCCTGCTGCAGGAGATGGAGCATCTGCTGGGCAAGACCTTCTCTTCCACCGACCTGCGGATCTTGCTGGAGCTGTATGACCATCTGGCTCTGCCGGCGGAGGTGCTGATGGAGCTGACCGCATGGCAGATCGAGGAGACCGAAACCAAGTACGGCCCCGGCCGCCGGCCCCGCATGGGCGAGATCAAGGCCGCCGCCTACCGCTGGAAGAAAAACGGCATCGACACGCTGGAGGATGCGGACAGCTACATCAAAAAGCAGAACTACTTCAAAAGTCAGGAGGGTGAGCTGCTCCGGTGCGTGGGCATCACCAACCGCAGCGCCATCGAGGGCGAGCGGCGGTTTTTGCACCAGTGGACGGAGTGGGGCTTTGGCCCCGAGGCCGTCCGCATGGCTTACGAGCGCACCGTGCTGCGTGTGGGCAGCATGAAATGGCCCTACTGCAACGGCATCCTGCGCCGCTGGAACGACAAACAGGCCCACACTCCGGAGGAAATCAAGGCCGTGGAACAGGGCGAAAAACGCTCGGTTCTGACCACCCCCTCCTCTGCCCCCACCGGCTCCGGACAGCCGGTGCAGGTTCCCACCAATGCCCGTCAGAATGCCGAGTGGATGCAGCGGATGCTGGACGGAGACGAGAATTAACTTTCCATTGAAGGAGAATGCTCCATGGCATATACATCAGAAGTCATCAAACAGGCCACCGCTCAACTGGAGCGCCGCCGTGCCCTGCACCAGATGGAACAGCATCGGCTGCGGGCGCAGCTGTACGACCAGATCCCCGAGCTGCACCAGATCGACCGCCAGCTCCGCACCACCATGCTGTCCTTGGCCGCCGCCGCCTTTGACTACGGCACCGACCCCACGGAACGGGTGGCCCAGCTGCGGGAGCGCAATCAGCAGCTGCAGCAGCGCCGCCGTCAGCTGCTCATCGAGGCCGAACACGATCCGGACTGTCTGGACGACAAGCCCATGTGTCCGGACTGCGAGGATCGGGGCTGGATCGGGGCCAATATGTGCCACTGTCTGCGGGAGCTGTGTGCGGCGGAACAGATTGCCAGCCTGTCCTCCCTGCTGGACTTGGGGGAACAGAGCTTTGAGACCTTCTCTCTGGACTGGTACTCCAGTGAGTACGACGGAACGCTGGGGATGTCTCCCCGGGAGAACATGAGCCTGGTGTTCCGGATGTGTCAGAATTACGCCCAGAAGTTTGGCAAATTCATGGTGCAGAACCTGTTCCTCACCGGTCAGCCCGGGTTGGGCAAAACCTTCCTCTCCGCCTGCATTGCCCGGGTGGTGAGTGAACATGGGTTCAGCGTGGTCTATGACACCGCCGTGCATATCTTCTCCCAGTTTGAGGATGAGAAGTTCGGCCGCGGCGAAGGGGCAGATGTCGCCGTGCAGCGGTATCTGACCTGTGACCTGTTGATTTTGGACGACTTGGGCAGCGAACTGGCCAGCCAGATGACCCAGTCCTCCCTCTATACCCTCATCAACACCCGTCTGATGGGGGACAAACACACGGTCATTTCCTCCAACCTGTCCATGGAGGACATCCGCCGCCGTTATCAGCCCATGATTGCCTCCCGTCTGGAGGGCGAGTATCGGGAACTGACCTTTGTGGGACAGGACATTCGTGTGCTGCGAAAAAATCAGCGCTGACCCCCTGCTCTTTTCCGCCGTGAGCGGTATGCCCAATGCATACCGCCCACGGCGGTTTTTTGTTTCCCCAACGGGATGGGGATTCCCCTGTTCAGGGGCAATCCCATGGGCTTTTTTCCCTCCGGCTGCGGCGGTTTCGCACCGTTTTTCCACACCCCCCTGTGGATCAGTTGTTCCACGCAAGGTCCCTCTGCCCCTTTCCCTTCCTTTCGGGTACACACACCAACCGCCCCACTGCTTGCAAGCCCTCCCACCGCAGCGGTTTCGCACGCCCCAAAAGACAACCCTTCTTGCGCCCTGGGGCGGACAAAGTCGCTCCCGTTCACTTTTGAATTTACATAATCTGAAAATTATAACTTTTCCCGTTCATTTCTTTCTCATTTCATAGCAACTGCCATATTTTTTCTCATTGCCCGACGGTTTTCCCTAAACTTCAATTTCCATTTTCTGGTAATTTTATAGAGAAAGAGGTGATGCGTATGACCGCAAAAAAACGCAGCGGCCTATTTGACAGTCAGCGGGTGCTGTACCTCCCGTTGGAGTACATCGTCCCCAACCCGAACCAACCCCGCACCCACTTTGTCCGGCAGGGGTTGGAGGAGCTGGCGGACTCCATTGCGCAACACGGAATCCTTCAGCCCCTCTCCGTCCGCCAACTTCGGGGACGCTATCAGCTGATTTCCGGAGAGCGCCGCCTGCGGGCCGCCCGCATGGCGGGATTGACCGCCGTCCCCTGCATTTTGGTGGATGCCACCGACACCGAATCCGCTCTGCTGGCCTTGGTGGAAAATCTTCAGCGGCGGGATCTGGACTTTTTGGAAGAGGCCCAGGCCCTCCGACGCCTGATCGTTCAGCACGGCTTGAGTCAAGAGGAGGCTGCACACAAGATCGGAAAGAGCCAATCCGCCGTGGCCAACAAGCTCCGCCTGCTCAAACTGGCCCCGGAGGTGCTGGACACCGTAAAACAGGCCGGACTTAGCGAACGCCACGCCCGCTGCCTGCTGCGGCTGCCGGAAGAACTGCGTCTGTCCGCTGCCACCGCTATGGCGGAGCAGCAGCTGACGGTGGCCAAGGCCGAGGCCTATGTGGACAAGCTGCTTTCCCCGCCGGCCGATCCGCCCAAAAAGAAACCACCGGTCTTTCACATTCGGGATGTGCGGTTCTTTCTCAACACCATTGACCGTTCCGTCCGTCTGATGCAGTCCGCCGGAGTGGCCGCCACCACCGAACAGGATCGGTGCAATGGAATGCTGAACCTGACCGTGCATATTCCGGTCGGGGACACAGTTTCCCCGTAAACACCGCCTTTTTACCTTTGTCCTGCAACAAAATCCCTTTGGTTCCTCCTGATTTCCATTTTTCGGACAAGCGAACAGGGATTGTTTCACGTGAAACAATCCCTGTTTCCCTTGCATTCCGAAGGAAAGTACACTATAATATAATCTGTATCGGTATCAATACAGGAGGAAAAACCATGGGAACCAGACGCATTGTTGTGGCAAATCAAAAGGGCGGCGTAGGCAAAACCACCACCGCCGTCAATCTGACCGCCTCGCTGCACGCAGCCGGAAAGCGTGTCCTTTTGGTGGATTTTGACCCTCAGGGCAACGCCACCAGCGGCTACGGCGTGGATAAAAACACCGTTTCCCCCAGTGTTTACGATGTGGTGCTGGGTGCGGTGGAGCCGGATAAGGCCATCGTGTCCACCCCGTATGGCGATGTGATGCCTGCCAATAAAGCCTTGGCCGGTGCCGGCATCGAACTGGTGGATTTTGAACGAAGAGAATTTTTGCTTTCAGACGCTTTGGACAAGGTGGAATCTCGCTATGACTTCATCGTCATTGACTGCCCCCCGTCCTTGGAGCTGCTGACCCTGAACGGTCTGGTGGCCGGAAAAAGCGTACTGATTCCGGTCCAGTGCGAATATTACGCATTGGAAGGATTGAGCGACCTGATGAACACCCTGCGACTGGTCAAACGCCGTCTCTCCCCCGACATCGAGGTGGAGGGTGTGCTGCTCACCATGTACAACGGCCGTACCAATTTGAGTATGCAGGTGGCGGAGGAAGTGAAACGCCACTTCCCCGGGCAGGTCTATGCCACCGTCATTCCCAGAAATACCCGCCTTGCGGAGGCCCCCAGCCACGGAAAGCCCGTGCTTGCCTATGATAAATGGAGCAAGGGCACCCGAGCCTACCAAGCTCTGGCCAAAGAGGTGCTGGAACACAAGTGATTTCTTCCATGTTTCACGTGAAACATTGACCCAAATTCACAGCAAGGAGTGAATCCGAATGGCAAAAAAACGAGAATCCGGTCTGGGCCGGGGTCTGGATGCCCTGATGGGCAGCGGCCCCTCGGCACTGCTGGAGGAGGCGGAGCAAAGCGGCGGTGTCAAAATGCTCCCCATCGCCAAGGTGGAAGCCAATGCCGCACAGCCCCGAAAGCTGTTTGACCCGGAAGCCCTCAGCGATTTGGCAGACAGCATTGCCACCCATGGCATTCTTCAGCCCATCACTGTTCGCCTGCTGCAATCCGGATATTATCAAATCATTTCCGGCGAGCGACGCTGGCGAGCTGCCCGAGAAGCCGGTCTGACCGAGGTTCCGGTGCTGGTCATCGAGGCAGACGACAAAAAGGTGATGGAGCTTTCCCTCATCGAAAACTTACAGCGTGAGGATCTGAACCCCATGGAAGAAGCCGCCGGCTATCGCCGCCTGATGGACGAATTCGGTCTGAATCAGGAGGAATGTTCCGAACGGGTGGGAAAAAGCCGCTCTGCCGTGGCCAATTCCCTGCGTCTGATGCATTTGCCGGAGCCCATTCAGGCCATGGTGGAGGACGGACGACTCACCGCCGGCCATGCCCGCTGTCTGGTTCCGGTGACCGATGCGGCCCTTCAGCAGACTCTGGCGGAAAAAATCGCCAACGACGGCTTGTCCGTCCGGCAGGCGGAACAGCTGGTGAAAAAGCTGACCACCCCCCAGAAGGAAACAGAACCGGCCCCCAAAGACCCGCTTTCGGTGGATTATGCCGCCGTTGCCGCCAAGGAACTGGGCGAAAAACTGGGCCGTCGGGTGAAAATCACCACCGGCAAAAAGCGTGGCAAGCTGGAGCTGGAGTATTACGGCGTGGACGATCTGAACGATCTTCTGGACGCATTGGCTCTGCTGAAAAAGTATCAAAAGTAAGAAAACACTCTTAGAAAGAGAGGAAATATCCATGCTAGACATCAAATTTGTTCGAGAGAACCCGGATGTGGTCAAGCAGAACATCAAGAATAAATTCCAGGACGAGAAGCTGCCCATGGTGGACGAGGTCATTGAACTGTACGGCCGCCAGCTGGAGGTCAAGCAGGCCGCCGAGGCGTTGCAGGCCAACCGCAACGCCCTGTCCAAAAAAATCGGTCAGCTGAAGGGCATGGCCAAAAAGGACCCGGACAACGCCGCTCAGTACGAGGCCGAGGCCGAGCAGATTCAGGCCCAGGTCGTGCAGGAAGCCGACGAGCGGGAGAAGCTGGAGAAGGAGGCCGACGAGCTGGCCCTCCGTGTCCGCAACCTGATGATGAAGATTCCCAACATCATCGACCCCTCCGTCCCCATCGGCCCCGACGATTCCCACAATGTGGAGGTGCAGCGCTTCGGTGAGTGCAAGCCCGCCGAATTTGATGTGCCTTACCATGCCGACATCATGGCTGCCTTCAACGGTCTGGATCTGACCAGTGCCCGCCGTGTGTCCGGCACCGGATTCTATTACCTGCTGGGCGACATCGCCCGTCTGCACGAAGCGGTTCTGGCATATGCCCGTGACTTTATGATCGACAAGGGCTTCACCTATGTGATTCCCCCTTACATGATCCGTGGCGAAATGGTGGAGGGCGTCATGTCCTTCCCCGAAATGGATGCCATGATGTACAAGATCGACGATCCCGAAAACAAAGACCCCAAGAACAGCCTGTACCTCATCGGCACCAGCGAGCATTCCATGATTGCCCGTTTCAACGGCCAGATCATCCCCGATGCCGAGCTGCCCCTGACCCTGACCTCCTACTCCCCCTGCTTCCGCAAGGAGAAGGGCTCCCACGGTCTGGAGGAGCGTGGTGTCTACCGCATCCATCAGTTTGAAAAGCAGGAAATGATTGTCATTTGCAAGCCCGAGGAGTCCATGGACTGGTACGAGAAGCTGTGGCAGAACTCCGTGGAGCTGTTCCGCTCTCTGGACATTCCCGTCCGTCAGCTGGAGTGCTGCTCCGGCGACCTGGCCGATCTGAAGGTGAAGAGCTGCGACATTGAGGCATGGTCCCCCCGTCAGAACAAGTTCTTCGAGGTCTGCTCCTGCTCCAATCTGGGCGACGCACAGGCCCGCCGTCTGGGCATCCGCTACAAGGAGAGCTATGAAGTCACCGATAAGAAGGGCAAGACGGTCACCAAGACCCGCAATGTGCTGGCCCACACGCTGAACAACACCTGCGTGGCTCCTCCCCGTATGCTGATTGCCTTCCTGGAGAACAACCTGCAGCCCGACGGCAGCGTGGTCATCCCCGAGGCCCTGCGTCCCTACATGGGCGGCAAGGCCAAGCTGGAAAAGGCCAAGACCTACATCCCCCCTCAAAACTAACGATTCCACCAACCCCTTGGGGCACAGTCGGTTCCGGCTTTGCCCCGGGGCGGTTGCAGGACGGCGGTCCGGCCCGTTCCGACCGGTTCCGCCCTTCCCATCCGGTATTGTAAGGAGGTGCTTCGATGGGATTTTTTACCCTGCTTGTTTTGCTTTTGGTGGCCGTAACTTTGGTGAAAACCACTCGAAATAAGGCCCCATCCCACGCCCCTGCTCCGGAGGACACCCCCTCTGCGGCTCCCGCAACGGAGCCGGTCCCTTCCCCTGCCGCCGCCGAACCACCGGCAGCCCCCGCCTTCTGGGCCGGACTGACGGGCTACTTCCACGGCAACTGGGCCAAGGACGGTGCCATTTATCAGGCATTGGACGAAATGCCCATCACCTGCTTCACCGTCCAGCTGACTCCGGATCGTCTCATCGAATCCATCACGCTGGAGGGGCAGTCCGCCCCACTGGTGAACGAAACCAACTACACCACCCTCTGTCCCGCCGACGCCATTCCCGATTTTTCCGATCCAACCCGGCAGAAGGCCGTGTGGACGGCCCTTGCCGCTGAATTGGTCTCACTGGGGACGCTGCGGCAGACGGGGGATGCCTTCTTCCCCATCCGTTCCACTCCGACGCCTGCGCCGAAGCCGGCACAGCCGCCCTGCTCCAAGGGCAGCCTGTGGCAGGAGAAAGGCTATGAAGCCCTGCGGTCCCAGATGCAGACCATGCTGGAACAGATGGCCAAAGACAAACCCAACCGGTGAATTCCGGTCTGGTTCGGAGCGCTTGTCTGCACCCAAGCGCTCCGCCCTCCCCGTTCGGGTGAGGGTCTGCACAGTGATTCACCGTGCAGACCCATGTCCGGAACGAAAGGCTGCCTTTGCAGCCCGTATTGTTCTCATGTTTCGTTTTCAATGGAAAGGAGCCTTCTATGAACCAAGAGCATCTGCCGCAGCAGACTTCGGAATCGCCTGCTGCCTTTGTCCCTTCCCCCGTGTCCCGCCGGATCTGGGCTTGGATGGGTGTGGTTTATGCAGTCATCATTATGCTGCTCATCACATACTGGATCGCCACCTCCCATTTCATCACCGGACTCACCGGCCTGATGCTCTTCCCCTTCTTCGGTGCGCTGTGCGCCCAGGGCATCAACAACTATGTCCGCTGCAAGCGTGGGGAGCACTCCGGCAAGCCCGGGCCGCTGCTGGCTTCGGCCCTTTGCATGGGTGTGGCAGCATTGAGCCTGCTGGCTCTGGGTGTCCACCAGCTCATCAACTATTTTGGAGGAATGTGACCATCATGCAGCCGCTTTTGATGCAAGGTCTGACCCAGCTGGGTCTGGCCCCTGACAAAGCCCCGGCACTGGAGCAGTATGCCCAGATGCTGGTGGAGAAAAACAAAGTGATGAACCTGACCGCCATCACCGACCCCACCGAGGTGGCCCAGAAGCATATGCTGGACTGTGCCGCCGTGCTGGGTGCCAAGCCGACCGAGGCCAAAAAAGGCATTGATGTGGGCACCGGTGCCGGATTTCCCGGCATGGTGCTGAAGATTTGTGCCCCGGAATTGGAGCTGACCCTGCTTGACAGCCTGCAAAAGCGGGTAGACTGGTTGGGAGAGGTGGCCGATGCACTGGATCTGGAGGTGGAGCGCATCCACGGCCGAGCCGAGGAGTATGGCCTGGACCGCCGCTATCGGGGGCAGTATGACTTTGCCACCGCCCGTGCCGTTGCCGACCTGCGGGTGCTGTGTGAGCTGTGCCTGCCCTTTCTGAAGGTGGGCGGTGTGTTCCTGGCCATGAAAGCCCAGGACTGTCAGGACGAGGTGGACGGCGCTGCCCGCTGCATTTCCATGCTGGGCGGCCGCATCCTGCCCACCTATACCTACACCATTCCCGGCACCGATTTGGTGCGAAAGGTCATTCGGGTGGAAAAAATCGGCGAAACTCCGGAGAAATACCCCCGTCGCTTCGCCAAAATCCAGAAAAATCCTCTTTGAACCCTTAGATTTGGAAAAAGATTGTCTTTTTCATACAAGGCACAAAGAAAACGATTGTAATTTATCCGTTTTTGTGCTAATGTTATTATTGCCAGCGGTGGGCAAATCATTGGAGGTCAGCCACATGAGCAAAGGTCAATCCATTGTGATCACATCCGGAAAAGGCGGCACCGGCAAGACTTCCACCGCCGCAGGAGTCGCCGCCTGTCTGGCTGCGATGGGGTATCGCACCCTGTGCATCGACACCGACATCGGTCTGCGGAATCTGGACCTGACCCTCGGGATGTCCGAGGAGCTGCTGATGGACTTCACCGATGTCATCCAGCAGCGCTGCACGCTGGAGCGTGCCTGTCTCCGGCACCCCGTGCTGGACCAGCTGTACCTGCTGACCGCACCGGTTTCCCTCCCCGACGGGGTGGAGGAAGCCGACATGACCGCCCTCCTCCACGAGGTGCGGAATGCCTTTGATTACTGCATCATCGACTGTCCCGCCGGTGTGGGTCGGGGGTTTGCCCTCGCCACCTGTGCTGCCGATCAGGCCGTTGTGGTCTGCAATCCGGACAGCGCCTCCCTGCGGGATGGGCAGGCCACCGCCATGCGGCTGCGCCGGCGGAACATTCCGCTGCGTCTGGTGGTCAATCGGGTCCGTCCCCGTCTGCTGCACAAAATGCGGATGGACATTGATGATGTGATGGATACCACCGGCCTTCCCCTGCTCGGGGTCATTCCGGAGGATGAGAAGGTCCCTCTGGCCTCGGCCCGAGGGGTGAGTATCATAACGGCGACCCGCAAAGGAGCCGCCAGAGCGTATTATAATATTGCAAAGCGCATCACCGGGGAGCGTGTCCCGCTGATGCGGATCTGAACACGAGGAAAGGATGTGGTTTTCCGTGAATATTGCATTGATGGCCCACGACAATCGAAAGGAATTGATGGTGCAGTTCTGCATTGCATACTGCGGCATTCTGTCCAAACATACCGTCTGTGCCACCGGTACCACCGGCCGTGTGGTTGCGGAAGCGACCGGCATGCCCGTCAAGCCTTTCATGGGTCGTGCCCATGGCGGCGTGCAGCAGATCGGCGCACGCATTGCCTATGACGAAATTGATATGGTGATCTATCTCACCTATCCCAAGGATACTTCGGATGAGGACAACCTCACCTATATCCGCCGCCTCTGCGATGAGCACAATGTGCCGCTGGCCACCAATCTGGCCACCGCAGAAATGCTGATCCAGGGCCTCACCCGGGGCGATCTGGACTGGCGTGAAATCGCCTATCCCCACAGCAAGCGTCACGCCCTGTGAGCGACAATCGAATTTGAAGTTCCGTGATGATGCCGCATGAGTACACATCCCCCCTTCGGACAGAGAACAGGGCCTTTGGCTGGAAGCCCTGCACGAAAAGAGGTGCGGAAGACAGCGGCGGAACGGGGTCGGAGACGACTGCGGTTCCCTTCCCGCATCCCTGAAGGACAAAGGACGCAGCGGAGCTGTGTTGAATTTGGGTGGCACCACGAAGCAGAGCCTGCTTTCGTCCCAATGGCTGGACGAATTGCAGGCTTTTTGCTTTTTCGAGGGTGCATGTTCCCCAAATCCGGCCAAGCCACGCAGGTTCCCCCGAGAAGTTCCGCACTTCTCCACGAAATTATCCACAAACAAGCCGAAGTTACGGCATTTTCTTTGCAAACGAAACAAATCACAAGGAAAGGAATCATTGACTATGATCAAACCCCGTACCCTCTCCGGATTTATGGAGCTCCTTCCCGCCCCCCAGCAGCAGATGGAGCGCATCATGTCCGCCCTCCGTTCCACCTACGCCCTGTACGGCTTCACCCCTCTGGACACCCCCGTGATCGAGGATGCCCAGATCCTGCTGGCCAAGGGCGGCGGCGAAACCGAAAAGCAGATCTACCGTTTCACCAAGGGGGACAGCGATCTGGCCCTCCGCTTTGACCTGACCGTCCCTCTGGCCAAGTATGTGGCCCTCAATTACGGTCAGCTGTCCTTCCCCTTCCGCCGCTATCAGATCGGCAAGGTCTACCGTGGCGAGCGGGCGCAGCGTGGCCGCTTCCGTGAGTTCTATCAGGCCGACATCGACATCATCGGCGACGGCGCTCTGGACATCGTCAACGAGGCGGAGATCCCCTCCATCATCTATCGCACCTTCTCCACCTTGGGCCTGAAGCGGTTCCAGATCCGGGTCAACAACCGCAAGATCCTCAACGGCTTCTATGCCATGCAGGGTCTGGCCGACAAGAGCCAGGATGTGATGCGCACCGTGGACAAGCTGGACAAGATCGGCGCCGACAAGGTCCGCACCCTGCTCATCGAGGACTGCGGTGTGTCCGCCGAGGCCGCCGACGAGGTGCTGGCCTTCATCTCCATTCAGGGCACCAATGCGGAAGTGCTGGCCGCTCTGGACGGCTACAAGGGCCGCAACGAGGTCTTTGATCAGGGCCTTTGGGAGCTGACCGAGGTCACCCGCTATCTGGCCTCCTTCGGTGTGCCGGAAGAGAACTTCGCCGTCGATCTGACCATCGCCCGTGGTTTGGACTACTACACCGGCACGGTCTACGAAACCACCCTGCTGGATCACCCCGAAATCGGCAGCGTCTGCTCCGGCGGCCGCTATGACAATCTGGCCGAGTACTACACCAACAAGCAGCTGCCCGGCGTGGGCATTTCCATCGGTCTGACCCGCCTGTTCTATGTGCTGGGCGAGCAGGGGATGCTGAACAGCGACCTGAACTGCGCCCCCGCCGATGTTCTGGTGCTGCCCATGACCGAGGATCTGGCTCCGGCCATCGCCCTGTCCACCGCCCTGCGTGAGGCAGGCATCCGCACCCAGCTCTACACCGAGAAGAAGAAGTTCAAGGCCAAGATGAGCTATGCCGACAAGCTGGCCATCCCCTATGCCGTGTTCTTGGGTGAGGACGAGATCAACTCCGGCGAAGTCAAGTGGAAGGACCTCGCTTCCGGCGAGCAGTTCAGCGCCCCGCAGTCCGAGGCCATCGCCGCCATCGCTGCCGGTCTGGCCGCCAAGGATGCCGGTAAGCCCATCAAGGAATAATCTACATTCATTCTACACAAAAGTGAGGTAACAACTATGTTTCAGTCCAGAACCCACACCTGCGGCGAGCTGCGGCTTGCAAACGCAGGCCAGCAGGTGACCATCGTCGGCTGGATGGAAAATGTCCGTGAAGTCGGCCAGAATTTCGCCTTTGTCGTGCTGCGTGACTTCTACGGCACCACCCAGGTGGTCATCGAAAACGAGGCTATGATGAGCGTCATCAAGCCCCTGAACAAGGAATCCACCATCTCCGTCACCGGCATCGTCCGGGAGCGCACCAGCAAGAACCCCAAGCTGCCCACCGGCGACATCGAGGTGGTTCCCTCCGAGATCAAGGTGCTGGGCCGCTGCCGCCACAACGAGCTGCCCTTCGAGATCAACCGCAGCCGGGAGGCCGACGAGTCCGCCCGTCTGAAGTACCGCTATCTGGATCTCCGCAACCCCGCCGTCCGGGACAACATCGTCCTGCGCTGCAATGTGGTGTCCGCCCTCCGTGCGGCCATGACCGAGCACGGCTTCCTGGAAATCACCACCCCCATCCTGACCGCCTCCTCCCCCGAGGGCGCCCGGGACTATCTGGTCCCCTCCCGCAAGCACCCCGGCAAGTTCTACGCTCTGCCGCAGGCTCCCCAGCAGTTCAAGCAGCTGCTGATGACCTCCGGCTTTGACCGTTACTTCCAGATCGCCCCCTGCTTCCGGGATGAGGACGCCCGTGGCGACCGCTCCCCCGGCGAGTTCTATCAGCTGGATATGGAGATGGCCTTCGCCTCCCAAGAGGATGTGTTCGCCGTTCTGGAGGATGTGCTGCCCCCCATCTTTGCCAAGTACGGCAAGTACAACATCGCCTCCGACGCCCCCTTCCAGCGCATCCCCTACCGTGAGGCCATGGATACCTACGGCAGCGACAAGCCCGACCTGCGCATCGACCTGACCGTACAGGATGTCACCGCTCTCTGCTCCACCACCGAGTTCGGCCCCTTCCAGGGCAACACCGTCAAGGCCATTGTGGTCAGCGACTGCAAGCTGGCCCGCAAGGCGGTGGATAAGCTGATGGCCGAGGTGGAAGTCCAGTCCGGCGAAAAGGCCTACTGGTGCAAGGTGGACGAGTCCGGCAATCTGACCGGCGGCGTCAGCAAGTTCCTCGCCGACCGCAAGGATGCCCTGACCGAGCAGCTGGGCCTGAAGAGCGGCGACTTCATCGGCTTTACCGCCGGCAAGCTGCTGACTGCCCAAAAGACGGCCGGTGTGCTCCGCAACAAGCTGGGCGCCGCCTGCGAGGGCCATATGGATGCCGAGCGCTACGAGTTCTGCTGGATCGTTGATTTCCCCATGTACGAAATCGGCGAGGAGTCCGGCGAGCTGGAATTCTGCCACAACCCCTTCTCCATGCCCTCCGGCGGTCTGGAAACCCTGTTGAAGGCCGAGCGTGGCGAAATCGACCCTCTGGACATTCTGGCCGACCAGTACGACCTGGTCTGCAACGGCGTGGAGCTGTCCTCCGGCGCCGTCCGGAACCATGACCCCGAGATCATGGTCAAGGCCTTCGAGCTGGTCCGCTTGGGTGAGGAGGATGTGAAGGCCAAGTTCCCCGCCATGTACAATGCCTTCACCTATGGCGCACCGCCCCATGCCGGCATCGCTCCCGGTGTGGACCGCATGGTCATGCTGCTGGCCGGTGAGGACTCCATCCGTGAGATCATCCCCTTCCCCATGAACAAGAATGCACAGGATGTGATGATGGGCTCTCCCTCCGTCGTCGAGCCCAAGCAGCTGGAAGAGGTGCATATCGCCATTACCGCTGCCGAGGAAGAAGACGCCTGATTCCGTTTTCCTTTGTCCCAACCAACCGCCCCATCCGAACAGTCGGATGGGGCGGTTTTTGCGTTGTGCCGCAGCGGAAACCGGCGGTGGTTGCTCCGGTCGTTTTCCCTGTCCGTCGGACGAAACACAGCGAGCCGAAGCAACCTTCGGGTCCCTCCTCCCACGGTCCTTCGGAGCAAACGAAGCGTGCCGAAGCATCCGGCCTGATCGGCGGCCTGCGGAAGAAGCTCCTTCGCTCGGAAGGACCGGTGGGCGTGTTCAAACGGACGGCGAGGACCGAAGCATGTTCCGAAGGACAACCATCCAAAGCGTGGTATGCAGAGGTCAGGGCGCCGACGGAAGGATACGCACGCCATGTGCCAGACCGGAACGCACGCAGACCTCTGCCGGTTCCACGAAAAACGCCCCCATCCAAGACCGGATGGGGGCGTTGCTGCGCTTATTTGGTTTACAGTTGGTATGGGGTCGGCTCCACCACCGTTCCGTCCACCGTATAGAAGGTGACGGAAGCCAGCTTGGTCGGCAGCACCAATACAAAGGGCTGATCGGCGGGCAAATCCACCGTTTCCACCTTGGAGCCGTTGTCGATGTCTACCCGAACCACGCCCATCCGGTTCATGGACAAAAAGGCGTGCTGTTGGCCTTGGGGCAGATGCACCTCCAGGATGCCCCGTTCCACCGCCGACAGCGTCCCGCCGCCTCGGAAAAACCAGCCAAAGGACAGGCCCGGACGGTTGACATAGACGGACCACACCGGTTCCTCCTCGGTGTCCGGATAAGAGAGATAGGCGGCCATTTCATGGGAGGCCACTCCGACGGTGTCCCATTCCTCCGAGATCTGCTGGGACCGGTACAGATCCTGCACCAACTTTGCTTTTGGTACGCCGATTTCCATGGTCAGTGCCAAAAAAGCGCCGATGCAGACCACGGCTGCTCCGGCCCAAAGGCCCCATATGCGTTTTTTCATCCGTTTCTCTCCTCTATTTCCCCGTTTTGCGCTCCGTATTCGCCCTCTGTGCCGTTTTTATCGCGCAACCGTGAATTCCTATGGGTTTTGACACAATTCCTCTTCCAGCGCCTGTAAGCGGCTCTGTGCCTCGATCAAGGTCCCGTCGCAGCGGTAAAAGACCACCCCTTCCCGGATGGTGTTCTCGGTCTGGAGGGTAAAGGAGTCCAGTTCTCTGCCCTTCCGGTCCCGCCACAGCATGCGGAAGGAGGAGCCCATCCCCATGGAAATCTGCTCCTTGTTCATGGGGACCGATTGGAACTGCTCCAGCAGGAAGGCAATGTCCTCGGAATCGGTGATGGCAAAGCGATGGCCGGTGTTGCCGTCCAGCACTTCGATTTTGCTCACTTCCTCCGATTTCACGCCACGGAGGAAGTGCTTGGGGGTCAGCCACCAAACGGCGGCCAAACAGACCAGCACCGCAAGGGCGCCCAGTACCACATAGCGTTTGGGAAGGGTCGAATTCGGGTGTTTCATACGAACCTCCTTGCTCCGTTGGATGGCGCCGCCCAATGGCGGCTTGTTGTGTCCTCCATTATAACGCACCCACAGCCTCCTTGCAAGGAAGCAAGGGAACCCGCCGGAGGGTTCCCCGTGCGCAACCGGTCCTGCCCCGCTCCCTCACTCCCTTGCCATGCTCCCCCCTGTCCTCTTGTGCGGAGGAACGGAGTGTCTTTTGCAGGCCACAGCGGAGAACCGATGCATCGGCTCGCTCCGCCCCCTTCAAAGGACCAGGCGGAACAACCGACCGGATGCTTCCTCTTGCCCCACTTGCTCGGACGGACCGAGGCCGCACCGAAGGGGGTTCGCCCATGCCGTTTCCGGCCAGTGCTCCTTCTGCAAGCGAATCCCAGGGCCGCACCGAAGGGGTCCACCCCATGCCGTTTCCGGCAAGTGCTCCTTCTGCAAGCGAATCCCAGGGCCGCACCGAAGGGGGTTCGCCCATGCCGTTTCCGGCAAGTGCTCCTTCTGCAAGCGAATCCCAGGGCCGCACCGAAGGGGTCCACCCCATGCCATTCCGGCAAGCGCTCCTTCTGCAAGCGAATCCGAAGGCCGCACCGAAGGGGGTTCGCCCCATGCCGTTTCCGGCAAGTGCTCCTTCTGCAAGCGAATCCGAGACCGCACCGAAGAGGGTTCGCCCCATGCCATTCCGGCAAGTGCTCCTTCTGCATGCGAATCCCAGGGCCGCACCGAAGGGGTCCCCCCCATGCCATTCCGGCAAGTGCTCCTTCTGCAAGCGAATCCGAGGGCCGCACCGAAGAGGGTCCGCCCCATGCCATTCCGGCAAGCGCTCCTTCTGCAAGCGAATCCGAAGGCCGCACCGAAGGGGGTTCGCCCCATGCCGTTTCCGGCAAGTGCTC
>JARIAU010000091.1 GCA_029257695.1 Oscillospiraceae bacterium
AGCCCTTGCACCAGTCGGTGTCGATCTCCTTGCCGTCCAGAGCGGACTGGAAGGCATAGGTGTAGAACTGGCCCCAATCGTTGGTGGAGCTGGTCAGAGCCACATCCGGGGCAACCTCCAGCATATCAATGTTGTAGCCCACGGAATAGACGGTCTTGCCGGCCTCGTGTGCCGTCTGCACCGCAGCGGGAGCGCCGGTGGAGTCGGCGTGCTGGCCGATGATGACGCAGCCGCTTGCCATCAGAGAGTCGGCAGCGGTGCCTTCGGCCGTGATATCAAACCAGGAGTTGGTGTAGGACACATCCATCACCACATCGGGATAGACGCTCTGGATGCCCAGGAAGAATGCGGTGTAGCCGGAAACGACCTCGGCATAGGGGAATGCACCCACATAGCCCACCTTGACCTTGCCGTCCTTGTAGTTGGCGTCGGTCAGCTTGCCCTGCTCCACCAGCTCGGCGATCTTCATGCCGGCCACCACGCCGGACACATAGCGGGCCTGATAGATGCCGGTGAAGGCGTTCTTCAGGTTGGGCAGCTTGACCTGATTGGCGGTGTCGCCGGTGCAGGACACAAAGGTGGCCTCGGGGCAGTCCATAGCGGCCTGCTGGATGTGGGACTGATGGCCGTAGGAGTTGGAAATGATCAGGGTGCAGCCCTGCTCCACCAGATCCACAGCGGCATCATAGCACTTCTCGTCCTCGGGGACGGAGTACTTCATGATGACATTCTCTGCAGGAATGCCGGTGGCCTTGATGGCCTCCTGAATGCCCTTGATGTGGGCATAGCTGTAACCCTCGTTCTCGTCACCGACCAGAATGCAGCCGATCTTCAGCTTGGAAGCATCCACGCCGTTGGGGGTGGTGCTGCCGCCCTCGCCGCCGCAGGCGACCAGAGCAAGGGACATAGCCAGAGCCAGAACCATTGCAAGCAATTTCTTCATCTTGATGTTCCTCCATGATGTTGTTAAGGTAGTACCTTTTTCTTACCGTTCCATCTTACAGGATTTTTCTTCGTTTTACAATCTTCTTTCCTCCGCAAATATGACGAATTTCTCCCCATTCTGTCCTGTGTTTTTCACGGTTCTGTCAATTTCTTTCCAACCACGGATTGACATTTGCGGTTTTTGACCTAAAATGAAGAGCAAGACTGTGTATTCCCCGACAAAACAGGGGAAAAGGAGAGATCATACTATGATGACTTACGAACTTTCGGTGGCCGGCCTGAAGCGGCAGCTCAAGCTCAGCCCCATTGCACCGGATCTGATGATCGCCGGCTTTGTGGTCTTTGGCGATGTGGAGCTGACGGTGGCCTGCGCCCGTGAGCTGCTGGCCCTTGCGCCGGACTATGACTACATCATCGCCCCCGAGGCCAAGGCCATCCCCCTCATCCACGAAATGGCCCGTCAGAGCGGCCGCAACGAGTATCTGCTGGCCCGCAAGGCGGCCAAGGCCTATATGGACGGCGTGTTCTCCGTCCGCTATGAGTCCATCACCACCAAGGGCGTGCAGGAGCTGTTCATGGACGGCAGCGACGCCAAGAAGATGAAGGGCAAGCGGGTGCTCATTCTGGACGATGTGATTTCCACCGGCGAGAGCCTGATGGCCATGGAGCATCTGGTCCACGAGGCCGGCGGCATCGTGGTGGGCAAAATGGCGGTGCTGGCCGAAGGAGATGCCGCCAACCGCTCCGACCTGTTGTTCCTGGAAAAGCTGCCCCTCTTCAACGGCAAGGGCGAAGTGCTGGACTAAGCCGTTCCGGACGCAGACAGGGGCCCGGGCCGCTCCGCAAACCCGGAGGGTCCCCCGACGGAAGTGCGTGGCTCCGCTGATATTCCACAGGGAACGGCGGGACCTCGGACATCGGCGGCCTTTCTGCGCCGGATGTCCCTGCCTTTTCCCATGTTTTCCACAAAAGACACGGAAAACCCCTTGGCTGTGCCGTATCTCGGTGGAACCACGGGGTTTTTTCGATTGGTTCGGGACTGTTTTCCACAGACCGACTGAAGCCACCCGTGCTATGCCCGTCCCTGTGTGCGCTCTGTTTCGGTGCGTTTTTTCTCCGGTCCACCGGAGTGTTTTGCCTTTGTCTGCTTGCGAGTTTCCGCCCCCTGTCCTCCGGAGTGCAGCGACGGTTCCTTTCTCCGTCCGCAGGGACGCTGCTTCGCCTCGCTCCGTTCGCTCCGCAGGACAAGCCGAACCATCTGCTTCGCCCCTCGGTTTCCCTCCAACTGCCCACCCGCCAAAGAAAGGAGTCCCCGCCATGACCAAACGCCGGACCTTCTTGGGCCTGACCGCCCTTTTGCTGGTGCTGCTCTGTGCCGGCTGCGGCAGGGCCCCCGCAGACCCTCCGTTCCGCTTCTACAACCTCACGCAGCCGGAGCGAAAGGCCTACATCACCGACTATTTGCAGCAGACCTACGGCCTTTCCTGCACCATTTCCTCTTCGGATGTGGTCCAGCGGCAGGACGGCCCCTTCTTTTCCGAGGACGAATACTTTGCCGTGGCAGCCACCGAGGACGGGAACTCCATCAGTGTATGGGTGACCGAAGGCGGACAGATCACCGACACGGTAAGCCTGCTGAACCGACAGGACGACCTTGCGGACTACTTCACCGCCGAGGTACTGACACTCCTGCCCGAGTGCAGGGTGGATTCCCACACCAGCATGAGCGTCCTGCCCACGGAGCCGTTGTCTCCCACCGGAGATCTGCGGACCTATCTGACGGAGCAGCCCACCGACACCACCCTGCGGATCGCCTTGGAGCAGGCCGACACCCTGACCGATGCCCAGGTACAGCAGATTCTGGACCATTTTTCCTACTGCAACATCGACTTGCTTCTCTATGATTGCGACGATTTGGACACGGTGGACTGGGACACCCTCCAATTCGATACGCCTCTGCGGTTTTCCTATCATCGCAAGCCAAAGACCGACGGACCCGACTACAACGAAAGGAACGGTGCTTCCCGATGAATTTCCTGCCTTTGCTTTTTGGGCTGACCGCCCTCATCCTATACGGCGTGACGGCATTCCTGCTGCTCCATGCCAGGCGGCGCCGCAGCCACTGCGTCCCCTGCATCGGGACCATCCTTCGTTTTGAAGAGGAGCATCCGTTCCATGTGCCCGGCAAGCCCCACCACCGCCGGCGCGTCCCCATTCTGACCTACACGGTGGATGGGCGGGTGTATGAAACCCGTGCCAACTACTACTCCACCGGGATGCGTGTGGGGATGCAGCGGAAGCTGCTCTGCGACCGGGAGGACCCCTCCATGGCCGTCACCTCCGGCGGCGGACAAGTGGCCTGCGCCATCACCGGCGGACTGGCGGTGTTCTTCACCCTGATGGCCG
>JARIAU010000100.1 GCA_029257695.1 Oscillospiraceae bacterium
GGCGACCCCGGTTGTGGCTGCAACGGCAGCCCCCAAGGCTTCTGCCGAAGCCGAGGTTTATCAGTATCCTCCGGTGGATTTGCTGGATCGTGCCGAAGGTGTATCCAATGTGGCGGCCAACGAAGAAATGAACAGCACCCGAGAAATGTTGGATGGCACACTGCAGTCCTTTGGCATCGATGCTCGTATTATCAATGTGACCCGTGGCCCATCGGTTACCCGGTACGAATTGGAGCTGATGCGGGGGGTCAAGCTGCATAAACTGACCAACCTGTCCAGTGATATTGCGCTTTCATTGGGTGCTCCCGGTGTCCGAATTGCCCCCATTCCCGGGCGCAACAGCGTCGTCGGTATTGAGGTCCCCAATCAGCTGGTGGCTCCGGTTCCGATTCGGGAGGTTATTGATTCCAAGGAATTCCGCACCCATACCTCGAAGGTTGCCTTCTCGGTCGGTAAGGACATCTCCGGTAAGAATGTGGTGGGCAACATTGCTAAGCTGCCCCATATGTTGATTGCCGGTACGACTGGTTCCGGTAAGTCGGTTTGTACAAATTCGCTGATTGTGTCGCTGCTCTACAAGTCCAGTCCGGAGGATGTCCGCCTGATTATGGTGGACCCCAAGGTGGTCGAGTTGAGCGGATACAATGGCATCCCGCATTTGCTGATTCCTGTTGTGACGGATCCGAAGAAGGCAGCCGGTGCCTTGCAGTGGGCGGTCACGGAGATGATGAAGCGGTACCGTCTGTTTTCTGACATTGGTGCAAAGGATTTGAATTCCTATAATGCCCATATGCGGGAGCAAGGCCAAGAGAAAATGCCTCATATCGTGATTATCATTGACGAGTTGGCGGACTTGATGCTGGTGGCGAAGAAGGAAGTGGAAGAGTCCATTTGCCGTGTGGCACAGATGGGTCGTGCGGCCGGTATGCACTTGATTATTGCGACCCAGCGTCCTTCGGCGGATGTGATTACCGGCCTGATGAAGGCCAATATCCCGTCTCGAATTGCCTTTGCCGTGGCTTCTGCAATGGAATCCCGCATTATTTTGGACAGCAATGGCGCCGAACAGCTGGTGGGCAAGGGTGATATGTTCTACGCACCGTTGGGCATTGGAAAGCCGATGCGTGTGCAGGGCTGTATGATTACGGAAGAAGAAGTTGCTCGGGTAGTTGAATTTATTAAACAGACAAGCAACGCCAATTATGACGACTCTGTGATGCAGGAAGTGGAATCCAATGCGGAAAGCACAGGGAAGAAGGGGAAACAGGACAATTCGTCCTCTGGGACTGCCTCTGCAGAGCCGGCAGACGATGCCGACGAACTGCTGCCTGCGGCCATCGAAGTGGTGGTGGACACCGGAATGGCATCGGTATCGATGCTTCAGCGCCGCTTGAAGTTGGGCTATTCTCGTGCAGCCCGACTGGTGGATCAGATGGAGGAACGGAAGATTGTCGGACCCTTTGAGGGGTCCAAGCCCCGTCAGGTTCTGATTTCCAAAGAAGAGTGGCTGCGTATGAAGATTGAGAACGGCGATGCCGCCGCCGGGGCGGAAGCTACGGAGGAAGAGTATGCGGCCGCCATGGCTATGAGTGCAGCTGCGGATGCCAGTGCAGAAGAGGTTCCGGATTATCTGGAATCGGAGGAAGATGGTGAAGCACCGTTTTGAAGATGCACACATTAATTGCGAGTGATATTGATGGAACACTGATTCCGGAAGAGACAACGGTAATTCCGGAGTCCGTGTTTGAGCAGGTCCGTGCGGCCCACGAAAAGGGATTCCTTTTTGTGGCCGCCAGCGGCCGCCAGTATTCCAGCCTGCGGACTTTGTTCGCTCCGGTGGCGGACAAGATGGCGTTTTTGGCAGAGAATGGGTCCGGCTTGTATTATCAGGACCGGTTGATTTGCTGCGATGCATTTGAACCGGAAGTGGCAATGGAAATCGCACAGTTTGTGCAAAATACACCCAACTGTGAATTTTTGGCAGATGGGGAAGAGGAAATCTGCGTCATTCCGAAATCACAGCAGTTGCTGCATCAGTTGGTGGATGTCCAAAAATTGCAGGTGCGAGTGGTGAAACACTGGGAAGAACTGCCTCGGAACATCATGAAAATTGCTGTTTGGTGTACGGATGATGCAGCCCAACATGATGCTGCCTTTCGTGCTGCGTTCTGCGATCGGGCCTTTGTGGCAGTATCCGGCCATTCGTGGATTGATTTCAGTAAATCAAACAAGGGAAACGGCGTCCGTGCAGTTTGTCGGCAGTTTGGTATTCCGATGGAACGGACCTTTGCCTTTGGAGATAATTGGAATGATGTCACCATGCTGGATGCGGTTGCGCATCCCTATATCATGCAGTCGGCACAACCGGCTTTGCGGGAGAAATATCCCCAAACCTGTGCCAGTGTTCCGGAAGAAATGAAAAAAATTTTGCAAATATATGCAAAAGGGGTTGCATTCTGAAAAATACTGTGCTATACTAACGGTGTTGTTGCGAGAGCGACATGCGGCGATAGCTCAGTTGGATAGAGTGTCTGGCTACGAACCAGAAGGTCGGGGGTTCGAGTCCCTTTCGCCGTACCAAAGAAGCATCTGCGTTTTGCAGATGCTTCTTTGCTTTTGTGCAGCTATAAGACTATGGACCCCGTGCTA
>JARIAU010000016.1 GCA_029257695.1 Oscillospiraceae bacterium
TGTTCCTTGCTGTTCAGGGGTGCATTCAATCACAAGTGATGAAATGTGATGCTCATGGGCATAAGCAATTAGATTGCGAGTCAGTTCCTTTGCATACCCCTGATTCCAATATTTTTGGTGAAGCACCCAACCAAGCTCATAGCCGTCTTCTCCGGGATAGGGATGAAAGATCACATAGCCCATAAATGCTCCACCATTTTTTTCACACACTGCATAAACAAAAGGAACTGCACTAAGCCCAAATTGCTTCAGAAAATCCCGTGTCTGCGCCTGCGTATAGGGTGCTTCCAAATACTGCATGACCTTTGAATCAGACAGCAGTGAAAACAGCTCTGCTTCATCTTCCGGTTCCATCCGTCTGATCGCACACCGTTCTGTGGAAAGATTCATCATACATACATTTAGTTCTGACTTTTCCGATAGGTCAAAAAGCCCTCCAAAATCAAAGTTGCCGCCACGGCATCAATGACTTTTTTGCGCTTCTTTCCGTTTTTACCGCTCTCAAACAAAATACGATGGGCATCGACGGTGGTTCGCCGCTCATCCCAAAGAGTAACAGGCAGTCCGGTTTCCTTTTTGAGTCGTTCGGCCATGGCTTCGCTCTTCTCTGCACGAGCCCCCAACGAACCATCCATATTTTTGGGATAGCCGAGAACCAGTTCCTCGACACCATAATCCTTAATATATCCCTTCAGCCGTTCAACCACCACATCCTGGTTGCGGCTGTCGATGATTTCCGCAGTGCCTGCACCAAATCCCAACAGGTCAGAAATGGCTACGCCGGTATGGGCATCGCCGTAATCGATTGCCATAATTCGCATAGGAATACCTCCTTCGTTTTCTTCGGTACAGTCTAACATTTTTCGAAAAAAATAGCAAGAAAATGCTTGACTTCCACTTTCGTTCATAGTAGAATGGAAACACCAGTGAGACTGGGTGTATTTGTTGTGCGTTTTTTTAGGCGTGCAAAGTCCCCTTTCGTGGCGCTTCGTTCGCCGGATCAGGGAGGCAGAGAGCTTCTGCCGAAACCTTTCAAGGGTTACAGCATGGCTTTGCCATGCCTACATGGAACGGATTTCGGTCGGAACTCACCTTTACGGGTACATCCATCGAAGTCCTTTTTTTGTGCCCGATTCATATTTATTAAGGAGGTGCCAAGTATGGCGAAGGCCGGCGCACGGGTGAAGATCACCCTGAGATGCTCTGAGTGCAAGCAGAGAAACTACAATACCATGAAGAACAAGAAGAACACTCCTGATCGTCTGAAGATGAACAAGTATTGTCCTTTCTGCAGAAAGCACACTGTCCACGAAGAGACGAAGTAAGCTATTTGCGACTTACTGATCAGAAAGAAGGGTGTCTTTTAATGGCTGAAAAGGAAAATAAGGCTGTTCAGGAAACCACCGAAAAGAAGCCCGCAAAGAAAGCGAAGAAGCCCAACGCTGTCGTCCGCTGGTTTAAGGGCGTTGCCCGTTATTTCCGCGAAATGAAGAGCGAACTGAAGAAGGTCGTCTGGCCCACCCGCAAGCAGGTCCTGCGCAATACTGCTGTCGTCCTGCTGGTGGTTCTCGTGGTCGGCGTTCTGATCTGGCTCTTTGACTGGCTCGCTGCAGCAGTTGTCAAGGCATTGATTGATCTGGCTAAGGGCTAAGGGGTTTAATCATGGCTGAAGAAGCAAAGTGGTATGTACTCCACACATACTCCGGCTACGAAAATACGGTAGCCACCACGATCATGAAGCATGTGGACAACCGCAATCTTCACGATCTGATCCATGAGGTTTCGATTCCCATGGAAACCGTCACCGAAGTCACCGAACGCGGCCCCAAGACCGTGGAACGCAAGGTGTTCCCCGGCTATGTGCTGATTAAGATGGTGATGACCGACGAAAGCTGGCATGTGGTCCGCAATGTGCGCGGCGTCACCGGCTTTGTCGGCACCGGAAACAAGGGCATTCCCCTCACCGATGA
Source organism: Oscillospiraceae bacterium (assembly GCA_029257695.1). GTDB lineage: Bacteria > Bacillota > Clostridia > Oscillospirales > Oscillospiraceae > UMGS1766. Next base: position 1,971 of record JARIAU010000016.1, read on the forward strand.
GGAGCTTGCCGCACTGGGTGTTGAAAAACACGAAGTGGTCGTTGGTTACGAAGTCGGCGACACCGTTAAGATCAACGAAGGCGCTCTGGAATCCTTCCTGGGCACCGTGGAGGAAATCGATCTTGACAAAAATAAAGTTCGCGTTGTTGTCTCTATGTTTGGTCGTGAGACTCCCGTTGAGCTCGAGCTGGATCAGGTCGAGCTGGTCGAAGTCTAATCCCGACATCACAACGCATCCAATATCCTATTATTCGAGGAGGTACTCTTCATGGCACCGAAGAAAAATGCTAAAATTACCGGCTATGTGAAGCTGCAGATCCCCGCAGGCAAGGCAACTCCCGCCCCTCCTGTCGGTCCCGCTCTGGGTCAGCACGGCGTTAACATTGCCGCTTTCACCAAGGAATTCAACGAGCGCACCAAGAACGATGCCGGCCTGATCATCCCCGTTGTGATCACCGTCTATGCCGACCGTTCCTTCACCTTCATCACCAAGTCCGCTCCTGCCGCTGTCCTGATCAAGAAGGCTGCCGGCATCGAGTCCGGCTCTGGCGTGCCCAACAAGACCAAGGTCGCAACCATCTCCCAGGAGGATGTTCGCAAGATCGCCGAGGCTAAGATGAATGACCTGAACGCCGCCAGCATTGAAGCCGCTATGTCCATGGTCGCCGGCACTGCCCGTTCCATGGGTGTCATCGTGGCTGACTAAGGAGGTTACTGACTGTGTTTAGAGGTAAGAAATATCAGAATAGCGCTAAGCTGATCGAAAAGAGCGCTGCTTACGAGCCCGCTGAGGCTATGGATCTGGTCGTCAAGACCGCTTCCGCTAAGTTCGACGAGACCGTCGAGCTGCATGTCCGTCTGGGTGTTGACTCCCGTCACGCTGACCAGCAGGTCCGTGGCGCCATCGTCCTGCCCAACGGCACCGGCAAGTCCGTCCGCGTCCTGGTGTTCGCTAAGGGCGACAAGGCTGACGCTGCCCGTGCTGCCGGCGCTGACTATGTCGGCGATATGGATCTGGTTGAGAAGATCCAGAAGGAAAACTGGTTCGATTTCGATGTGGTCGTTGCTACTCCTGACATGATGGGTGTGGTTGGCCGTCTGGGTAAGGTTCTGGGCCCCAAGGGTCTGATGCCCTCCCCCAAGTCCGGCACTGTGACCCCCGATGCTGCTAAGGCTGTTCAGGAAGCTAAGGCCGGTAAGGTCGAGTATCGTCTGGACAAGTCCAACATCATCCACTGCCCCATTGGCAAGGTTTCTTTCGGCTCCGACAAGCTGCAGGAGAACTTCACCGCTCTGATGGGCGCTATCGTCAAGGCTAAGCCCGCTGCTGCTAAGGGTCAGTATATCCGCAGCTGCACTCTGGCTACCACCATGGGTCCTGGCGTCAAGGTTAACTCCGCTAAGATTGGTTAATCTTCTGATATAACAAATTTTGTTGTTTCCAGAGGAAAAAGTGCTTGACAAAGCACTTTTCCTCTGGTACAATAGCTACTGCGTTCAAAGACAGCAGGTACGGTTTTCGTGTAAAGGTTCTGCCGCCTGCCGAGAGTGCGATCTGGAAATAAAATTATTTTCTGATTGTTATCCTCCTGTCCTTTGACGCGGAGGATTTTTTATTTTCGGAGGTGAAATTCAAATGGCTAACGCAAATGTGATTAACGAGAAGGCTGCTGTTGTTGCTGCTCTGGCTGAGCGCCTGAATTCCGCTGAGTCCGGTGTCATCATCGACTTCGGTGGTCTGACCGTTGCTGAAGATACCGAGATGCGCGCTGCTCTGCGCAAGGAGGGTGTCGATTACGCTGTGGTGAAGAACACCATGATGCGTCGTGCTCTGGATCAGTGCGGTCTGACCGAACTGGATTCCCTGCTGCACGGCTCTTCTGCTCTGGCTACCGGCACCGAGGATCCCATCGTTCCCATCCGTATGGTGAGCGATTACTCCAAGAAGCTGGGCGACAAGTTCAACATCAAGGCTGCTTTCGTTGAGGGCAAGATCCTCTCCGACGCCGAGATTACTGCTATGTCCGCTCTGTCTTCCAAGAAGGATCTGCAGGCTCAGGTTATGGGTACCCTGCTGGCTCCCATCACTTCTCTGGCTGCTGTCCTGGCTGCTATCGTCGAGTCCAAGGGTGGCGTCGCCGAGGCTGCTGCTGAATAATTCAGCATCTTTATTTTGAACTAAAGTTCCATTTACTATTAGGAGGTAAATTATCATGGCTAGCGAAAAGATCACTGCTCTGATTGAAGAAGTTAAGAACCTGTCCGTCCTCGAGCTGTCCGACCTGGTGAAGGCTCTGGAGGAGGAGTTTGGCGTTTCCGCCGCCGCTATGGCTGCTCCCGCTGCTGGCGCTGCTGTTGCTGCTGAGGTCGAGGAGAAGACCGAGTTTGATGTCGTCCTGGCATCCTTCGACGCTTCCGCTAAGATCAAGGTCATCAAGGCTGTCCGCGAGGTCACCGGCCAGGGCCTGGCTGAGGCTAAGGCTACCGTCGAGGGCGTTCCCGCTACTCTGAAGGAGGCTGTCTCCAAGGAGGACGCTGAGGCTCTGAAGGCTAAGCTGGAAGAGGCTGGCGCTAAGGTCGAGCTGAAGTAATTCACTCCCCTATTTTGTCGTTCTGATAAGAGGCTGTTGCATTTGCAACAGCCTCTTTTTTATATTCCTTCACTGTTTTGCCGATAGCACGCAAGATTCATATCAGCCGAACATTTACTCTGTTTGAATCCTGTATGGGCCTGTGCTTGATGGCTCGAGAAATACCGATTGGTATTCCACCTACCTTTATAGCTGGAATTTTTGTTTGATCTTCAGCATTGGGGAATATTTCCCCCCAATAGAAAAAAGACGGTAAGCGATTGCTTTACCGTCCTTGAACATTCTATTTCATTTTCCGTCGAGTACCTTAGGCAC
>JARIAU010000033.1 GCA_029257695.1 Oscillospiraceae bacterium
CATTTGGCGCAGTTCATCTACGGGATAATCCACTTCGGCCAGATCGTCCCAGAAATTCACATATTGGGTCGAAGAGGAATCCGTTTGAAAGCGGCTGATATAGTTTCCATTGGAGTCTACAATGTAAAGGGAGGCATTTTCTGCACCACCACCGGGATTGAGCGCTTGGTTCAGATCGTCCAGATTTAAAGCACCTAAAGTGACACCGATCACTTCATTGTCCTCGGACCAAATGGGACAGGTGACAATCTGCACACAGGTGTCCGGATCATCCGGCAGGGACTGTACTTCGGAGAAGGCAACAGAGCCGTCCATGGAGGTATAAAAATAGTCCTCGTCGGAGATGTCGATCGGTATGCCGTCCTGATCGAAGCCAAGTCCGGTTTCATCCACAACAGCCGTATAAGTAAACGCATTGAGTTCGTTTGCGGTTGTAAGCACCTGGAGCACTTCCGGACGGCACAGAGTGTCATACTCTGCGACCATCCGAGACACCGAGTCCAGATCGTAGGCCATATTGCTGATATAGTATCGAGTGTTTTCCAGCTTGACTTGGGTCTGCTCTCGTAAGGAACGCTTGAATTGTTCCGTTTCAATCTCCTTGATCGAGGAGCGATAAGTCATAAAGGAAAAGAAAATGCCAAGGAGCGACAACAGGAACAATGGAAATATCATTCGTTTGGTCCGAGATTTCACTGCAAAGCTCTCCTTCTTTCATTTGATCTGACAAAGCAAAGGCAAAATCACGGGATCCAATCCAATCAAAGTGGAGTGAAGTGATTTTGCAGAAAATATACATTAAGAGTTAGTATACCGCATATGGAAGAACAATTCAATAATAAAAATGATTATCAGATAAAAGAATATATGATTTGGAAAAGACAGACCTTAGATAGGAGGATTTTAACACGGGGACCGAGGGGAGACAAGAGGAGGTGGTCAAAAATGGCGCAAATATAAGAATAAAAGTGCAGGAGGAGAATGAGAAACACGGCCTTACCCTGTTAAGGGCAAGGCCGTGTTAAAGTCAGTTTGACGCATCGAATACGGATGCCGTCAACAGAAGCGAGTCAGGGCTGCTGCTTACGCTTCTTCTGCACCAGAATCACACCGAATCCGGCACCGGCCAGAACAAAGACAGCCAGCCAAAGGCCGAGGTGTGCGGAGTCGCCGGTGGTAGGATTGGAGTTGGTGCCATGATCGGGCGCCACAGGATGATTCGTGGAAGTGCCATGATCGGGCGTCACAGGCTGATTGGGGGAGCCGCCATGATCGGGCGTTGTCGGCTGATTGGGGGTGTCCGGTGTGGAGGGGTCCACAGGAGCCGTCAGTTTGGGAAGAACCACATGATCCACCGGCTGCGTTCCGGCTTCGTCCAAGAAGTTCTGGCCGCAGTGATCACAATGCCAGTGCAGAATATTGCCCTCCGAGGTGGTGGTGGGTTCCACACGCTCCACACGAGTCAGCTGATGCGTGATCGAAATCTGATAAACCAAGCCATCCACCAGAATGTTGGCGTTGCCGGCATTCTTTTCAGGACGGAACACCAAGGTGTTGCCCGCCGTGGTAGAAACCTGAGCCAGGTCCGGCTTGGACATCAGCACATGGGAATAACGGTTGCTGCTGTCCGTGGAAGGACGCATGACGAAGTAGCTGTTGCCGACCTTCGAAACGATCAGATATTTGCCGTTGTTCTCGGGCTGTTTCACCGCAACATAGCCGGGAAGCTCCGTGCTGGACTGCTCGCCTTGAGCGGCAGGACGGTACAGCAGGAAGGAACAGCCGGCCTCAAAGCCACTCGTTCTGTCCACGGCATCGTAGGAGTACTGGTTTGCATTGTTGGGCCAGAAAAACAGATAGCGGCTGTCTCCGTTGCGGAGATAGAAAGAGCCGTCGTTATTCGGGACGAATTCCATCGAAGTGGGCTGCGTATGGAAGGGGAATCCGTTGGCACCGGAGGGGTTTACCCAGGTCATGGTTCCATCTGCGGTGGGGGCAGAAACTTGGAACTTGTTTCCATCCTGCTGGAAGGTGTACAGGGCAGTTGCCAGAGCCTCGGGATCGCCGTTGAAATTCTTGTCCTTACCGGTCGTGCCCTGTCCGCCAACCACGGTGATCGGATGCAGGGTTGTGGTGATGTTGCTGTGGTTCACGATGGTGGGATTTGCGCCCACATCCACAGAGAATTCACCGTTGCAGGGAATCGAAATCGCTTTGGTGGGATAGGTGGGAACCACCTTGATGACGGTGGTGATCCCGTTGCTGGTGAAGGAAGCGGTACCCTCGCCGATGCCGGTAAAGACCACCTTGTCGCCCTGAATTTCAGCGGTGACAACGGAAGAATCCAGTGCATTCAGCTCCTCTTCCGTGGGAAGGGGGGAGATGGTGCATTCGTAAGTGCCATACAGGGGGACCTCAACCGTGCGCTTGCCATCCACAATGGCACCGGGAGCCAGCACCTCAATGGGAAGATTGATGTACTTACTGCTTTTGAAAGTGTCCTCATACAGCAGGCCAACGGAACCGTCGTTCAGCACCGTCAGGCTGGAGTAGCCGTACACCTCGCCGACGATTTCAGTGGTAGAGCCGGGTTTTGTGATTTCGTGGGAGCCGATCAGCTCCATGGTGTTGTCCTCATTCAGCGTAAAGGTGTAAATCATGCCGTGGTTTCTGCTGTTGCTTGGCATTGCGGCAGTAGAAACCAAGATGGCGGGTTTTCCGTTGATGAGCTTGGGATAACGGACGGCAGACAACTGATTGTAAGAGGTCTTTATAACATTGTCCAGACGCACCGGCTCACCCTTGCGTACCCATGCAGAGCCATTCCAGATATGGTCAGTGTAGCGTAGGACATGATGGCCGTCACGGCAGAACTGGCGGACGGTGGTATCATTGATCTGCACCAAAGTGCTTTCGCTGGACCAGTCACCACCGGTAGTAGCGGTCTGAGAGCGGTGCCAGGTTTTGCCCTGATCACGGGTGTAAATAAAGCTGGACTTTTCGGGCGTGTTGGTATAGCAGGTCAGCATCACGGTGCCGTCCTCAAGAGCCAGACCGGCACCGGGGCCTACGCCATAGAAACGGTGGGTGTGGTTGCTCTCTGGTTCGGGACGCACCAGGGGGTTCATGATCGTAGGTGCAGACCAAGTCTTTCCATTGTCCTTGGAAGTGACCAACCAGAGATAGGTTGCGTTCCGCACATGCAGGTCGGCATTGTAGAAGAATACATTCTGCTCCACATACTTGTCACTGTCCAGCTGCTGGCAGTACATCGGAGCCTTGTCCACGGTGTAGAGATAGTAGTGGTCATCGACATAGTAGACAGGGGTATGAGAAGTGTCACCCTTAGCAATTACGGGAGCATATGCTTTCCCGTTGGCATCGGGAGAACTGAAGTCGCCGACATAGTAGGTGTAATTCTTCTCGTTTTGTCCTTTGAGCATGGTGTACAGCACCATGCGCTGTTCTCCATCAATTTCTACATAGCCAGTCGAACGGTCCACATCACCAATATAGTGGCCGGCGGGGAACAGGTCGGTCATCAGATAAATGGTGCCATCCTTGCCTTGAATCATAACGGGATCGAGGAAAGCGGTGGAATCACCGTGCATTTTATTGATGCTATCATTAAAGAAGTTAGGGAAGGTATAATTCCAAGTCTTGCCATTGTCAGTAGAGATGCTGAACAGGGTGTCGATGTTGTCGCCGTCCGGACTCTTGTCCCAACGGGCATCAATGGCAGCGGCGAGGGAGCCGTCCTGCAGAGTGGTGATGGCAGGAATACGGAAGGTCTGGCTGGTGCCGGTTCCAGCCGGGAACGGCTGACCGTGAGTGGTGCCGTTGGCCGGAGCACCGTCCGCAATCATGCTGGCGATGGGCTTCATTGCCTGCATTGCACGCACCAAAGCTTGGGTGGCCGCAGCTACGGAATCTGCGGTGGAATCCTGCTTGCCATTTTCGGCCTTTGCAGCATCCAGTGCCTTGGTCAGAGCGGTTTTGCTCTCCTCGGTGTATAGAGAGGATTTCAAAATCTCAGATGCACGGTTGATGGTGTTCTTTAGTTCGGTCTTATTCACCTCAATGGGAGCGTTTGCACCATCTTTGGTGTACAAATAAATGGGAAGACCGCTGTCTACACCGGGGCCCCAGAAGTTGGTGGCGAAACCTTTTCCAGGATTAAACTCAGTGGCGTCGCCGGCCTTATTGAAGGTCAGAATACGCTTGCTAGTAGAAACTTTTACAGCGTTGTTTTTGTTAGCGTTCCAAGTGACATTGAACACTGTGGGAGCATCAGCAAGCATGACTTTATCCAAAGAGAGATATAGTCCGTTGGTCGACTTGAAAGTATAGCCGTTGCTTGGGGCAACAGTGAAATGCAGTTGCTCCATTGGCAGGGAGGTGGTGTTGTCCTTCAACCACTTAGCGGATACAGATCCATTGCTCGTGGTAAGCTGGGCAACAAAGGTTCCCTCGGCACAATGATTTTTTACAATGGTATTGCCGGGATCTGCGTTTTTATCATCCTTGGAAGGATAGAATGCAAACAGATTGCCCTGAGGATCAGCACTGACAATCAGATAGTACTTTCCGGTATCCAGAGTGCCGGAAGTTACCTGAGTATAGCCTGGGATGCTGGGAGCAGTGGAAGCCTGAGCCGTCACGACGGCATCCTCAGACGGAGCTTCATCGGTTTGTGCTGAATCCTCTGGGATAGGTGTTTCTTCGGGAGCTTGCTCGGCATCAGGGAGAACCGGAGGTTCCTCCTCGGGAACGGTTGAGGCCTCGGGGACTGCGGGCAAGTCCTGCGTGGCAGCAGGTGAGTCGGTGGTGGTCTGGGTTTGGTCCACGGCAACGGTCGGCATGACCATGGAGAAAACCATACACAGAGCCAACAACAGGCTGATCGTGCGCTTTTTCAATCAATTCATCCTCCTTTTGGAGCACTCCAATGGGTGAATTGGGGTGCCTGGGCTCGCATTGCAGTGGTGTGGTGGATTCTGCAGCTGCGAATTATTCATTCTAATCATACTTGTTTTGAATCTTTTTTTCAATTCACGGAATCAATGAAAATAGTTTTCTATATTTATATACAAACACGAAACACGATGGAAAAGAATTGGTTTGAATTGTCGAAATGATAAATAGAATGCAATATACATAAAAAGTCCGAACCACTTTAGTTCAGTGGTCCGGACTGTACGGGAAAGAGAAGAGCGAAAGCCGGTGGTTCAACCAAGGGAGCTTCCGTACGATTCATCGTAGGTTTTTAGGAAAAAGATGAAATCACGCCAGCGTTCGGTATTTTGCTCTCGTTCGGAAGGAGAAATGCCTTGCATCAGGCGGCATTCCAAAAACAGTCGATTGCTGTTGGAGCGACAGTACCCTACCTGCGTTTCATAGGCTAAGTAGATGTAAGGCTTTCCGTCAGAATCGGAGGAAGGAGGTACAAAATCACGCTCGGTATACATTTTGGTTTGTGGAGTGATGGGAATTCGAATGGCTTGTATGTGTAATTGGGCCTCGCACAAATGCAGTTCCTCGTTTTTAGGCAGATGGAGAGCGTTAAATTGGTGCATTTTTAGGTTTGGGATTTGGCTGGAATCCAGTTCGGTTGCTTGAAATCGTTGTTTGAGTGTTTCGATCACAGAGGAAAACTCTACCGGCTTGTTTGGAATCAGCCAATGATACACATCAAGTAATTGGTTTATTTCTGCTGCGTTCATAAGATACACTCCTTTTCCTCGATTGGTATGGTAACAAGTGTCAGTTATTCTGGTATGGGTAGTTCACCAAAGGCGGCCGGAGCAGAATCCACATCACTGGCGAACCAAAGACTTTCCAAATTTGTAGAGGTGAACCAGGGGGTGTGGTCGCCGCTAACCCAAACAGTGCCGTGGGTGATATCTTCCAATTGGTAGATTACATCATAAATGGCATCATCCTTCAATGTAAAGCGGAAGATGGTGGTGGAGGTTCCGGTGTATGATTCCGCTTCGTTCTGCTTAATGGAGATTCCGGAGAGCATGTTGTAAATGGATTCTAATTCGTGTTGATAGCGAAGTGTCTTCTGCTCGGCATCCTCTGGAGTGGTGTAGTGATACAAAACAATGCCCTTTACATCGGATACCTCAAAGGGCAGTGGGATTTTTTTCGAGGTGCCACAGCTCGCCAAAGAAACACACATCAAAGAGGTCAGTGCCAGTGCAAGCCATCGTTTCATTGCAATCATTCCTTTTTAGAAGTATTATTTAAAACCGGGCAATCTCCATAAGAGATTGTTGGTTTTGAGGCGAAAAAACAGCTGAAACAAAAAAGCTTAATAATAGCTCACAACCATGTTTCCACCATGGTTTGATTAGAATAGAATGTCCTTACATTTTCCTTTTCCCTTCATATAACCACCGTCTCCATTCTGACTAGTGCAAGCATTGACCAGAGTTATCGCGAATATGTTGCATGATTTTTTCAAGATAGATCTTATCTATCGACTCAGGAATTTGAACCGAAGGATTTGCGTCGGTCGTATTTAGAGAACAGGCCACGAATAGTAGATACTGACAAAATGCAGAAATTGAAATATCCAGCCTAAACTCTTTCTCACGAACGCAAAATTCAGGATTCGTTTTCATTTGATGATAATAACGTTTCAAGAACGATTCAGCAGACGCTTGACTTATGAAAAAACGGTTATCCATATCGTATACAAAAGCAAACCGCCCAAGATCAAGAAAGTAAGGCAGAATGTCTGCATATTCCCAATCAATGATCCAAAGATTGTCAGCATTTAACAGTACATTGATGGGAAGATAATCATCGTGAATCAATGTCTGGGGCGCTTCAAAAAATCTTTGTTCGACAAAATCAAATACAGCGGAATACTCAGGATAATGAGGTCTGATTGTTTCGATCTGTTTTCCAATTTGCTTTTTAAAATATGATTCCGATTTTTCTGTTCGACCACCTGTAGTCAAATAATAGGACTGAATGTCAGCCAAGGCTTTCCCGATGCGTGCTCCCTCTGCTTCGCTGCATCCTCTGGCATCAGACCCATCTGCGAATTCCATTTGAACAAAATGGTTTTTGCCCACAGAAAAAGAGTCCAAAATTTTCGGAACTGCGAAATGATGACCATCAAAATAACAGGCATATATGCCCATATCTTTTTCTGCAGGGCTCGTCTTTTTAAGAATGGATTTTTCACCACGGTCTAAAAGATAAACATCGTAGAGTTTATCAAGTTTGGTATCTATAAAGCGTGATACACTGAACGGATTCTGGATCCCATATTTCTCCAAAGCGGGAGCAATGCAGGTAAACTCTTCTTTGGTTAATTGACGATGCTCGTTCATATTCGTTTTCCTCGCAGGCTATTGGGTCAATTTTACTTATCTTCTGCCAAACTTCATTTGTTAAATTAATTTCAAATATATCTAACACGCTACTCTGAATGCATTTTAACAAAAATGGGCAATCCCATCAAGGGATTGCCCATTTCACAATGATATGTTTTTTATCGATGCACAAAGTTTGACATCGTTGGATGTAACTTTGATGTACGATGCAGTTTTTTAGCTGATTTTCAAAATGAAGTACGTCTCTCTTTTAGAGGGAAACGGTACATCAATACATCTTTGCACCAGCAGGAATATGCTCGTCCAGCTGAATCAGATTCAGGCCTTCCTGACCGTCCACTTCGTGGATAGCAGAAATCAACATACCACAGCTATCAATGCC
>JARIAU010000036.1 GCA_029257695.1 Oscillospiraceae bacterium
CAGTCCAACTTGATTTTGGGCAAAATCCGTTTCTTTTTTGGAGATACCCTTGGTACATACTACCTGATCATTGGTTTGGGCATTTTCTTGTTTTCCATTTTTATTGCCTGTTCCAAATACGGCAATATCGTGCTGGGTAAGCCCAACGAGAAGCCGAAGTACTCCTTCTTTGCCTGGGGTTCCATGATGTTCACCTGTGGCCTTGCGGCGGATATTTTGTTTTACTCCTTCTCGGAGTGGTTCATGTATGCCAACGACCCCCACATTGCCGAGCTGGGCTCGGTGCAGGATTGGGCCGGTGTGTTTCCGGTGTTCCATTGGAGCCTGGTTCCGTGGGGCTTCTATCTGGTGCTGGCAGCGGCCTTTGGCTTTATGCTCCATGTGCGTCAGAGAGACCGCCAGAAGTTTTCGGAGGCCTGCCGGCCGATTTTGGGCAAGCATACCGATGGATGGGGCGGACGGGTCATTGACCTGTTGGCAGTGTTCGGTTTGATTGCCGGTACGGCGACTACCTTCAGCGTGGCGACGCCCTTGATGACCATGATCATCAACTCGCTGTTCCATGTGGAGCTCAATCGCACGGCGGTGACCATTATTATTCTGATCATTACCTGCATTATCTACACTTACTCGCTGCTCCACGGGTTTAAGGGAATCAGCTGGCTGGCAAAGGCCTGCATCTATCTGTTCTTTGGTCTTCTGTTGTATGTGCTGCTGTTCTGCGGTCAGACCCGATATATTGTGGAAGCTGGTTTTTCGTCGGTGGGTCGCATGGTGCAGAACTTCTTTGAACTGGCTACCTACACGGATCCTGGTCGGACCAGTTTCTTCCCCCAGAACTGGACGAGTTACTATTGGGCCTATTGGATGGTTTGGTGTGTCGCGGCGCCGTTCTTTATCGGCAGTATTTCTCGGGGCCGCACCATCCGCCAGACCATTCTGGGCGGCTATGTGTTCGGTGTTGGATCCACGATCTCCAGCTTTGTGATTCTGGGCAACTATTCCATGGGGTTGGAGATGTCCGGTGCCACACATCTGTTGGAACAGTTCAAAGAGTCCGGAGATACCTATAAGCTGATCACAGATGTGATTGAAACCATGCCCTTGGCTCCGGTCGTGTTGGCTGTGGTGCTGATTACGATGATCGCATTCTATGCAACCTCCTTTGACTCCATTGCTCTGACGGCGTCCTGTTACAGCTATCATCGCCTGAAGGGAGAGGAGCAGCCCAACCGCCTGATTCAGCTGATGTGGTGCATCCTGCTGATTCTGCTGCCCATCGCTCTGATTTTTGCAGACAGCTCCATGAGCAATTTGCAGTCGGTCAGTATTGTGGCGGCCTTCCCCATCGGTGCGGTTATGGTGCTGATTGTGTGGAGCTTCCTGAAGGATGCAAAGAAATATATGACCGAGAAGCAGTAAGGACTTGCAGACCGCTGTATATCGGAACAGCGCCGCCGCAGATTTCTGCGGCGGCGCTGGTTCTTTGGACGATTGCTATGGAAACAGCCGCCGATTCCCGCAGGAATCGGCGGCTGTTATGGTAAGAGGAGAGTTGTTTAGAGCGTGGTGGATCTCCGGCGGTGTAAAAAAAGAAATCCGACGGAGAGTGGAAGGCAGATCCACCACAGAAGCATGGGAGCGAAATCTCCGGTTTGAGGGGAGAGCGCAGCCGGATTCCCGTGGAGGTGATGGGCAAAGAGGATGGTGTTGGACTTTGCTTCTTGGGAATGCTGGGCGATCATCTGAATGCTCAAGGCACCATCGGGGCCGTTTTGCACCGAAACATAGATTTGATAGCAGTGCTGGTCAGGGCTGCTGTCTGCGGGGAACACGGAAATCGGGCGCAAGGTGTAGCCATAAGTGCCGGCATGGTCAAACCAAAGGGGAAGAGACAGGGTTGTATCGATCCCGGTGAGGGTAAACTGGTAAATTCCGTCCTGGCTGCCCTTCGGCATTGGATTTGAAGGCTGCATGGCGGCAAGCTCGTAGGTTGCGCTTGGTTCCGTTTGCACCATCCCGTCGGCCTCCGTGATAAAGTGCTGCTGAATGGGGAGGTTGGTCTGCACTCCATTCGATACGGCATGGGCATGAGATATAGCGGCAAAAATGAGAGCGAATGCCATCACCTGACGAAGGAAACAGTGCGTTTTTTGCATAGTTGAAATCACCTCATTCTGGCGGCGCGGCCTCGCAGATGCGTCCAATCAGGAGGTGGCGTCCGTTGGTGGATGTGTCCGCACAGGTAGACAGAGCGACAAAGGGACCGTCAGGTGGGAAGGATTGCGGACGGCTTTGCAGTGCGTGTGCATATACATAATCTAGATAGTGCTGGCTTTCGTCCGGATCGCTGGACTGCGAGTGGAAGAAAACCGGGTCGTAAGCGTCAGCGGCAGCAAAGGCAAAAAAATCAATTTGGTGCCAAGCACCGCCATAAAACAGGGCTCCGCACGGATGGGCGTCGAAGTAGGCTTGGGAAGCAAACGCATCCAAGCCGCCGAACATGACATCTTGCTCCATGTGATGACCGTAAATCACATGGACTACATCGGTGAATGCGGGATTGTTCCGGCAGTCGAGAAACAGACTGCCGGAGAGGGAAAAAGACCCTGTGGCATTGGTGTTGACATACTTTGTGTTGTTGTCGGCTTGAAGCAGCGGATAGTCAATTCCGGTTCCGTCAATTTTCAGCCACCCAATGACCTCGGGGTTGCGTTCCTGCAACTCAATAAAGGAAGTGCATTCTTCGGAGGAGGGACGGGCGTCCTGGTACAGGGAACAAGCAGCACTTTTGTAAATCTGCTGCGTATCCCAAAGGGCGTAAATGCCGTATGAAAGAAGCGGAAGCAAAAATAACAGCATCAACAGCGTAACGGCCGCATCGGTGATGCGGATCAATCTGCGCCAGAAGTTCATTCATGGGAAGCCGGGCGGCGCTTCAGGAGCAACAGAGTGGCCAAGGCAGTCAAGGTGATGCCGATTATCATCAGGAAGGGGAGGTTCGTCAGCGTCAGGCCGGTGATGGGGGTGTCCTGATGGGCGTTGACAAAGTGCACATGGTTTTCTTGCTCGCCCACCAGGTTGCTGGAAGCGCCATGAGGAACGGAGGACATAGCTTGGGCATCTGTGGTTCCATGTTCTGTGTGGGTGATCTGTCCGTTCTCTGTGACGGTGACATTGGGGAGATAGCCGTCCTGCTCGCCCTGCTCAATGACTACATAACGGGTGCCCACGGGCAGGGAGTCGAAGGAGAGGGTCTGACCATCCTTCAAAGTAAAGGATATCTCCTGCCCGACCGGGCAGTGCAGATCAACGGGCGCTGCGCCATCCATGCGGCCGACAAACTCGGCGTTGTCGGAGGTTGCGGCATTGGTGAACTGGATCGTGAAGGAGAAGTTCTTCTGCTTGTTGGCCAGTGCGCCTTGGGTGTCCTTGCGGATGGTCAGGGAAGTGGTTTTTGCATAGGTGTTGATGAAGCGAATCTCCGGCTGCTTGGTGGCATCTGTTTCGGCGGTAATTGTCTGGATATACAATCCGCAGGGTTCTTTGTTTGCTACATAGACCCGCAAGGTATAGGTCGCTTGGTCATACTGCATTGTGCCTTCGCCGGTATATGTTCCTGTGGTTTCCTTCACGGTGTAGATATAGAGGCCGGCATGGGGAAAGGAATCAAATACAATGGGGGAAGACTGCGTGACTTTGACCAGTCCTCCTTCGGTGGTTTGATTGGATTGTGTGCCGTCGGCAGGGTAGAGGATTGGGGCAATGCTTGCGCTGGGAGCATCGCTGGTGATGGGGGTTACCTCAAAGCGAAATTCGGCGTTTGGAATGGTAAGGCCCTCGGCCATCTGCAATTCCTTGGTGATGCAGACAGCAGCCTCCAGCGTTTCTGTGCCGGTGTCTACGGTGGGCACATCCACGGCAAACGCCGAAGTGGATAGCGAAACGATCAGTGCGAGGACCAAACCTAAAGTGTGAAGTGATTTTTTCATGCAAAACAGTCCTTTCTGATTGAGACGACTCCTAGTGCGGAGCGGATGGTAAGGTGGAGCGGGCATGCAGTCAAAATCCGTTTCTGCGAAGTAGGGTGATGACCGTTCCCTTGATTTGGCTGTGGGACACCGGACCGTATATACGGCTGTCCTTTGCTTGAGGACGGTTGTCGCCGAGGACAAAATACTCTCCCGGCCCAAGGGTGATGGGGAAGGAAATGCCGCCTGTAGCTGGCTGTGTATCGGTATGAAGCTCCGGTTCCGGCTGGACATAGCCGTTGATCTCCAGCCCCTGTGCTGTGAGATTCACCACATCCCCCTCTCCGGCGAGGATTCGGCGAATCTGAAGTGTGTTGTTCTGCTGAACCACGATCAAATCGGAGGGATGGTAGGTATCTGGATGGCGGTAGTAGAAGATCAGGTCCCCTGCCTTGCAGGCGGGATTCATGGAGGCGTCCGTGCAGCGGCATACGCCGAAGATCAAGCCAAAAAAGACAGAGAGCAGCAGTGCAAAGACGACCAGCTTCAGCCCCAAAAACAGCAAATCGGTCCATGGAACGACAGATTTTGTCGGCTGCGTTGCGGTATCTGTATCAGACATGGAACCAGCCTCCTTTGCGGCGAAGTGCCCGGAGCGTGTGCAGGAACAGCAGTGTACCGACTCCGAATCCGATGTCTGCTGCGACCGGAGCTCCGGGTGCGGCAGACAATCCGGTGGGCGGGACGGGTTCCTTGGTGTTGTGAAAACATAAGTGTACCGAATGCTCCATTGTGCCGGAGGTGGGATCGCTGTCTGGAGTGCAAGTCGTGGTGTAGCCGTCCCGGTCGGCCTCCTGTTCTGTCACGGTATAGCGGGTGCCAAAAGGAATACCGGTGATTTGAAGCTGTTGCCCGTGGGTGAGGGAGATGGTTGCGGTTCCGGCGGTCAATGTTACGGTTTCTTCTATGGAAGGAAGGGATTGGCCGTCAGCATCGGAGGTAATGCGCAGACATTGGAAGTCTCCCTCTAAAGGTGTTCCGTCGGGATTGCACAGCGTGAGGTCAAAGTGAAAGGGGCTGGTTCGATCGCCCAGAGAGCCGAGTACCTGCTTTTCAATGCACAAATTGGTTTGCCAAAGGTTCTCGAATTGTACGGCTGCGGATCGGTTGGACAGAATGGTGCCTTCTGGATGATCGGCGGAGGAAGTGTAGTGTGGATTTGGTTCCTCAACGACCGTGTATGTCGTGCCGGCGGGCAGATGGACGGCGGTTTTCGTTTCACCGTCCGTCAAGGTGAAGTGAGACACCCCGTCGGTAAAGGTCAGATCTCCGTATTGTCCGTGTATAGAGGGATCGGACAAAGTCAGGACAAACGAGAATTCGTCTGGAACCTCCACAGGAGGTCCGATTACCACCTTGGAAATGGTCAGCGACCCTTCTGGCTGTCCGCTGTAAGAAAACGGCTTGGACACAGTGGTCCGGCGAAGAATAGAGCCTGCCATGTGCTGAAATTCCGGAGCCTCAATGGGGGTGTATTGTTTGACTTCCTTGAGCCAGCGGATGGTGCTTTTCAGCGAAAAGGTGCTTCCGGAAGTGGGGAGACAGGTTGAAATCAGTTCGAAGGGTTCGTTTGCATAGAGTTGCTCCGGATTTTCACAGAGGACAGAAACTCCCTCCGGCAGGAGTAATTGGTAGCGCCCGTGATATTCCGATGGTTCGGAGATCGTCAGTGTGCCGCTGTGCCATGCTCCGTCGGTCGGATTATAGCGGAAGATAAGATCGCCCTCCACTGAAATTGCATCGCAGGAGGGTTCCTGTTCCAACAGAGGGCCATGCCGTGCATATTGATACAGGGTCTGCCCCAGTTCGTCGAGAAAGAAGGAAGGGTAGTCATTGTATTCAATGTGGTGATCGTGCATCAGCATGGCCATGGCAGCCCAAGTGGAGTGATAAGCCTGCGACTCGGTCACAAAGTAGGCAGAGGAGTAAAGAAAGGCAAAGGCGTTCAGAACTTCTTCCTGTGTCGGATGGGCACCGGAAAAGGTCATGCAGAACACGGCTTTATAAAATGGCGTAGATACAATGTCGTTATAGCTCAATCCATGGGGGGTGATTTGATCGGGCCATAGTTTGCGCACCTCGCCCACAAATCGGCGCAGTGTGTCCTGCTGTAACTCGTCCTGCAAGCGACTTAGGCTGAATTGCTGCTGCGTTAAATAGGGAAAATCCACTGCCAGCTGCGGAGGCAGGAGCAGCATATGGTTGAGTTCCTGGGGGGAGGGGGCTTGCGGCGTGCCATAAGGCACAAGTTTGTAAAGGTCTGCTCCGTTGTTGGGATAACCGGCGAATAAAAGCCGCTTGAGATCTAATAGGAAGGCGTCGTATTGGGCTTGAGAGGCGAAATGCTCTGGAGTCAGGTATCCTTCGGTGTAGTTGGGAACCGTTGGATGCCGGAGGGAAGGGTGCGGCTGCGCCAGTGCGTGGTTCATGCAATAGAGCAGTATAGGTTCATCCGGGTAAGCCGGATCAGTCAGGAAGTGCATGCCATCCCGGAAGGTGACAGGCAGACCTATGGGCAACGGAGGGGCGGTCGGGAGTGGTTCGTCGGATGGGATAGGGACCAAATTTTCGGGTTCGGGCGATTGCTCCGGTGGGCTCGGTTCGGGAGCGGATGGAGCGGCAGGGGGTGCTGTGTTAGGGGATGCTTCTTCCGGTACAGAAGACGGTGCAGCCACGCTTACCAGTGTGCGCTGTGCCTGGTATACCATGCCCGTCTCGTCTGTCGCCTGATATTCCACACAGTAAGTGGTCCCGGCCGGGCCGACGGGAAGAAGCGTGATAACATCCAAAGGAGCGCCATCGCAGAGGATTTGGTGAATCGTTACGGGCAGTGCATGGTCGGAACCATCCACAGCGGTCACACCGTCCAATAAGTCGAAGGATTCGCCTTCCGTGACTTCGGATGGGTCGATGCCGGAGAATATCGGGGTGCTTGCGTAAGCGGACAGGGGGAAAACGGAGGAACATACGATCGTCAGAATCAAACAAAGTGGGATCAAGGCAGAAGGCCGTTCCCGATGCCATTGTAAATGTTTCATGTGGGCCAGTTCCTTTCAGTACACCAAGTACAAATGGTCAGGTTGTGAAAATTGATTTTCCGTGTCTTACCATAAGAATTTGCACGGAAAATACCAAGGGAAAGCGGTCGATTTCCGAAAAGAATTTGTAAAACGGCAGCAGACATATGCGTTGATGGACAAATGTGTCTGTCAGAAGTCTTGCCTGTGTGACACTTCAAGCAGGAGTTCGGAGCAAGGTTCAGGGCTTGCTATCCCATTCTATGAAGCTTCCATTTTGGTCGATACCGAATGAAAAGGGCAAAGAGAAACCGCAGTCGATCCGAAGATCGACTGCGGTTCAATTCTGCCCAAAGAAAGGAATGTGAACTTGGATGGGACGAAGATCAGCGGTCCTGTGCGGCCTGAGCGAACAGGGAACGGATCAGATCCTCGTCAGCGTGATGATACAGAACCCCATCCCATTTCAGGTTGGGACCTTTTCCGCACAGACGCATACAGCCCACCTGCTTTACGGTTACACCCTTGGGAGCGGAGCCGTAAGTTTGCTCCACAAAGCGGGCAAGTTGGGCGGAACGGGAACAGTTTGGGCCGCCGCACAGCTCCAGGCAGTGTGTGCCGGAGAGGCGAAGCCGGGGGATTCGGCGAATGATGGCGTTGAGCAACGTTTCTTTGATGTCGTATGCTTCGGCGATTTGCGGCAGGATCCAGAGCGGGATGCTGCCCTGGTGTTCCTCTTGAATTTCTTGCAACAGCTGAATCAATGCAGTTTGTGTTTGGGGTGCGCCCAGCGAGCGATAATAGGCGAGCGCTTCTTCCAGTGACCAAGCCATATCTGGACCTCCAGTCAGGTTCGTTTTTGTGTATGATACCAGCTTGCCTGATTTTTGTCCAGAACGATTTGCAATCCCTGCGGTTCTGTGCCATAATACACGAATGCGGAATCAGACCGCAGAGAGGAGGTATGTGGATATGGAACAGGAAGAACGATTGCAGGAGATGACGGTGCCTCTGCTGGCGTGGTATCAGGAACATGCCCGGGTACTGCCTTGGCGCACGGAACCTGCCCCTTATCGGGTGTGGGTGTCGGAAATCATGCTGCAGCAGACACGGGTGGCAGCGGTGGTCGGTTACTTTGAGCGTTTCATGTCTGCGCTCCCGACCGTTTCGGATTTGGCTCAAGTGTCGGAGGATGAATTGATGAAACTCTGGCAGGGATTGGGTTATTATAATCGGGCTCGGAATCTGCAAAAGGCGGCCCGGCAGATCATGGAGGAGTATGGTGGAGTGTTTCCGGCATCCTATGCGGACATTCACGGACTGGCTGGGGTAGGAGATTACACGGCGGGAGCCGTGGCGTCGATTGCATTTGGTGTTCCGGTGCCGGCTGTGGATGGAAATGTGCTCCGTGTGGTTTCCCGTATTTTGGGGGATGAGCGGGACATTTCGCTGCAAAGCACCAAAGATGCGGTGCGGGATTTGCTGCTGAAAGTGATCCCGAAGGAATTTCCGGGGAATTTTAATCAGGCGTTGATGGAATTAGGGGCTACTGTGTGTCTGCCCAATGGAGCACCCCAGTGCGAACATTGTCCCGTGTGTGCATATTGTGTGGCGCAAGCGGAGCAACGCACGGAGGACCTGCCGCGGAAGACGCCGAAAAAAGGGCGGAAATTGGAGCGGCGCACCGTTTATCTGGTGTTCCACCAAGGGAAGGTCGCGCTTCGAAAGCGGGCTCCAAAGGGGTTGTTGGCTGGCTTGTGGGAATATCCCAATGCAGAGGCACAGATTGCTGATCCGATGATCGATTGGAAGCTGTCTGGGGTCGAATTGGAGCGAGGGCTCCGAGGGAAGCATATTTTCAGCCATATTGAGTGGCATATGGAGGCGGTGGTGGTCGAAACCGACACTGAAGTGCTGCCGGAAGGCTGGGTTTGGGCCGGGAAACGGGAATTGGATCAGATTTATGCCGTGCCCAATGCATTTCGATTTGCACAGCCGCTGGTCGAGCGGTATTTGGAGAAATGGGAGGGCTTGCCATGATTTGTCATTTGTGCCCCCGGGAGTGCGGGGCAGAGCGGACTGATACCACAGGAAACGGAGTCTGCCGGATGCCTGCGGTGCCCGTGTTGGCCCGAGCGGCGCTGCATATGTGGGAGGAGCCGCCAATTTCCGGTGTTCGAGGATCGGGAACCATCTTTTTCTCCGGATGCAGTCTGGGGTGCATCTTTTGCCAGAATGAGCAAATCAGCCGGGATGGGTACGGAGCGCCGGTGACGGTGGAACGACTGCGTGACATTTGCCGGGAACTGATTGCGAAGGGTGCGCACAACATTAACTTTGTGAATCCGACCCATTATGCCCATGTGCTTGTGCAATTATTGCAGGAGCCGCTGGAAGTGCCGGTGGTGTTCAATACCGGCGGCTATGATAAGGTGGAGACCCTTCGCTTGTTGGAAGGGAAGGTGGATATTTACCTGCCGGACCTGAAGTATGTGGATGAAGCTGTGGCTCGTCGTTATTCCAAGGCGGCGGACTATCCGGAACGGGCAAAACAGGCGATTTTAGAAATGGTTCGGCAGACGGGCCCTTGCCAGTTCGATGCGGATGGAATGCTGAAAAAGGGGGTCATCATCCGTCATCTGGTACTGCCGGGACAGCTGGAAGCGGCGAAACAGGTGATGGATTGGGTGAAGGCGACCTTTGCGCCTGGAGAGGTGCTGTTTTCGCTGATGAGCCAGTACATCCCCTACGGCCATGCGGCGGATTGTCCGGAAATCGACCGCCCGCTGCGAAAGAGCGAAGCGCGCAAGGCCAATGAGTATATGGATCTGATTGGATTGGATGGATTTACACAGGAATCCACGGCGGCATCGGAACAGTTCATACCATCGTTTGATTTGACCGGTGTGGAACCGTAAATCGAAGCAAAAGAAACAAGCGCACATCCGAGGTGGATGTGCGCTTTTGTTATCACAGCTGATTGCAGCTCCATATTGATGGATTTTTCGGATTTGGTTTGCTTGTGTGTTCTTTGCTTTGCCCTGCAATTCCAGTCCGCCGATAGGATCGTCCAGTGTCTTTTGCTTCCTGTCGTCCAACGGTTGGGTTCCGATTTCTGGGTCACGCTCTCTTTTGCCGATTGCTAAGGCAGAGATCAAAGGATTTCCCGGGGAATTTGCTTATCGGATTCGATGTGACGGTGGACAAAGGACAGAATTCCTGCCACAGGGTTTTCGGTCACGCCACTGGCAGACGCCGCTCTTCCACAAGCTGTGCAAAGATGGGGAGGAGGAAGGACCAGTGTGCAGGGGAGATACAGGCCTGGCCTCCAGTGGATGTGCAGTGCTTGCACTTCCTTCGTGATCGCTTCTACCTCCGGATCATCGTCGTTCAACGCAGAACGAATAACGAATGGTGCAGAGTGCCATATACCGATCCTCCTTTGCAACAGTGGCTGTAAGAGAATTTATAACACAGAGGAGAACGAAAGGAAATGTGCGCATAAGAAAAGAGCCTGTCCAATGGACAGGCTCTGGTTCAACTGCAATCCAGTTGTAATTAGTCAACCACATAGGGCAGCAGAGCGATCTGACGAGCACGCTTAATAGCGGTGGTCAGCTCACGCTGATGCATAGCGCAGGTACCGGTCGTACGGCGAGGCAGGATCTTACCACGCTCGGAAATGTAACGGCGCAGCTTGTTGGTATCCTTGTAATCAATGCTCTGAACCTTATCGACGCAGAAAACGCAAACTTTTCTACGCTTGCGAGCACGAGTACGATCAAAAGCCATAATGTAACCTCCTATCATCGAGTTGTTTTAGAAAAATACGCCGGAGCGTATCTGAAATCAGAACGGCAGTTCACCGTCGTCATCGCTCAGCTCAGCGAAGTCGCTGGCCGGAGCGGAACCAAAGCCCTGGTTCACAGGGGGAGCGTAGCTGGGAGCAGGAGCGGAAGCGGGGGCATAGCCACCGGCACCGGTGTCGCTCTGCTGACGGGAGTCAGCGAAGTAGACATTGTCAGCGACGACTTCAGCGCTGCGGCGCTTGTTGCCGTCACGATCCTGCCAGTCACGCATCTGCAACCGACCTTCCACAACGGCCATGCGACCTTTCTGGAAGTACTTGGACACAAACTCACCGGTCTGACGCCACGCAACCACATCAATGAAGTCGGTGGTGCGCTGACCGCTGGTTTTATCACGGAAGTCCCGCTCCACTGCGAGGGAGAAGGAAGCAACCGCCGTGCCGGTGCCGGTATGACGCAGTTCGGGGTCACGCACAAGGCGACCCATCAGAATAACACGATTCAGCATAGGAATTCGCTCCTTACTGCTCGTCCTTGCAGACGACCAGGGAACGGATCACGCCCTCGGTGATGTTGGCAACACGCTCAACCTCAGCGGGCAGACCGGGAACGGAATTGAAGCTGTAGAGCACATAGTAGCCCTCGTTGATGTGGTTGATCTCGTACGCCAGACGACGAGTGCCCCATTCATCAACTTCGGCCAGAGTGCCGTTCTCCTCAATCAGAGTCTTGAACTTCTCCACGGTCTTAGCGATGGCCTCCTCACCCAGAGTGGGGTTGATGACCAGCATAGCTTCGTAATTAGCATTGACCTTAGCCATTGATTTGCACCTCCTTGTGGACAAATGGCCTCCATCCTTGTGATGGAAGCAAGGAAAATTTCTGCAAGTGAGCCTGTAACGGCACACTAGCTTATCTATCATATCAGATAAGCGGAAAAAGTCAAGGATTATTTACAAAAGTTTTCAAAAAAACCGCCTGCACCGGGTGATGCAAGCGGTTTGATCGTGTTATGAAATTCGTTTCAGCCGATCCGGAGCCAACAGATCCCGGAAATAGGAAACACGGGGCAGCATCTGCAGCAGAAGCAGTCCCAGCGTATAGCAGGCCAAAAATTCGCCGATGCCGACAGTGATGCTGTTATAGAGGAAGGCGGCAGGGAAGGCGGAAGAAAATCCGACTTGTACCCACGCAACCTCGGCACCGATGATGATGGTGTTGCAAATGACGGGGGGAAGGGGGGCAAGCCACTTGTTCTTCATTTTGCTGGTCCAGATGGCGGCCAGAAGTGTGGCGAGTGTGCCCACAAGCCAGTCCACGGAATAGGGGGAGCCCACCAGATTGGCAATAAAGCATCCCACGGCCAGACCGGGAATGGTTTCCGGCAGGAAGAAGGGCAGAATGGTCATGGCTTCGGAGAAGCGGATCTGCATGGGGCCGAAAGAAGCGAAGGGAAGCGCAAGGGTCAGCAGCGCATACAGCGCACCGATCACGCCACCGACGCACAGACGGCGGGTCGAAGTGTTTCTCATATGTAGTTACCTCCATTTTATATTTAGAGTACGGATGAGAAGCCCGTACAGCGGCACAATGTGCCGGTTGGACCGGGTGTGGAGAACCGGTCGAAGTCAGTCTACCACAAAATGTGAAAAAAGGCAATGCAGTCCCAAAATTTGCGGTAGGAAACAGACTGTGCTACAATGAACCAAACAAAAGGAAAGGCTCTGATGGTATGCTGAATCGGGATCTCATGGTAACGGAGGAACGGCTTTGCCCCCTGCTGAAAACCAAGCGCATAGGCACACAGCTGGTTCTGCTGGAGGAGGTTGGCTCGACCAATGACTATTTGAAGCAGCTTGCCCGACAAGGAGCGGCGGAAGGCACGGTGGTGCTGGCGGAACAGCAGACCGCCGGCCGAGGGCGTCTGGGTCGTTCTTTTCAATCTCCGGCGCAGGAGGGAATCTATCTTTCTGTGCTTCTGCGTCCGGTGATTCGGGCGGAAAAGGCCATCAATTTTACAGCTGTGGCAGCTACGGCGGTATGTGACGCAGTGGAGCAGGTGGTGGGTACACGCCCCGGCATCAAGTGGATCAACGATTTGTTGATGGGCGGGAAGAAAATCTGCGGCATCCTGACCGAACTGGGAGCGGACTGCCGGACCGGAATGGTAGATTACCTGGTGCTAGGCATCGGATTGAATGTCAATGAGTCGATGGAGTCTTTTGCGCCGGAGCTTCGGGACATTGCCGGAAGTATCGCTATGGCTACCGGCCAGCCGTGGGACCGCACCGCTTTGGCGGCGGCGATGCTCAACGCACTGGATGCAGTTTATGCGGACTGGCAGGCGGAGCAGTGGAGCGTGGACCGTTATCGTGCCGACTGCACCACCATTGGGCAGCAGGTCCGAGTCATTCGAGGCGATGTGGTCCGAAATGCCACGGCCGAAGCCGTGGATGACGACTTTGCTCTGGTGGTGCGCTATGAGGACGGCAGTGTGGAGCATGTCTCCACCGGAGAGGTGACCGTCCGGGGCCAGAACGGCTATGCCTGAACAGCTCAAGGTTCGGCCGTGCAAAACAACAACAACCGCAGCGGACATCCTGTTATTCGGGTATCCGCTGCGGTTGTTTATCCATCTTGGGGATCGGGCTTGGTTTGCCGTTTTCGAGCCAGTGTGACACAGGTTACCTCGTCGGCACCGGCAAGTTTGAGCGTTTTGGCACATTCTGACAGTGTAGAACCAGTGGTCACAATGTCATCCACCAACAGGATGTGCTTGCCGGACAGGGAAGTCTTTGGAAGAACGGAATATGCGTTCAGCAGGATGGCGGTGCGTGTAGCTTTGTCACTGCCGGAACGGGACAGCGCTCTTCGGTGAGATTTCCACAGTGTGGCGGTCAGCGGAAGGGATAGCCGTTCGGCAATCACTTGGGCCAGCAGCTGAGATTGATCGTAGTTTCGTTTCCAACGGCGGGGCCGGCTGATTGGACACCAAGTCACCAGGTCGAACTCCGTTTGATTTTCTCGGAGCAGGAAATCGGCCATCCAGGAGCCATAGTGTTTGGCATAGTGACGAAAGCCGTTGAATTTATACCGAAGAAAGGATTCCCGCAGTGGTTCTTCATAATAGAAGGGAGCATAGCAGGCCTCAAATAAATCACCATGCACCGGAGTCTGTGCGGTTACATAGGGAAGGCTTCGGGCGCACTCCGGACAGATAAAATCAGACCATCCGATGATGCTGCGGCAAATGATACATCTGGACGGAAAAAGAAGCTGCCCCAACGAAGGCAGACGGCGTTTTTGCTCCATAGTTTGATCCTCTCATGCTTGATGAGATGATTATAGCGGACAATCAGACATTTTACAACGCCAGGGTGCCGTTTTCGTCCTCCAACAGAATCAGGATTTTCTGCTCGGCGCCGGTGTCGGCATTGATGCAGACAACATAGTGCTGCCCCTGATCGGTTTCGCAAATATACTCCCAGCACAGCACCTCGTATTCACCGTCCGTGGGGATCCATGCAAGCTGTTCCTTGAGAATGGTGAGCCGAGGGGAAACTTTGGCTTTGGCCTCGGCAGAAGAAAGGGTCGGGGGGTCGTTGGAGCGGTCCTGATGGTTGGACAGATAGGAAGTAGACTCAAAAGAAACGATTCCTCCGTTGTCCAGCGCAATGGTGATGCTGCACAGATCGGGATAACAGAGTACCTCACCCTGCCGATGGGCAAAGTTGATGGTCAGGCGGCCGTCGTGGTTGTAAAGATAGGTTGGCTCCATAGTTTCGTAGCCGTTGCGGTCCAGAAAGGCTCCGGCGATGGAAACGGCCTCATCTTCCGAGATGGTAGGAGTACCAACCGCACGGGAATTGGTGATGCCCATGACAAGACCGCCCGCCTTGGTGACGATACAGTGCAGTTCACCTCCGTCTACCGTAGCGGAGAGTGCATAAGCGGGAATCTCGCCGTCAATTGCGTGATCCACAGTAAACAGATCCTCCCGCAATTCCATACAGGATGCCGCAGAGGCGATGGCCTGTGCTTCGGTCACCTCCGGCAGCGGGGCCAGCACCTTGGGCTGACTGTTGGCCAAGTGGTCGGAAAACGGTCCGTCATAGGTCATCGTTGGCACTTCGGGAAAATGGTTTTCGACCAAATCGAAGTCGCCACCCCCCAGATCGGTGTCCTCCTCGGTCAGCTGGCTCATGCGCTGCTTCACCTCGTCTGCGGTGTGGAGCGTCAAACTGCCTTCATTCAGCTGTGTTTCCAATTCCTCCAGCCGTTCGCACAGCTGCGAGGAAACCAGTGCATAGGAATTGAGGTTGGATTGTTCTTCGTCGTTGAGTCCGCCATTGGCAGCAGCAGCTCTGGCCAAAGCCGAGGCGTAATCGCCGACTTTGGAGAGGAAGGAGGCCGTCTGTTCCAGTTCAATATCCGCATAGGGAAGTGCCGCCATGGCTTGCTGTGCGGTGGCAGCCTCCGCTTGGATTTCTGCACTGAACTGGGCGATCATCGCCGGAGAAGTTACATACAGCTCTTTCTGCATGGCAGAGTCAATGCGATTGACGCTGGTTACCACTTGAGAAAAAGCTCGGAGGTAGTCCGTGGCGATGGCTCGCTCGTAGTGATTGATCTTGGTCTGCATCCGCAGCAGTCCACCCAACAGGACGATCAATGCGGCACAGACATAGGAACAAATGCGGATGATGGTCCGTTGCGATAGCTTGTGGTTCATAAAGTCAGCCCCTTTGCATGTGAAACAAATTACTATGTAAAGGTTGTGCAGACAGTAAAAAAATATCAGATGTTGCAGATGTTAAATTTTACCAATCAATGCCGTTGAAGAAAAAGACCGAACCGTAAGAGATGTGATGCCGATGTGTCGCAGTGGCGACATCCCATAAAAAAGAGGTGACAGCAAAGCTGCCACCTCCTTTTCGGGGTTATTTGCGGTTAGTATGGCTGTGACGGAAGCGCTTCTGTCTGTGCAGAAGAAGTGCGGCGCACCCGCCGAAGCCAAGCAGACCCAGTGTCATCCAAAGAGCAATCGGAGTGGAATCGCCGGTTTGCGGACCGGTGACCGGATGCGTCGGGGTATGAGGAGCCTCCGGCTTGTTCGGGGTCACCGGCTGGGTGGGAGCCTCCGGTTTATTGGGTGTGCTGGGCGTGGTAGGTGTTTCCGGCTGTTCCGGGTTGGTCGGGGTGGTGGGAAGATCATCATTGGTAATGGTGAAGTTCTGCCCCTCCTGAGTCACAGTGGCCTGGAAGCCTTGGGGCACATCCACCTCTTCCACAGACCAACGGCTGTCCTTCTCCAGCTGCGCCCAAGTGTGGGTCCAGCCGTTTTGCTCGGACAATTCGACCGTAGAATGCCGGACGCCGTCCTTGAGCAAGGCAACGGTTACAGCGTTGGTTGCCGTCCCGCCGTCATCCAACTGCCAAACCTTGTGCACGGTTACGGAAGTGGTTTCGACGGGGATAGTCGTGTTGGCGAAGGTGGGATCCACGACAGGATCACCGTTTTCTGTTTGATAGGTCACTTGAGTGGTCCACGCATGGGATGCAGCAGACCAATCAACACGCACGGTGGCCGTGTAAACCGTCGAATCATAGGAAATGGTGGTATCCATACCGGGTTCTTCCGAAATGGTATAGGTGTAGGTGCCGGCTTGGTGGAAGGACAACGGAGCGAAGGAAATACGGCCGTCGGCATGGTTGCTCTGAATATCCACGGTCCGTCCGTCGGCATCCTTCAGGACAAAGGTGAACTGATTTTCAGCAGGAGCCTGTCCGTCCAATGTTTTTTGAGCTGCAAGCGGAACTTCGACCGGAGCAATTTTGGTGTTTTCAAACACTACGGTTGCCGGCGTGCCATCCGACAGAACACCGGACTGTTCAGCGGGCGTGTTCCAGCCCTCGATGGGTGTTTCAGTGATGGTATAGCCGCATTCAGGCAGACCGTTGATGGTCTGGGAACCGGCGCCGTGAATGGTGATCTCTGCGGAGCCGTTCCGGAAGGTTACACCGTCACGGGTGCCGCTGAAGTTGGCACCGGCTCCGGTCAGTTTGATCTGGAAGGTAAAGGCTTCCTGCGTGGGGAGGTTGTCTGTAATGGTTTTCTGAATGGTGAGAGAGGTGTCCGCTTTGCGGTTGACAAAGTAGATGTCATTCTTTCCGGACTTGATCGTACCGGCAGAATTTCCCTTGATCTCCTTGAGAACATAACCGTCCTTTACCAAAGTGCCGGGAGTGGAGGTGTAATCACCGACGGTGCCCATGAATTCTTCCACCGTATATTTCGTGCCTACAGGGAGATCCATGATCTTCAAAAAGGTCGGATGAGAAGCGATGTCACCACGGACAGCCACAATGGCTTCACCGGCATCGTTAAAGGAAATCTCATCGCCATCCTGCGTTAGGAAGGTGCCGGCCAGAGGGGAACCATCGGCCTTTTTCAGTGTGATGCGGAAACCGAATTCATCGGAGCTGTTGCTCAATTTTCCCTCGATGACCTTGAAAATTCGCAGATATCCGGTCGCTGTGGTTTTGGAGTTGGTAAACACCACGGTCTTTGCTTTGTCCGGGGAAGTGTTCTGTCCATTGCCTGCCACATCGACCAGCTGGTATCCGTGTTCCACTTCGTTTCCTGCGGTGTCTGTATACTGGTCGTTTTCCTTGCGTTCAGAGACCTGATAGTGAACGCCCTCCGGGAGATCCGTCAAAGTAACGAAGTGATTGCCTTTGATGGACAGCTCCAATTCACCGTTGGTGATTGGCAGGGTCGTCAAAGTGCCGTCATCGGCCTTTGCGGTGCAGGAAGGGGTGGCTAGGGGCTGATCGTCCTTGGTCAGCACCACCTTGAAACGGAATACATCGGTTTCCGAGGCGGCGGAGCCCTCGATGATTTTCTGGATGGTCAGTTCGCCGGTGTTCAGATAGGTGTTTTCAAACTTTGCGGTCTGGGTCTGGTTAGGGACGATGGAACCATTGGCACCGGAAGCGGTCACGGCATATCCGTCCGGAGTCTGTTCTTCCACCGTATAGCCGATGCCGGCGGGCAGGCCGCGAATGACAACGGAGCCGTTGGCGGGCACCGGAACCGTGGCCTTGCCATTCTGGAAGGTGGCGCCGGACACCTGCGTGAGATCTGCATTGGGATGATCCAGCGTGATGGTGAAGTTGAAGTGATCCGCTGCACCTGCG
This sequence comes from Oscillospiraceae bacterium, assembly GCA_029257695.1. Classification (GTDB taxonomy): domain Bacteria; phylum Bacillota; class Clostridia; order Oscillospirales; family Oscillospiraceae; genus UMGS1766. The sequence continues at coordinate 18,058 of JARIAU010000036.1, forward strand.
GCAGGGGCGGCTTTGACGGTTTTTTGGATTTCTAATGCGCCATAGACCGGCTTGGGCTTGGCGGCATTCAGGAATGCAGCCTGGGCATTGCCATTGGGCTGAATCGTTCCCTTGACATTGTTGGGTGACTTCAATGTGTAATTGCTGTCAGCAGCCAATGTGTCTTCTGTTACAGTGTAATTGGTTCCGGCGGGCAGATCGGTGATTGTCACCGGCTTGGCCTGACTGACCTGCACATGGGTACTGCCGTTGGTGAAGGTGTGAGCGCCAAAAGTGCCGGACAAGGGAGTGCCGTCGGCGGTGGTCAGAGAAACGGTGAAACCAAACAGCTGATTGGCGTCAGCACCCTCGCCGGAAACGGTTTTATTGATGGTCAGCTGCCCCAGCTGCGGGAGCTTCACCTTGTTGGTGATGACCAGGTGATTCCCACCTTGAGGCCCATAGGACACAGAAGCCTGGAGATCTCTGGTTCCGGTTACGGTCACTGTAATCGGGAATTGTGCGGTTTCATATTCCACTGCTGGATCAGTGCCTGCAACCTCCTGAATCGAGAAGTGATAAACACCGGGCTTGGTGAAAGTAAGGGTTGGAATTCGGATGGTTCCGTCTGCGGCATTAAAAACGGTATCCTTATGGTCGTTTTGTCCATCGTTGCCGGTGAAGGTGAAGGAAAATTCCTGATCCTTCAGCGGACGGCCGTTATCCATCGCCTTGCGGACATCCAACTGTACCGAAACAGGATTGCGCTGAAGGTTCATTTCGGTGTGCTGAGTGACCAGAAGGTTCTGCTTGTGCAGGCGGTACTCGTCAGCCTTCGGAATGTAAAGATCCAATTCCGTTTGAGTCGGAGAAGAACTGCTTTCTTCATAAGCCATCTTTGCAATATCAGCAGCCAGATATGTGATGGGGTCGCCCATAGAGGACTGATACTGGTCGGAGATATGGATGCGATTCCAGTCTCCGCCCCAGAAGGTCTTTAATGCATGGTTGTAGTCCGTGAACAGCCAAACAGCCATTTGGGTGGCCAAATGTACCGCATCTTCGGCACAGTCATCCGGAATATGATAGAAGTCAATGGCACGATCCACAAAATTTTTGCCATTGCAGACACCGTGGTTGCCGGGATAAGCCAGATGGGTGGCCCACAGCACGGAGTTGCGCACATAAGTGCTGGAAGTCCACCGACCAACAATGGGATCTTCGGCCAGTTTGGCGAATTCCTCTTCCGTTCCTTTCTCATACTTTTTGAGATATTTGGTGTGGTTCGGAGCGGAGCGGGTTTCGTTGAAGCAGAATACGATGTAGTTGGTCTGGCCATCGTCCGGCGTCATTGTGTAGTTGGACATGGTCATTTTGTTGAACAGCCGTTCGTGGTCGGACGGGTTGTGCTTAGCCATATAATCCAAATACTTATTCGGGGACTGATTGCCAACGGTTTCGATCTTTTTGTATTCCACATCAATAGCGAATGCGGAATACGGGATCATGCTGATCATCATGGCAACGACGAGCAGCAGGCTGAGTAGTTTGCTTTTTCTGTGTTTCATAATCATCCTCCTTTGGGCGCTTGAGTGCATAGCCCACGCTCAAGCTGCTTTATGTGGATGTGTTCAGCGGCTGTGCCGCCAGCCACAACACACATCCATATAAAAAACGCAGGACATACAGGCAATGGAGGCCTTCTGGCCTTGTGTTCCACGCTTCTTTTGCTGTGAATCCGCAGAGAGAAAAGAACAGAAAAATTTCCATAGTCCAGTTCTTTTGTCATGCAGCGGGTGGAGCCTGAACCGATTCTGTTACAGCTGCTTGTGGTGGTGCGAAGCCAGCTCCTGCGCCGCAAGGTCAGCCAGCGTTTTGGCTCCGAAATAGGAGTCGAACAGCGCTTGGAACTCCAGATAGGTTTTACGAACCGGGCATACTTGTTCCCGATTCAGCAGGCAGGATGAATCGCTCTCCAAACACGGATTCAGGCAAAGGCTGCCTTCGGTTACGGCGAAGATGTCCAACAGCGTGGTTTTGGTCGGATCAATGGCCAAAGAAAACCCGCCCTGAACACCGGGCGTTGAGCGAAGCATTTGATGATCCCGAAGCGGTTTCAAGATTTTCGGAAGATAGTTCCGATTGATCCCGAGGGAGTCACTGAGGGTGCTGATGGAGGCGGAAGGGATTCCTTTTGCCTCCTGGCAGGTGAGATATAAAAGAATTCGGACGGAATATTCGGTTTGGGCAGAAAACTGCATCGCATTCACCTCACTTGTCGCAATCAAACCATACCTTGGTTTGGTATATATAGACTAGCATGTTTTTAGCCCGGCGACAAGGAGAAAAGTAAGTCTTAAGTGAAATATAAAAATTGGAAAATAGCAGAAAATGTTCTAAAATGGAACAAAATGGAAAAATTAAAGAAAGATAGAGACGGATGGCGCAGGGATGGTGTTTCTCCGGATACAAAAAACCGCTGCCGTCGTTCAGACGGCAGCGGGGGAATGTATAGAGTAGATGGAATTGCGGCCGGATTCGCTTAACCCAGTTTTTCCAGACCCACACGCAGACGGCGCAGGCACTCATCTTTGCCCAGAATGTGGCAGATCTCAACGGCACCGCCGGGGGTGACGGCCTTGCCGGCAGCGGCAATGCGCACCGGCCACATGACCTTGGCGTTTTTGCACTCCAGAGATTCTGCAGTGGAAATCAGAGTGTCATGGATGGCATCCACCGTCCAGTCTGCAAGGGCTTCAAACTTGGGGATGATAACATTCAGCATCTCCCGGCTGCTCTCGGCCGTAGACTTGGACTTCTTGTGGGTGAACATGGCCACATCATACTCGGGCAGAGCATCGAAGAAATCCACCTTTTCGGGAATCTCGGTCAGAGCCTCGGTCCGCTGCTGAAGCAGAGCGGCGATTTCGGCCACATTGGCCTTGGGATTCTTGACGCTCTGACGGATATAGGGCTCCGCCACAGCGGTGAATTCCTCGGGCGTCATGCTGCGGAGGTAGCTGGAGTTAAAATACTTCATCTTGTCCATGCTGAACGCAGAAGGGCTCTTGGAAATGCCGGCGATGTCAAAAGCGGCAATCAGTTCGGGCATGGTGAAAAATTCCTGCTCGGCCAACTCGCCTTTGGGGCTCCAGCCCAGAAGCGTAACATAGTTGACGATGGCGGGAGAGATGAAGCCCATTTTCATCAGATCCTCATAAGAGGGATCACCGTGACGCTTGGACATCTTGCGGACGATGCTGCGCTCCTCGCCGGTGGCTTCGTCCACTTCTTTTGCGTCGATCATGACGCTGGAGCAGTGAACATAGGTGGGGATCTCCCAGCCAAAGGCCTCGTACAACAGGTTGTACTTGGGAGAGGAGGAGAGATATTCGCTGCCACGCACCACATGGGTGATGCCCATGAGATGGTCGTCAATGACATTGGCGAAGTTATAGGTGGGAAGACCGTCGGATTTGAGCAGGATCTGGTCTTCCAAATCGGCGTTATCAACCGTGATCTCGCCGTACACAGAGTCCGAGAAGGTGGTTGTGCCTTCGGGAATCTTCTGGCGGATCACATAGGGCTCCCCAGCAGCCAGTTTGGCGTCGATTTCCTCCTGAGACAGGTGGAGGCAGTGCCGGTCATACTTCGCGTTGGGGTCATCCTCGTGGAGGTGGGACAGACGATCCTCGGTGCAGAAACAGCGATAGGCGTGCCCCTTTTCGATCAACAGCTCGGCGTATTTTTTGTAATAGCTCATGCGCTCGGTCTGCACATAGGGGGCCACGGGACCGCCCACATCGGGACCTTCGTCGTAATCCAGACCGCAGGAGTCCATCGTGCGCTTGATGACCTCGACGGCATCCTCCACCTTGCGCTTCTGATCGGTGTCCTCAATGCGGAGAATGAACTTGCCGCCGGCATGGCGGGCAATCAAATAGGTGTAAAGAGCCGTGCGCAGGTTGCCCACATGCATATAGCCGGTGGGAGAGGGTGCAAACCGGGTGCGAACCTCCCCGTGGGGGATGCGTGCTTCCATTTCTTCAAACCACTGGTAATCCAGTTCCATGGCAATAAACCTCCAGATAAATATATAAATCCAAGCATCAGTATTGTATTGATTTCTGGGCGAAAAGTCAAGTTGACAGACGAAAATGCTTTTATTATAATAATTGAACATGTGAGGAAAGAAATAGGTTTCTTTCCGGGAACTTGAGTCGAAGGATCGGCGGAACGATGGAAAGAAAATCCGCGATTTGCTCAGTTCTGATCTGTGTGCAGGCGAAGCGGGCTGTGGATGGAACATCGCAGCCGGACTTCGACTGGTTGGTTTGGCGCAAGGGAAGGAATTTCCTTGCACATGGGGAGACCCTGTGTGTGTGTCTATTGACGGAGGTTTTGAGTTTTACATGTGGAGTACCTATGCAGGCAAACTGCTGATGACCTTGTTGATTTCCATGGCTCCTGTGCTGGAGCTGCGTGGTGCCATTCCCGTGGCAACTGCACACGGATTGGAACCGTGGGTGGCAATCACCGTTTCCATTGTGGGTAATCTGATCCCAGTGCCCTTTATTGTCATCTTCATTCGGAAGATTTTCACCTGGATGCAGAAGAAAAGCCCTTGGCTGGGTGCGTTGGTGGCACGGATGGAGAAGCGGGCCAAGGCCAAGTCTGCAACGGTGGAGCGCTGCGAGTTCTGGGGGCTTCTCATTTTGGTGGCCATTCCTCTGCCGGGGACCGGCGCATGGACCGGTTCTATGGTGGCGGCTATGATGGATATGCGCCTGAAACGGGCCTTTCCGCCCATTGCGCTGGGCGTCACCGCAGCCGGATTGATCGTAGCCATTGTCACCTACGGTGCATTCGGTTTGCTGAATAATTTTTAATTTCTGAAACAACCTGTGTTTGCCTTTTGGGCGGCACAGGTTGTTTTTTGTGCGAGAAGAAAGAATAAAAAGAAAATACGCTTAGTATTCACAACAAATTGGCGTGAAAGAGCGGTATTACAGCGGAATGTAAGGATTTTGATGAAAGTATCTGTCATATGAATAGGATTGCAATGAATATTTCTCTATGATAAAATACAGATAGGAAAATGAAACAATAAGGGAAATAGGAGTGACAGAATGAGAAAAACGAAAATTATTTGTACCATCGGCCCTGCCAGTGCCTCGGAGGAAGTGCTGACCAAAATGTGTCAGGCCGGTATGAATGTGGCCCGTCTGAATTTCTCTCACGGCACCCATGCGGAGCAAGAGGAAAAGGTTCGAGTCATCAAACAGGTGCGGGAGAAGCTGGGGCTGCCCATTGCCATTATGCTGGATACCAAGGGGCCGGAGTATCGCATCCGCACCTTCCGCAACGGAGCGGTCACGATTGCCGACGGCGCACCCTTTACCTTCACGACCCGTGAGGTGGAGGGCGATGAGCAGATCGTTTCGGTCAGCTATGCCGGCCTTGCACGGGAACTGCACCCCGGAGACCGGGTGTTGGTCAACAATGGACTGCTGATTTTTGAGGTTGTGGAAACGACGGACACCGATGTGATCTGCACCACCATTGCCGGAGGCGAAATGTCTGACCGAAAGAGCATGAGTTTTCCGAACAAGGTGCTCAAGCAGGACTACCTAAGCGAACAGGACAAGCAGGATATGCGTTTCGGCATTGAGCACGGTGTCGATTTCTTCGCTTGCTCTTTTGTGTCCAGCCGGCAGGATCTGCTGGATGTCAAGGCGTTTTTGGAGGCCAATGGCGGCGAGGATATTGAGCTGATCGCCAAGATCGAAAATCAGTCCGGCATTGATCACATTGAGGAAATTTGTCAGGAATGCAGCGGCATCATGATCGGCCGTGGCGATATGGGCGTGGAGATCCCCTTTGAGGACCTGCCGGCGGTGCAGAAACAGCTGATCACCAAGTGCCGCTTAATGGGAAAGCGAGTCATTACGGCCACGGAAATGCTGGAATCCATGATCAACAATCCCCGCCCCACCCGTGCGGAGATTTCTGATGTGGCCAATGCGGTCTATGACGGCACCAGTGCCATCATGCTCTCCGGTGAAACGGCGGCGGGCAAGTATCCGGTGCTGACGGTGGAAACCATGAGCCGTATTGCGGAAAAGACGGAGGAAAGCATTTCCTACCATAACCGGTTCCGCAACAACACCTTCCGGATCAAAAATACCACGGATGCCATCTCCCATGCCACCTGCGGTATGGCCATTGACATCGGTGCCTCGGCCATTGCGGTCTGCTCCTTGTCCGGCATGACGGCACGTATGGTGTCTCGTTTCCGCCCTCCGGTGGACATTGTCGGTCTGACCACGACAGAGCGCAGCTGGCGTAAGCTGGCCCTTTCATGGGGCGTGGTGCCGGTTTTAAGTGAGGTGTATGACTCTGCGGATGTCATGTTCTATGCGGCCAAAAAGGTGACCTGCCAAAGTCTGAACCTGAAAACAGGGGACAAGATCGTCATTACCGGGGGTCAGTCCTATGGACAAAAGAGCAGCACAAACCTCATTAAAATTGATACGATATGAGTCAAGGAAGCGGCACAGAGAATTCTGTGCCGCTTTTGTGCAAAACAACTGAAATATTGGTTTCTTTTCTTTTGGATATGGTATATAATGAGAATAAGAAATGGGAAAACCGCATTAAAATACGAATAACCACAGAATCAGATCTTGCGAGGTGAGTTTGCAATGAAAGTTCAATTTATCGGAGCAACCCATGAGGTGACGGGAAGCTGCACGCTGTTGGAAGTCTGCGGCCGCCATTATCTGGTGGATTGCGGCATGGAACAAGGCGTCGATGTGTTTCAGAACATTGAGCTTCCCATAGCCCCGGCGGAGATCGAAGCTGTGTTTTTGACCCATGCCCATATTGACCATTCCGGTATGCTGCCAAAGTTGTACAAGGATGGCTTTCGTGGGAGTATTTTTGCCACGGAAGTGACCTGTGATCTGTGCAATATCATGCTGCAGGACTCGGCCCACATTCAGGAGTCAGAAGCCCAGTGGCAGGCCCGTAAGGCAGAGCGTTCCGGTGCGACGCCGCCGGAGCCCACCTATACTATGCAGGATGCATTGGGCGCCATTCAGCAGTTCCGGCGCTGTCCCTATGGGAAAACCATCGTTGCAGCGGAAGGGATCGAGATCCGCTTTACGGACATTGGCCACCTGCTGGGCTCGGCCTGCATTGAGCTGTGGCTTCAAGAGGGGGAGCATAAGCGGAAAATCGTGTTCAGCGGGGATGTGGGGAACACCAAGCAGGCCATCATTCGGGACCCACAGAATGTGGAAGAAACGGACTATTTGGTGATGGAATCAACCTATGGCGATCGACTGCATGATGCTTATCGTGGGGATTTGGTGGAGGAGTTCGCCGAAATCCTGCAAAAAACGCTGGATCGGGGCGGCAATGTGGTAATTCCATCCTTTGCGGTGGGCCGCACGCAAGAGATGCTTTATGCGCTGCGTGAAATCAAGCAGAGAGGGTTGGTGCGTGGACACGAGCACTTCCCGGTTTATGTGGACAGCCCTCTGGCTTCGGAAGCGACAGCCATTTTCCTTCAGTGCGGAACGGAGTGCTTTGATGAGGAGACGCTGGCATTGGTGCAGCAGGGAATCAACCCGATTTGGTTTGATGATATTCGCATGACCCAGACACCGGATGAATCCCGCATGATCAATTTTGATCCTGTGCCCAAAGTGATTTTGTCCGCCAGCGGCATGTGCGAAGCCGGCCGTATCCGCCATCACCTGAAACATAATCTCTGGCGCAAAGAGTGTACCATTCTCTTTGTGGGCTATCAGGCAGAGCAGTCTTTGGGCCGCAAGCTGCAGGAAGGGGCCAAGAAGGTGCGGCTCTTCGGAGAAGATGTCCGTGTGAATGCCGAAATTGCAAAGCTTCACGGCACCAGCGGACACGCCGATCAGGCCGGATTGATCCGCTGGCTGGAAGGCTTCCGGGAAAAGCCGAAGCAAATTTATGTCAACCATGGAGAGCAGAATTCCTGCGAGACCTTCACAGCATTGCTGCGGCAGAAGGGCTATCAGGCGGATGCCCCGTACAGTGGAACGGAGTATGATTTGGTGACCGGAGCGGCCACGATCCTTACGGACGGAAAGCCGGTGGAAAAGGCGACTGTCAGCCGTGGCGGAGCCAGGGAGGACAAGATTTATCGGGAAATGGTGTTCCATGCGGAGGAGCTGCTGCGTCTGGCGCAGGCTCGCCGTGGCAAGACCAACAAGGACAACGCCAAGCTGACCGACCAGATTCGGGAATTGATCCGCAAGTGGGAAGAATGATTGCACCAAAGGGATGGAAATGCATCCTCCCCCTTGCTGCGTGAGCGAAGAAAACCCGCCCCTGATTGGCTCCAAAGAGCCAATCAGGGGCGGGTTTGACACATTATATTCGCAGGCGGAAGGTTTTGGGTGCATAGCGATAGACCAGAAGGCAGGCGAGGACAGTGTAAAGGATGCAGAAGAGAATACAGGCCGTTCCAAAAATCAGCGTGGGAAGATGCACATGGAGGAAGAGATAGCACACAAAGTAAGTGGCTGCCATGATGATTTGATACATGGCGCTTTTGATCTCTGTTCCGGCATTGTAAGGCTGAAGCAAATAGTAAACGGTCAGATAATGAATGGAGAAGAAAACGCTCATGCAGAGAATGGAAATCAACAGCACGGCATAGTTGAGCAGATTCGTTGTGCCACCGGAGCAGTAGAGCAGGAGCGCCAGCCCTGCACCAATCACAGAGGCAGGTACAGCGTTGATTTTGATGATCTCCCGCAGCCGGATCTGAAATAGCTTCAGAATAGATTTCGGCTGTTTGTAGCAACCGTAGGTCAGCAGACTGTGATCGCAATTCATGAACAGTGCCTGTGTAAACTGGCTGCCTCGGTTGATCGAGTAGAGAACAAAGGTGAAGTACGGCAGCCAAGTCAGAATCAATTCGTTGACATGCGACTTAAATTCCGGCATCAGGTGGAGCACCAATAGCGCAGCGAAAACCAGAAAGAGGGAAATAAAGGTAATTCGAATGGTAGAATTCCAGAGAATCTTCTTATGCCGCTTGACGAATAGGTCGTTGAGATACTCAAAGCCATTGCGATTACTGGTAATCGAGGTGTCCGTGGAGATTTTTTTCTCCACCGCTTCCTTTGCGATATTATTTGGGAGGTCCATCTGGTTGGTGATCTCGGCCAGCAGCTCCTGATTGATCTCTCGATAGAATCGGAAAGAAAGCAGCTTGTGAAGGCTCCATGCACCGATGGGCAGGCACGCAAGGAAGAGAAAAGTGGATGCAGTAAAGGGCAGTGTGATACCGATTGCAGGCAGACCGTAGGCGAGCAGCAGCAAAATGCCCATGACGGACCAGAGCAGTTTGCCAAGCTTATCTTCGTTGTAAACGGAGCCGTGCTTTTCGTAGTTCAAGAGTGCATAGGCACTGAAACCCAGCTTCATACCCACAACACAGAAGGGCAGCAGCAGGCATAACCAAAGAGGTACTCCAACCATTTGGCCAAAGAGCAGCGTGCAGGGCAAAAAGCCGAGGATGATTTTCAGTAGAAGATAGCCATCGTTGACCAGTGTGTATTCTTTGGCATTCATCCGCAGCAGGATCATGGCGTAATATTTGTCACGGGATGCGTGGAACATACCGGTGTTGGAATAAGAACCGATGACCGAAAGGAAAAACAGAAGGTGCAAAAAGACCAGATCGGGCGGAACATTGTGGTAGAATGTGCCTACATAGACGATCATCACCAGAAAGTACAGCAGCTTGGCTCCGAAAATGGTGACCAGTTCCCAGAGGGCGGACAGTATATTGGCAAAGATTTTTAATCCACGCACCCCGTACAGCTGCTCCGGAAGGACCTTTTTCAGCAGCGGCACCTGCTTGAGTGCGTATAAAATGCTGTTGACCCGGTAGGTGTTTTTTAGGGAGAAGGAGCGGCATAAGGTCTTATACATGATCTGCCTCCATCAAAGCTGCGATGATCTTGTCCTTGAACATCTGGTTGTCCAGATTGGACTTTTCCACCGCTTCCAGTTCACCGTGGCTAAGCAGGACGATTTCATCGCAAAGATCCAAAGCCAGATCCATAATGTGGGTGGAGAAGATGGTGATGCGATCGTGCTTAAGAGACCGCAGCAGCTGCTTCATCTCTTCAGCCACCACCACATCCAAAGAAGTCAAAGGCTCGTCCAACAGCAGAATGTTGGGTTGAGCAATGATGTTAATCAGCATCTGCATCTTATTTTTCATACCGTGGGAGTAGTTTTTCAGCAGCTTATCCCGGTCCTCCGGTGCAATGCTGATCTCATCGAAATACTCGTCCAGTGTTTTGCGAACTGGGATGGAGTCCTCGTTGATGTCCAGAAAGAACTTCAAAAATTCCCGCCCCGTCAAAAATTCCGGTACCGTCGGGGTGGAGAGCACATAGCCGATGTCATCCGCCTTGACCTCACGGCGGGTGCCATCCACTTCCAGAAAGAATTGCCCGCGGTCGGATTTGATGTCACGGTTGATGCAGTTGAAAAGGGTGGTTTTGCCGGCCCCATTCCGACCCAGCAGACCGTAGATTTTTCCCGCCTCAAAGGTGAAATCAATCTCCCGCAGCACTTCTTTTTTCTCAAACTGTTTGGAAAGATGTTCGATGATGAATTTCATTGTGTGCTCCTTTATTTCTGTCTTTTGAATAAAATAAACGGCATTTGCAACGATTTTCTACAGTATAGCATCCGGATGGTTTTTGTCAACGAACTTAATCCGGTGCTGTTTTAAGGAATTATAAAAGAGGATAAATATGCTGTTTTACGAGAAAAAGGCTCAGGTCAAATGACCTGAGCCTTTGAAAGTTCTCATGCGTTTGATTCCGCAGCCAGAACCTGTTCTTCCTCTTCTTTTTCCAGCACGGTGAACGCAACCTTGCCCACCATGGTCTTGGGCAGCTCCGTTCGGAACTCCAATGCACGGGGAATGGCATACTTCGGCAGACGGATGGAGCAGTGCTGCAGCAAATCGGCCTTCAGTGCTTCCGAGGGTTCGACCCCGGGCTTGAGGACGATAAACGCCTTGACCAACTGCATTTTGTGAGGGTCTTTGATGCCAATGACGGTGCTCATCAGCACATCCTCGTGGGCATCCAGCACATTTTCCACCTGCGACGGATAGACATTGTAGCCGCTGGTAATAATCATGCGCTTGAGCCGCTGCTTGAAGTAGACAAAGCCTTCTTCGTCCATGGTACCCAAATCGCCAGTGTGCAGCCAGATTTGACCATCTTCGTGGAGCTGCAGGGTTTGGGCCGTTTCCTTCGGATTGTCCAAATAGCCCTGCATCACCGTGGGGCCGCTGATGCAGATTTCACCGATGGTGCCGTAAGGCACTTCGTCATGGGAGGCCGGAGTGCAGATTTTGAAGTAGGTATCCGGGAAGGGAATGCCGATGCTGCCTTCTTTGTGGGTGAAACGGGGCGTCAGGCAACAGGCAGCCACGCTTTCGGTCATACCGTACCCCTCTCGCACCTGCTCCGTAGAGCCGTGCTCCCGTAGGAAGTTATCCACCTTACTTTTCAGCTCCACACTAAGGGAGTCGCCGCCGGAGAAAATACCCTTCAAATGGCTGAGATCCAGCTTCTGTGCTGCATCCATGCGCAGCAGTGCATCAAAGAGTGTTGGGACACCGGCGATGTAGTTGGGGTGGAATTGATCCAGCATTTTGCAGTAACTTTTCGGGTTGAACTGGGGGACCAGAATGGTGGTGATGCCCCAGTACAGCATGGTGTGGATGCAAACGCCCAGTCCGAAGCCGTGGAAAATGGGCATGATCGACAGACAGCTGTCGCCGGGAGTGATGCAGTTTCCGGCGGTGCCGGTCTGCAATGCCAGAGCATTGAAACTAAGGTTGGAGAGCAGAATTCCCTTGTTTGTGCCGGTCGTGCCGCCGGAGTACAGAATGACGGCCACATCTGTGGCAGATGCTGTATAGAGATAGTCTCCGGTATAGGCCCGGCCGGATTTGATGAAGTCCTTCCAAAGCAGCACATCTGCATCCTTCGGCAGTTTTGCCACATGTTTGCGGGTCAGAGGGAAGATGAGCTTCTTCACGCCGGCCAGACCGTCCGTCACATCACAAAGCAGCAGACGGGTGTTCGGAAGCTGCGCTTGGATGTGGGCAAACTTGGGGTAGAATTGAAGCATGGTGAGGCAAAGTACGCTTTTCGAGTCGTTGATGTAGTGGACCAACTCTTCTTCGCCGGAAAGCGGATGGATCATATTGGCCACAGCACCCATACGGTTGATGGCATAAAACAGGATAATAGCCTGAGGGGTGTTGGGCATACAGATGGTCACTCGATCACCCGGACGGACCCCCTGAGCACACAGGGCCTTGGCAGCCTCGTGAATTTGCTGGATAAATGTGAGGAAGGATACCTTGTTGCCGTAAAAATTATAAGCGCACAGATTGGGCCGTGCCTTGGCCGTGGCCTCGATGGTGTCCACCATGGAACCGTTATGGTAGTTCAGCGTAGTGGGAAGCGGTTCGGCGGCCGAAAACCACGGGGTGTGGACCGAATCGGGAATCGGGAAGGAAAGACTGTCCTCTGTGACCGGATGAAAGAGATCGTCAAACAAATTCATATTCGCTATCCTCCTCCAAGGGCCGATCCAGAAGTTCCGGATGGCTGCAAATATGCTGGATCAGTTTGATGGAGCGGGCGAAATAGAAGCCGTCCGCAATGCGCTCGTCCAGCGTTGCACCGATGTCCACCATGTCACGGATCTGCACGGTGCCATCGGGCATCAGAACCGGCTTCTTGGTGATGGTACCGATGGTCATCATCACAGAGGTGGTGCCATAGTTGTTCAGGTGATGATAGACCGACGGACACTTGATGCTGCCCAGATTGCTCAGCAGAACCGAGGCATAGTTGGAATCCCCATGACACAGTGCCTTTGGAACCCGTCCCAAAAAATCCAGACGGCGGAGAAGACCAATCAGCAGCATCAACAGGGGACGGGGCAGCTTGGCCAGCTTGTCGATGGTGTCGTTAATGCCGGTGGCGTGGGACTCACCCCGCATTTCGTGTACTTCACCCACCACAAAGCGACTGACATCGGCCAGCGTATCGCTGCCTTTCGCAATATATTGCAGCATGGCTTCTTCGCTGTGGTCCGTAAAGCGACGCTTTGCGATGAAGCTGATGCTGATTTGGTCCCGCTGATACACCCGGCGGCCCTGAATGAAGCGGTTCAAATAGGGGCGCTCATTCAAAATGCGGGCAACCATGGTGACAAAACAGTGGAAAAAGGTGGTTTTGTAGGGAGCGTCCGGACCATTTTTGGCCTCAATGAACGCCATCAACTCGGTTACATCGATTTCCTGTTGAAAAAAGACTTCGCAGTCGGTGCGGTGAGGGAACAGGGAAGCCATCACCACATTCAGCCCAGGAGCGTCCTTGACCCAGACGCCATCTCGGCGATCGCCCCATTTGCGGGGCTGTTTTTCCATAAAACTCACAATCTCTCTCCTTGTGCAGATGGTAAACAGTTGTATCAGCAGAGAGCCTGCTGAATCAAAAAAATAGTATACCATAAATATTCAAAAATGGAAGGAAATTAAGAAAAATCGTCGATTCTTAGGAGAAAGGAAAGAACGCATTGGTTGAAGCGGGAAAGAAGGGCGTGCTATAATGGTATCATCCATTCGCCCTGCGCGTCAGGGCAGAAAGAAGGAATTCGATGAAGATGCGGAGAGTAATCGGAACGCTCCTGTGCGTGCTGTTGCTGACGGCCTGCGGAGCACAGCCTGATTCGGGGGCTGATGCCGAGGAGACGATAAGCCCGGCGGTGCAAAGGACCGACACCGTGGAATTGTCCGAACATACAGCGGAGCTTACGGAAGGGGAAACCTTGACTTTAACCGCACAGGGGAAGCCGGAATCCGTACAGATACAGTGGATCAGCAACGACCCGTCGGTGGCAGAAGTGGATGAGCGAGGAATCGTCACCGCTCATACAGAGGGGAGCTGTATGATACTTGTGCAGTGTGCGGATCATCCGGAAGTGCAGGATGCCTGTGTTCTTACCGTGCGGAAAAAGCCCCGGATGGTGGTTTTGGATGCCGGACACCAGCGCGATGGAAACCGGGAACGGGAACCCATCGGCCCAGGAGCGTCGGAGCAAAAGCCGAAAGTCAGTTCCGGTACGGAAGGGGTTGCGACCGGACTGCCGGAGTATGAATTGAATTTGCAGCTTGCGCTCCGGCTGGAGCAGGAGCTGGTTGCACGAGGATATGCAGTGGTACAGACCAGACGAAGCCATGATGTGGATTTGAGCAATTCCCAGCGTGCTGCGGTGGGCAATGAGTTGGGTGCGGATGCGGTATTGCACATCCATGCAAATGGGTCGGAACACGCCGAGGCACAAGGAGCCATGACGATTTGTGTAACACAGGAAAATGTGTACTGCAGTGCCATTTATCCTTCGTCTCGGGCGCTGGCACAGGCGGTGGTGGACCATTTGTGTGAGGCGGCTGGAGCGGAAAACGACGGAGTTTGGGAAACGGATACGATGTCCGGTTTGAACTGGAGTCAGGTTCCGGCCATCATTGTGGAAACAGGATATATGTCCAATCCAGAGGAAGATGTGAAACTCTCCGAGGAAGCTTATCAAAATCGGTTGATACAAGGGATTGCCGATGGATTGGATGCCTATTTTGAAGGAGAATAAATGCGTATGTTGTATCAGGTGGTCGGTTGGTATCTATGGATGATCAATTTGATAGCCTTTGCACTGATGGGTGTGGACAAAGCGAAGGCCAGACGGGATTGCTGGCGGATTCGGGAGCGGACTTTGTTTGTGGCGCCGCTGTTGGGCGGAAGTCTGGGCGGAGTATTGGGAATGCAGGTGTTTCGGCATAAAACCAGACATTGGCAGTTTCGGTATGGATTGCCCCTGCTGCTGGTGGTGCAGTTGGGGTTGGCGGCGTGGATCATTTCATACTGGCTTTGAACAGCGGAACCGGAGGAACCCTCCGGTTCCGCTGCTTTGTACAGGGGTAAGAAAACCAAGGGTGGAGCAAAGTGTGGCAGGGCGGAGCAGTGACAGGATAAGTTTGGTCGTTTCTGCTGTTGACTTTTTTCGAAAATGTGCATACAATAAACAACGGTTGTTTACATATGACAAGACACATGAAAGACAGAGTTTGGAGGAAATGAAATGGAAGCGTTTCGTGCTTTTTTGAAGCGAAAGGACATTGAAATCTCGCTTCACCGTTACGGAATTGATGCGTTGAGTGCCATGGCACAAGGCTTGTTCTGCTCGCTGCTCATTGGTACGATCATCAACACCTTGGGACAGCAGCTGCACATCGATTACCTGACCACCATCGGTGGTTACGCCTCGGCCATGTCCGGTCCGGCTATGGCGGTGGCGATTGGTTATGCGCTGAAGTGTCCGCCGATGGTGTTGTTTTCGTTGATTGCAGTTGGCTCCGCAGCCAATGGCTTGGGTGGTGCCGGAGGTCCTTTGGCGGTGCTTTTGATTGCGATTGCAGCGGCGGAGTGCGGAAAAGCGGTCAGCAAGGAGACGAAGGTGGATCTGCTAGTCACTCCGGCGGTCACGATTTTTGTAGGTGTCGCATTGTCCTCTTTGTTGGCACCCGCCATTGGCACAGCAGCCAGCTGGCTGGGCAAGCTCATTATGATGGCCACCGAGCTGCAGCCCTTCCTGATGGGTATTGCAGTGTCGGTACTGGTGGGTGTGGCGTTGACTCTGCCCATCTCCTCGGCCGCCATCTGTGCGGCACTGGGGCTTACCGGACTGGCTGGCGGTGCGGCTGTAGCCGGCTGCTGTGCACAGATGATTGGTTTTGCAGTGATGTCGTTCCGGGAAAACCGCTGGGGCGGCTTGGTCAGTCAGGGCATTGGCACTTCCATGCTCCAGATGGGTAATATTGTCCGCAACCCGAAAATCTGGATTGCCCCCACTTTGGCTTCGGCCATTACCGGTCCGCTTGCCACCTGTGTCTTCCATTTGGAGATGAACGGAGCACCGATTTCGTCTGGCATGGGCACATGCGGACTGGTGGGTCAAATCGGAGTGTATACCGGTTGGGTCAACAGCGGCAAGGCAATTACCGCCTTTGATTGGATGGGGTTGCTCCTGATTTGTTTCATCTTGCCCGGAGTGCTGACATGGGCGTTTGGCCTTGCCGAGCGCAAGTTGGGATGGATCAAGGAAGGCGACTTGAAGTTGGATTGATTCCGAATTGTTGAAAACAGCACTGTGCGAGTTGCGCACAGTGCTGTTTTTTAGATTGCGGTTGACTCCGTAACATTGTTATGGTACCATGGTGTCAATGAAGCGTAACAATGTTAAGGAGGTGTGATATGGAAGCGTTGATTTCCAAGCGGGAAGTGCTGGAACGCTATGGTATTTCTTATGGAGCGCTGTACCGATGGAAGCGGATGGGGCTGATTCCGGAGGGGTGGTTCATCAAAAAAGCGACCGTTACCGGACAGGAAACCTTTTTTCAGCGGGAGCAGATCTGCCGAAGGGTGGAACTGATTCTGGAGCGGAAGGAAACCACTTCGCTGGAAGAACTGGCAGAAGAACTGGCGGGGAACCAGAAGGCACGGAGTGCCCAACGCACCCTGCGGATCGAAACTGCATCGTTTTTCCGGGAATTTGGACTGGAAGAACTTCGATCGCTCCGATTGACAGATGGAGAGCGGGAAATGGATCTGTTGGATTATTTACGGGAGGTTTCGTTATGATGGATACGATGGATTTGAAGGTCAGCGGAATAACAAGTATGCCCGGCGGCACCTACGGAACGGTCAGCATCAGCGGCAGCGGTCAGATTATGGGCGATCTTCATGCCCGGATGGTGGACTGCTCCGGTGCGGCAAAAGTGCTGGGAGATGTGACGGCTGAACGGCTGTATGTGTCGGGAGCGGGCAAGATTCAAGGCAATGCACAGGCAACGGAAGTCGATATTTCCGGTGCGGCAAAAGTGGAAGGAAATCTGATTGGAGCACAGATGAAGGTGTCCGGTGCGGTCGAGGTGCAGGGCAATCTTCGCGGTCAACAGCTGACGCTTTCCGGTGCGGTTGCGGTAGGAACCGGGATTGAGGCAGAAGAGGTTTATCTGGATGGGGTTCTGCAAGTGCAAGGGTTGCTGAATGCCGAACATATGGAATGTTTCTGTGGTCCCACCTGTGAGGTGGAGGACATCGGATGTGCAGAGTTGGTGGTGCGGAAATGCAAGCGCAAAAAGCATCTGTTCGAGAAGCCTGGGGCATTTGTGCTGAAGGTGCACAGCATCGAAGGGGACAGGGTGGATTTGGAGTACACCAAGGCTGATGTTATTCGGGCCGGTGAGGTGCGACTGGGCGTCGGATGCCGAGTGCGTCGGGTGGAATATAGCGGAACCTGCCAGGCAGAGCCGGGAACCGTGGAGGAATTGGTGAAAATTGGCCCTGCGGAAGTGATGGAATGAAAGGAAAAATGGAATGCGGCCCCGGAGAACGAGCCGAAACGGGCTGGCTGTATCATGCGTCTGCTGTGACCGGACTCCGACAGCTTCAACCCCATTGCTCCACCCATGGCGTGCACTATGTCTATGCCATTCGGTCCAAATGTGCAGCGCTGCTGTTCGGTGCGCCAAAGGATGATTTTGATGTGCTGATGGATGTGGAAGGAGACATTCCGGTAGTATATGAGTGTTACCCGAATGCACTGGAAAGGGTGTATGCCGGAAAAACTTGTTCGTTGTACACGGTGAAGGATTCGGGATTTATGGAAGGAAAAACCGGATGGGAGCCGGAATGGGTCTGTCCCGAGCCGGTATCCGTGGTGCAGGAAGAGCGGATCTGCGATTTGTATAGCCGAATTTTGGAAGAAGAGCAACAGGGAGTGTGTGTGCTTCATCGGTTTGCGATGGAGGAAGGGTATCAGGCATTCATCCGGTCGGAAGTGCAGGAACGATTCCGCTGGTCGGGGTTGCAACAAACAGATTTGGAGCGAGATCCGAGGTTTGTTCGTTATGGGAGCACACTTTGGGGTCTGTGAGCAAAAAACCACCGGTGTGGGCGAAGCTGCCCCACACCGGTGGTTTTCGTTTGGTGCGGATTGCACAGAGGCAAATTCGCACAGTTTATTTCGGAGAATTAAAGAGTGATGCGGCCAAAATAATCGTCGTTGATCACATAGTAAGCGGCGCCTTCTTCCGGCTTGACATACACACGGCAGGTCATAATTGCGGAACGCTTGTTCTCTTCCTTGAACTCAGCCTTGGCGGTTGCGATGAGAGAATCCACATTGATTTCCTTGCCGTCGAATTGCAGATAGCACTCCGGCTTTTTGGGTGCAGCCTTCTTTGCAGACTCCACGACGGCCTGCGCCGCTTCTGCGCTGGCCTTTGCAGCACGCTTTGCAGCGGGCTTCACCTTCTTTGCCACAGGCTTAGCCTTGGCAACCACGGTTTCAGCAGCGTCTTCCAGAACATCCTTCACATCATCCAGGGCATCCATAACATCGTCCAGGATCTCTTCATGCTTCTTACTCATAATAGCAGCAAACTCCTTTCTTGTGCATTAAATAGACATCTTGCGGCAGTTTTCCAACAGCTCCACATCCAGCGATTTTTCGCAGTTGAGACCGTCTTCGATGTCGATGTCAATAATTTTGTTGTCACGCAGCACCACGATGCGCTGGGACTTGCCATCCATCAGGGCCTTTACAGCGGCACAGCCCATCTTCGTGGCCATCACACGGTCGTAGGAAGAGGGGGAACCGCCACGCTGGACATGACCCAGAATAGTCACACGAGTGTCCACACCGGTCTCAGCGATGATGCGGTCGGTGACCTCCTGACAGGACATATGGTAACCTTCGGCCACGATGATGATGTGATGGTTGCGGCCGTTGATCCGGCCGTTACGCACCTTCTCGATCACATCGGTCTCAAAGTTGCCGCTGTCCTCGGGAACCAGAATGGAAGCAGCACCGACGCTTGCGCCAACCGCCAGAGCCAAATGGCCGGCGTGGCGGCCCATCACTTCGACCACAGAGCAGCGAGCGTGAGACTGCATGGTGTCACGCAGCCGGTCAATGGCGCTGATTGCGGTGTTGCAGGCGGTGTCAAAACCGATGGTGTAATCGGTGCAGGAAATATCGTTATCAATGGTGCCGGTGATGCAGATGCAGGGCACACCCAGACGGCTCAGTTCCCGGGCGCCGCGGAAGGTACCGTCGCCGCCGCAGCAGATCAGACCGTCGATACCGAGAAAGTGGCAGTTGTCTGCCGCACGCTGGCGATACTCCGGATCGTGCATTTCCTGGCAGCGGGCGGTGTAAAGCATGGTGCCGCCCTTCATCAGGAGTCCATCCACATCACGGACAGAAAGGGTTCTAAAATCATTGCTGATCAGACCGGCATAGCCGTGCATAATGCCAAGCACTTCGATCCCGTTGGCAATGCTCATGCGAGTCACTGCACGAATTGCGGCATTCATACCGGGAGCGTCACCGCCACTGGTAAGAATACCAATGCGGCGAATCGGGCGGATTTCTTCAGCCATAAAACAACCTCCAGAACCTTATTAGTTATAGGATTTGAATTAAGTTTACTCCAAATTGAGGGGGATTTCAATGCTTCGGGCCGGGTCCGGAAGGCAAACACGGCATTTTGGCAGAAAGAACAATTTCAAAGGGACAAAATCTGGTTAAATTTAGCTAAAATTAACTTTATAAAAAGAGGTTTTTGTTATAAAAAAGGACATTTTTCGCTTTTTCTGCCTGTATTCTGTGGCGGAAACGAAGAACGCAGTGACCGTAAAAAGGACCTGCGGAACCAGAAGTTCCGCAGGTCCAAAAGGAAGCGAGTGTTTATTTGCCGGGCTTGAAACCGTCCTTCAGCGAAACGCTGCGGTTGAATACGGGATGACCGGGCTTGGAATCACGATTGTCCACACAGAAGTAGCCCTGACGCATGAACTGGAAGGAGGCGGGCGCTTCCGCAGAGGCGAGCGAGGCCTCCAGCTTGCAGTCGGTCAGCACCTCCAAGGAGGCGGGGTTCAGACAAGCAAGGAAATCCTTGCCGCCGGCATCGGGAGCGGCGTCGGAGAAGAGGTTGTCATACAGACGGACCTCAGCGGTGAGTGCAGTAGCGGCATCCACCCAGTGGATGGTGGCACCCTTGACCTTGCGGCCGTCAGCCGGATTGCCGCCACGGGATTCGGGATCATATTCGGCAAACACTTCCACCACATTGCCGTCTTCGTCCTTGCGGCAGCCGGTGCAGCGAATCAGGTAGGCACCCTTCAGTCGGCACTCCAGACCGTTGGGGGTCAGGCGCTTGTATTTGGGAATGGCCTCCTCCAAGAAGTCCTCCTGCTCAATGTACAGGTTGCGGGAGAAGGAGATGGTGTGTGCGCCCATTTCCGGATGCTTGGGGTGGTTTTCCACCTCGAAGGTCTCGCTCTGCTCCTCGGGATAGTTGACGATGGTCAGCTTCAGCGGACGGATGACAGCCATCACACGGTTTGCGGTGTCGTCCAGATCGGCACGGAGGCAGTGCTCCAGGAAGGCATACTCCACAGTGGAGTCAGCCTTGGCCACGCCGATCTGCTCCGAGAAGGAGCGAATGGCAGCGGGGGTGTAGCCACGGCGGCGCAGGCCGCAGATAGTAGGCATACGGGGATCATCCCAGCCGGACACATAGTTCTGCTCCACCAGCTGACGGAGCTTGCGCTTGCTCATGACAGTGTGATCAATGCCAAGGCGTGCAAACTCGATCTGTCGGGGCTTGTGTGCATAGGGCAGGGAGATGTTGTTGATGACCCAATCATAGAGGGGACGGTGAGACTCAAACTCCAGGGTACACAGGGAATGGGTGATGCCTTCCAGTGCGTCCTCGATGGGATGGGCAAAGTCATACATGGGATAAATGCACCACTGATCGCCGGTGCGGTGGTGATGCATATGCTTGATGCGATAGATGGCGGGATCACGCATATTGAAGTTGCCGCTGGCCAGATCGATTTTGGCACGGAGGGTCATGGCACCGTCCTCAAATTCGCCGGCACGCATCCGGGCGAAGAGATCCAAAGACTCCTCGATGGGACGGTCCCGATAATGGCTGACAGCGGGAGTGTTCACATCGCCACGATTTGCACTCATTTCCTCTGCGGAAAGCTCGCACACATAGGCGAGCCCTTTCTGAATCAGCTCCACAGCGTACTGATACATCTGCTCAAAGTAATCGCTGGCATAGTGGAACTCCGCCCACTCATAACCCAGCCAGCGAATGTCCTCCTGAATGGCATCCACAAATTCCACATCTTCCTTCGTGGGGTTGGTGTCGTCCATGCGGAGGTTGCACACGCCATCATACTTTGCTGCGGTTCCGAAATCCACAAAGATGGCCTTGGCGTGGCCGATGTGGAGATAGCCGTTGGGCTCGGGTGGGAAGCGGGTGTGTACCTGCAGTCCTTCATACTGACCGCCGGCGGCAATATCCTCATCGATAAAATCGTGGATAAAATTCTGACTCATAACGGCATTTCGCTCTTCCGAAGCCATGAGAATCACTCCTGTCTTTAGAAAATCGTGCAAGCAGCCTCGCACGCATATAAAATATCTATTCTATTATACTGAAAACGGACGAAAAATCAACGGGCGGAGGAGATATTTCTTGAGTTTGCATCGGAATCCAGTATAATGGGGGAAAAGGAGGATTTGCTATGTATGATATTGTAATTCTGGGCGGCGGACCGGCAGGGCTGTCGGCGGCGGTGGCTGCTCGGCAGAAAAACTGCTCCGCCCTTGTCATTTCCAATCCCCCCGAACAGAATCCGCTGTTTCGTGCCCATCAGGTGGACAACTATCTGGGGATGCCCGGTATGAGCGGAGAGGATATGCTCCGAGCCTTCCGCAGTCATGCACAGGAGATGGGCGTCGCATTTGTGACGGGAAGAGTGATCAGTGCTATGTCCATGGGAGAGCAGTTCTATCTCACGGTAGGCAGCGAACTCTATGAAGGCAAAAAGCTGATTTTGGCCTCCGGTGTGGCCCGGGGAGCCAAGTATCCCGGGGAGGAAGCATTGCTGGGGCGAGGTGTCAGCTACTGTGCCACCTGCGACGGGATGCTCTACCGGGGGCGGAAGGTTGTGGTCATCGGGCGGAGTAAGGATGCACCGCAGGAGGCCAACTACTTGGCGTCTCTGGGCTGTCAGGTGACCTATGTTTCGCCGCAGGTACCCGTGGGTCTGCATGAGGACATCCCCTATGTCAAGGCGGGTAAGCTGGAAGTGCTTGGCGAACAGATGGTGACCGGCATTACGGCGGAGGGACAGGAGATTTCCTGTGACGGCGTCTTCATTCTGCGGGAGACGGTGGTGCCCACCGAGCTGTTCCCGGAGCTGGAGACCGAAAAGGGCGCAATTAAGGTGGATCGACAGATGCATACGAATCTGCCCGGTATTTTTGCGGCCGGAGACTGCACCGGCTTGCCGCTTCAGGTGTCCAAGGCCGTGGGAGAAGGCTTGATTGCCGCAGAAGTGGCAGCAGAGGAACTGCTGGAAGGAAAGTGACGGAATTCCGCTGTGTTTTGTGGAAAAACATTGACATTCCTGTGCGGGTTGTTTATACTGGCTATGTTATAAATGCAAAGAAGGGAAGGAGTAGCCCTCCGCTGATCGAAAGAGAGAGACCGGGTGGTGCAAGGTCTTGTGAGGCGTGGGTGAAGGTCGTCCCGGAGCATCGATCCTGAACATGGAAGTAAGGATCGACGGAAGTTCGCCGTTATCGAAGCAGAGTGCAGATGCGAGGGAAAAATCCCTGTGTCTGAATTCAGGTGGTACCGCGGAAAAGTCTAGTTTCGCCCTGAGTTTTCGAAGGAAAACTCGGGGCGTTTTCATTTGATAAGGAGTTGAAACAGATGGCAAAAGAACTGCCTAAGGTCTACGACCCCAGTGAGGTCGAAAGCCGCATTTATGCCGATTGGGAAGCCCACGGTTGTTTCCGAGGGATTGCAGATCCGGAGAAGAAGCCCTTCACCATCGTTATGCCGCCCCCCAATGTCACCGGTCAGCTGCACATGGGTCATGCCATGGACGCAACCATTCAGGATATCCTGACCCGTTTCAAGCGGATGCAGGGCTATGCTGCCCTGTGGGTGCCCGGCACGGACCACGCCGGCATTGCCACCCAGATCAAGGTGGAAGAGGAGCTGCGTGTCAAGGAGGGGCTGTCCCGCTATGATCTGGGCCGCGAGAAGTTCCTGGAGCGTGTCTGGGAGTGGAAAGAGCGCTTTGGCAATCGCATCGTGGAGCAGCAGAAGAAGCTGGGTGCCTCCTGCGACTGGGAGCGTTCCCGTTTCACCATGGACGAAGGCTGCTCCAAGGCAGTGCGGGAGGTCTTTGTGTCCCTCTATGAAAAGGGTCTGATCTACAAGGGCAGCCGCATCATCAACTGGTGCCCCAACTGCGTGACGGCTCTGTCCGATGCAGAGGTGGAATATCAGGACAAGCCCGGCCACCTGTGGCACATGCGCTATCCGCTCACCGATGGCTCCGGCTATCTGGTGGTGGCCACCACCCGTCCGGAAACTATGATGGGCGATACCGGTGTGGCCGTGAACCCCAAGGATGAGCGTTATCAGCACCTGATCGGAAAGACGGTCATGCTGCCCATCATGAACCGGGAAATTCCCATTGTGGCCGACGATTATGTGGAAACGGAGTTCGGTACCGGCTGCGTGAAGATGACTCCGGCCCATGACCCCAATGACTTTGAAGTGGGCCTGCGCCACAACCTGGAGGTCATCCGTGTTCTGGACGACAACGGTGTGGTCAACAGCAACGGCGGTATTTTTGAGGGGATGGATCGCTACGAATGCCGCAAGCAGGTGGTAGCAAAGATGGAAGAGCTGGGCCTCATGGAGAAAATCGAGGACTACTCTCACAATGTGGGTACCTGCTACCGCTGCCACAACGATGTGGAGCCCATCATCTCCGCCCAGTGGTTCGTGAAAATGGAGCCTCTGGCCAAGGAAGCGATGCGTGTGGTCAAGGACGGCGAGGTGCAGTTTGTGCCGGAGCGGTTCTCCAAGACCTATTTGAACTGGATGGAAAATGTGCATGACTGGTGCATTTCCCGTCAGCTGTGGTGGGGCCATCAGATCCCGGTGTGGTATTGCGCGGACTGCGGTAAGATGACCTGCGTCCGGGAAGATCCCGACTGCTGTCAGCATTGCGGCAGCAAGAACATCACCCGTGATCCCGATGTGCTGGACACTTGGTTCAGTTCCGCTCTGTGGCCCTTCTCCACGCTGGGCTGGCCCGACAACACCGTGGATCTGGATTACTTCTATCCCACCGATGTGCTGGTCACCGGCTATGATATCATCTTCTTCTGGGTGGCACGCATGATTTTCTCTGCCTGTGAGCACACCAAGAAGCCTCCCTTCCATACCGTGTTTATCCATGGTCTGGTCCGTGACGCACAGGGCCGTAAGATGTCCAAGTCTTTGGGCAACGGCATTGATCCTCTGGAGATGATCGACCAGTACGGCTGTGATGCACTGCGCTTCAATCTGATTACCGGAAACAGCCCCGGAAATGACATGCGCTTCTACACCGAACGCTGCGAGGCTATGCGGAACTTTGCAAACAAGATCTGGAATGCCAGCCGTTTCCTGCTGATGAACCTGACCATTGACCATTGCCAGCTGCCGGAGAAGCTGGAGCTGGAGGATAAGTGGATCCTCTCCAAGCTGAACTCCGTCATCCGGGATGTTACGGCCAACATGGAAGGGTACGAACTGGGCGTGGCAGCACAGAAGATCTACGACTTTATCTGGGACACCTACTGCGACTGGTACATTGAGTTGACCAAGGCCCGTCTGAATGGCGACGACGAGGAGCGCAAGCAGCAGGCCCAGCAGGTGCTGTGCTATGTGCTGACCGAAACGCTGAAGCTGCTGCATCCCTTCATGCCGTTCCTTACGGAAGAAATCTGGCAGGCACTGCCCCATGAGGGGGACTACCTGATGCTGCAGACTTGGCCGGAGTACCATGCTGAGTTTGACTTTGCTGAAGATGAAGCAGCTATGGAAAAAATCATGGATGCCATCAAGGCCATCCGTGCCCGCCGGAGTGAAATGAATGTTCCCCCCTCTAAGAAGGCGGAGTTGACGGTGGTCACGGAGGACGGCGATGTGTTTGCCCTCGGTGTGGCCTTCCTGGAGCGTCTGGCCAGTGCTTCCGGCGTTAAAATTGCCGCAGAGGCTCCTGCCAGCGTGGATGGTTTGGTCAGTGTGGTCACGGCTGCGGCCAAGCTCTATATTCCTCTGGCGGAGCTGGTGGATCTGGATGCCGAGCGGACCCGCATTGCCAAGGAGATTGAGAAGGCAGAGAAGTATCTGTCCGGCATTGAGAAGAAGCTTTCCAACGAGAAATTTGTCGCCAAGGCCCCTGAGGCTGTGGTCCAGCGTGAGCGTGAAAACATGGACAAGACCCGTGCATTGATTGCTCAGCTGAAGGAGTCTGCGGCCGCATTGGGATAAAATCCTATCGGTCGACGCAACCAGACAGAATTTTGAACCGAACTTTGATAGAATCACCCTGCGTTCTAAGAACGCAGGGTGATTTTTTCTATCTTTGACGGTGCTGTGCCGTCACGGTATACAGAGGAGGACAAGTCATGCCAATGGACTGCAAAATGGAGCAGGAGCAGATGCGATTGCTTCTGACGGGAGAGATCGACCACCATCGTGCCGGAGTGCTGATGCGGCAGCTGGAGGAACAGCTGGATCTGGAGTCGCCCAGCCGAGTAGAGTTGGATATGGGCGGAGTGACCTTTATGGATTCCAGCGGCATTGCACTGCTGCTGAAAATTTACCGTGCCCTAGCACTGACCGGCGGCAAACTGACCGTGGTTCGAGTTCCGGCACAGGCGGCAAAGGTGCTGCGTGCGGCAGGATTGCATCGGTTGTTTTCCATTCACGAACTTTGAAAGGAGGGGTACATATATGAAAGTCATCAATGAGGTCAAACTGGAGTTCCCCAGTGCATCGGCCAATGAAGGGTTTGCTCGCAGTGCGGCGGCTTGCTTTGCAGCGCAGTTGGATCCGACCTTGGAGGAACTGGGGGATGTGCGGACTGCCGTCAGCGAGGCGGTGACCAATGCCATTGTTCACGGTTATCCCGACACCTTGGGTCGGATCACCCTTCGTATGCGCATTTACGAAGATCAGATTCTTGAAATCCAGGTCAAGGACCGAGGCAAGGGGATTCCGGATGTGGAACAAGCCCGGCAGCCCATGTTTACCACCGGCGGTGAGGAGCGCAGTGGTATGGGCTTTACCATCATGGAGAGCTTTATGGATGGGATGCGGGTTCTTTCGCATCCGGACCGGGGAACCACGGTTACAATGCGAAAGCGTATTTCCCGCCGAGTGAAGTATGAGCGGACCAACCCTTGAACTGATCCGGGCTGCACAGCAGGGAAATCGGGCAGCGGAAACGCAGTTGTTGGAGGAGAACAGCCGACTGATTTGGAGTGTGGTACGGCGGTATACCGGACGGGGTGCGGAGCAGGATGACCTGTTTCAGTTGGGCAGCATTGGATTTTTGAAGGCCATTCATGGCTTTGATGCAGCCTATGGCACCCAGTTTTCCACTTATGCGGTGCCTAAAATTGCCGGAGAAATGCGGCGGTTCCTGCGGGACGACGGTACGGTAAAGGTAAGCCGCACGCTGCGGGAGCGGGCGGCCAAAATTGCCCAGCTGCGGACGGAGTTGGTGGAAACCACCGGAGAAGAACCGACTGTTTCACAGCTGGCCCAGCAGTTAGGACTGGATGTGGAAGAAATCGCATTGGCCGAGACGGCTGCTGCCTCCGTCGTATCCCTGACGGCAGAAACCGGGGATGGCCTGACGCTGGAATCTGCCCTGGGAGATGAAGGGATGGAGGAACAGCTGGTGGAGCATTTGGATTTGCGGCAGGCCATCCGTCAGCTCTCTCAACGGGAACAAATGGTGCTTCATCTGCGGTATGATCGCTGCTTTACCCAAGATCAGACAGCCAAGGTGGTGGGAGTCAGTCAGGTCCAGATCTCCCGCATCGAACGCCGTGCCGTAGAGCGGCTGCGATGTTTGCTTGAATCGTAGTCCGTGCTGTGATAAAATGCCGATAAGATCAAAATTGGGAGGCATTTTGCTATGGGATACGGAACCGTTATTTTTGATATGGACGGCACGATTCTGGACACGCTGGAGGATATTGTGGACAGCGTAAATGTGACCATGGATCATGTGGGATACCCTCACCACACCAAGGAAACGATGCGCCGCTTTTTGGGCAATGGTGCAGCCGCACAGATCCAACGCTGTGTGCCCGGCGGAGCAGAGGACCCGAAGTATGCGGAGGCGTTGGCGTTTTATCTGGAGTATTACAATGCCCATGCCAACATCAAAACCGGGCCTTACCCCGGGATTGTGCAGGTGCTGCAAACGCTGAAGGAGCGGGGAGTCAAAACTGCGGTGGTCAGCAATAAGCCGGATGCCACGGTGCAGGAGCTCAGTGCGGAGTGCTTCACCGGACTGTTTGATGTGTCCATGGGCGAGCGGACCGGTATGAAGAAGAAGCCGGCACCGGACAGTGTCTATGAAGCTATGCGGCTGCTGGGAGCGGATCCGAACGATTGCGTATATGTGGGTGACTCTGAAGTGGATATGGCCACGGCACGAAACTCCAATCTGCCCTGTGTGACGGTGACTTGGGGGTTCCGGGATGAGGAATTCCTGCGGGAGCAGGGGGCCACAGTGTTTGCCCACACCATGGAGGAACTGTTGGATGCGCTGACCCGGTGATCGGACCGGAAACAAATACAAAAAAGTGCGGTGCTGTCTGGGGCAGCACCGCACTTTTTGCAAAATAGGAAGAAAAGACTCTGGAACTACGAAATAACTTAAAGTTCAGCAGAGCAAACGAAACAAAAACAACGGATTCGATAAAAATTTTCTCACGAGCCAAATCTTTGAAAAAATTTTCGGAAAAAATTAAAAACAGGTATTGATAAAATTTTAACATAGTGTTATGATATGGGCGAGACGAAAAGTCTTCAATCAAACCAACATCCTTCCGGATGAATTGAGGAGGAAACACGATGTCGGATAAGACGAAAAAGACCGCAGCCGCAGAGCAGGCGGCAAAGGAAACTTCCGTTCAAGAAAAAATTAACAGCCTGGTGGAAAAAGCACAGGTTGCGTTGAATGAATTCCTGGCATTGGATCAGGAAGCAATTGATAAAATCGTGCACGAAATGGCTCTGGCAGGTTTGGATAAGCACCAGGAGCTGGCCCGCATGGCGGTGGAAGAGACCGGCCGTGGTGTGTATGAGGACAAGGTCATCAAGAATATGTTTGCCACGGAATATATCTGGCATGACATTAAAAAGGAAAAGACCGTCGGCATTCTGGATGAAAACGAGATGGAAGGCTATGTGGAGGTCGCTGAACCGGTGGGTGTCATCGCCGGTGTCACCCCCACCACCAACCCCACTTCCACCACGCTGTTCAAGAGCCTGATTGCCATTAAGACCAGAAACCCCATCATCTTCGGATTCCATCCCTCTGCACAGAAGTGCTCTGCGGAGGCAGCCCGCATTGTCTACGAAGCAGCAGTCAAGGCAGGCGCACCCAAGAACTGCATTCAGTGGATCGAGGAGCCTTCCATCGAAGCCACCGGCGCACTGATGAACCATCCCGGTGTTGCCACCATTCTGGCCACCGGCGGTCCCGGCATGGTGCAGGCTGCGTACAGCTGCGGCAAGCCCGCTCTGGGCGTTGGCCCGGGCAATGTGCCTTGCTACATCGAGAAGAGCTGCGACCTGCATCGGGCCTGCACCGACCTCATGATGTCCAAGACCTTTGATAACGGTATGATCTGCGCTTCGGAGCAGGCAGTCATCGTGGATGAGGAAATTGCACCGGAATTTGAGCAGTATATGGCAGCCAATAACTGCTATTTCCTGAACGCAGCAGAAACCGAAAAGCTGACCAAGTATATGTTCCCGGACCCCAGCAAGGGTGTGTTTGGACCGCTGGTTGGTAAGTCCGCTTGCTGGATTGCAGAGCAGGCCGGCCTGAAGGTTCCCTCCAAGACCAAGATCCTGATTGCTCCGCTGGATAAGCCGGATGGAACGCATCCGCTGGCAAAGGAGAAGCTGTCTCCCGTCCTTGCCTACTTCAAGGTCAACAGCACCAAGCAGGGCTTTGAGTATGCCAACATGATGCTGGAGCTGGGCGGTCTGGGTCACTCCGCTGTCATTCATACCGGTGATATGAAGATTGCCGATGAATATGGCATTGCCATGCGTGTGGGCCGTATCATTGTGAACAGCCCCTCCTCGCAGGGTGCCATCGGTGACATCTACAACACCAATACGACTTCTCTGACCTTGGGCTGCGGCTCCTATGGCAAGAACAGCGTCTCCCAGAATGTCACCACCGTCAACCTCATCAACAAGAAGCGTATCGCAAAGAGAAAGGTCAATATGCAGTGGTTTAAGGTACCTCCCCGTATCTATTTTGAAGAGGATTCGATCCAGTATCTGGAGAAAATGGAAGGCATCAGCCGTGCCTTTATCGTCACTGACCCGGTCATGGTGAAGCTGGGCAATGTGGATAAGATCCTGTACTATCTGCGCAAGCGCACCCAGTACTGCCACAGCTTGATTTACTCCGATGTGGAGAGCGATCCCTCCGTTGAGTGCGTGATGCGTGGCGTGGAGGCCATGAATGCCTTCCAGCCGGATGTCATCATTGCCATCGGCGGCGGCAGCGCCATTGACGCAGCCAAGGGTATGTGGTTGTTCTACGAGCATCCGGAGACCAGCTTTGACGGTGTCCGCCAGCGCTTCCTGGACATCCGCAAGCGTGCCTTCAAGTTCCCGGATCTGGGCCACAAGGCTAAGATGGTCTGCATTCCCACCACTTCCGGCACGGGCAGCGAGGTCACCAGTTTTGCGGTTATCACCGATAAGAACAACGATAACACCAAGTATCCGCTGGCAGATTACAGCCTGACCCCGGATGTGGCCATCATTGACCCCCAGTTTACCCGTTCGATGCCTCGCAGCATCGTGGCTGATACCGGTCTGGATGTGCTGACCCATGCCATCGAGTCTTATGTGTCTGTTATGGCCAACGATTATACCGACGGTCTGGCACTGCATGCCATTGAGCTGGTCTTTGAGTATCTGGAGAAATCCTATCATGGCGATCCGGTGGCTCGGGAAAAGATGCACAACGCATCCTGCATTGCCGGCATGGCCTTCACCAATGCGTTCCTTGGCTTGAACCACTCTATGGCTCACAAGCTGGGTGCAGAGTGCCATATCCCGCACGGCCGTGCAAATGCCATTCTGCTGCCCTATGTTATCAAGTACAATGCCACCAAGCCCACCAAGTTCCCGCCCTTCCCCAAGTATAAGGAGTATGTTGCGGATGAGCGCTATGCCAAGATTGCGTTCCGGATCGGACTGTGCAGCAAGGATACCCCGGTCAATGAGGCTGTGGACCTGCTGATCGAGGCGGTCAAAGATCTGATGAAGAAGACCGAACGTCCTTCTTGCATTAAGGATTGCGGCATTGCCGAGGCGGACTTTATGGCAAATATTGATGAGCTTTCCTACAAGGCATTTGAGGATCAGTGCACCACGGCAAACCCGGTTTATCCGCTGGTGTCCGAGATCAAGGAGCTGTACAAGAAGGCTTACTACGGCGAAAACGAAACGAAATAACTTCGGATTTTTATCGGATGCGATTCAGGGGTGTGCCATTTGGCACACCCCTGTTGCTGTATCGGTGTGTGGAAACATACCGGTTTTGAAAAAAGAATTTGTATAAGATGAGCAGTGTGGTGCAAAATAGTCCTGTAACATTCAAAAATATGGGGAGGAAGTACTATGTTGGATCGTATTGCCATGATCCTGACCATTGTGGGCGGAATCAACTGGGGGTTGTTCGGCTTTTTGCAGTTTGATTTGGTTGCCTGGATTTGTGGAGGAAGCAGTGCAATTTTGGCCCGCATTATTTATGCGGTCATAGGAGTTGCGGCGGTCTGGTGCATTTCGTTTTTGTTCCGGGAACAGGAGTTCTTTTCGTCCAATAAGATGCAGAGTTAATGGTTTGGACGGCTCTGATATAGCTGCCGTGTGCGAAAAACTCCGACTGTCGAGAGACAGTCGGAGTTTTGTGCGTTGCGAAAGAGGGGGGGTGGAACCTCGTGTTCCGGTCCGAGATAGGATCATGCCGTCAAGTCTGTATACAAGAGGGTTCAGAGGGTGAAATCCTCTTCGTCCAGTTTGGAAAAATCCGGGGTCGCCGGAACGGAGGGCTGTCGCTTTAATGGATCATATTGAAAGTGACGGCAATGAAAGCCGGTGGAAACGATGCCCTTTTTTGCACAGATCACATGATCTTCGTCCACCTCAGCACTGCGCCGACAGTAGCTGCACTGTGGGTCTATGGATTTTCGAAACAGCATAGGGACATCCTCTTTTCATCCTTATTAGATTCATTATAACCTCTCTTTGCGACGATTTCCAGTCTTAAATTTTTGCGAAGGGAGGAGTGCCAAAGACCAAAGACAGATTGCGGCACAGAGGAGGAAGCCAGGGAGCAGACTGGCGAAGGTGGGCTGTGGCGGTGTGGATCTGGCCATTGCCGTTACAGCGTGCGGCAGCAAAGCGGAAAAGCCGATGCAGAGCAGCGCAGAAAGGAGCCCGTGCAGAAATTTGGCCAAGAGATAGGGTGGGATGGACAGGTCGGTATCCGAAAGGACGCTGACGGTCTGTCCGTGGACACAGAGACCACCCCAGCCCAACAGAAAAGAGGCCAGAGGAAGGGTCAGTGAGAGAGGACGAAGAGGAAGTGATGCGATCCCGTTGGAAAGCTCGATGCAGCCGGATACCAAGGCCTGTACTGCGTCCACGGCCCGCAAAGTAGTGCAGGGGCGGGTTAAAAGATCAAACAAGCCTGCCATGCGGCAGAGAGTCAGCAAAATGCCAAATAAGATTACAAAGGCACAGATGTTGAGTACAGAGAAAAAACTGCCCTTTACCGCATCTACAAAGAGCACAGCAGAGGATGGGACTGTCTTAACAGCGGTATAATGGCCGGTACTTTGCTTGGAGGGATGCAGGGGATGAATGCGCTGGGCAAGGATGCCCAGCAGCAGCGAAGCAGACACATGACATAGCCACAGCAGCAGCCCCAAAGGAACGCTTTTGAGCAGACTTCCGCCTACAACCCCCAAAAAGAAGGCGGGACCTGCATTGTTGCAAAACAGCAGCAAGCGTTGGGCTTCCGGTCGTGTGCATTGTCCGGAACGGTAGAGTTCTGCCACGGTCTTTGCGCCCACCGGATAGCCACCCACTGTACCCAGCAGCACGGCAGAAGCGCCGCAGCCGCTGACACCGAAGAGCGGCTGCATAATACGCTGCAGCCAGTGTGCGGGGTATCGGGTCAGATTGAGGGAAACCAAGAGGGTGGACAAAACGAAAAAGGGGAAGAGAGAGGGGAGCAGGGTGGAAGTGCAGAGCGTCAGCCCTTGCTGACCGGCTTGCATTACTTCCTGCGGCCAGTGCAGCAGGCCAAGAACCCAAAGCAGCAGACCGATACCCCAAAACAGATCCCGAACTCCGGAGGACGAACGCATAAAAAACCACCTCACACAAGCGTATGCGTGAGATGGCTGAATGAGAAGATTTAGTTTTCTGTTTCCGAGTTGGGGTCCCACAGTACGATGGTGTCTGCTGCCATGGAAGCTGGCACATCAATGATCCGCTGATTGCGGCTGCCTTTGAAGCGGAGGGAGAGGTCCTTTTCGTCGATGTGGAATTCACCGTCCACCAATACATCAATGTACCGCAGCATTTCTTCCGTGATTTCCCAAGGACCCAGACGGCCGGCCAGCAGATCTGTTTCATAATTGTAGCCGGTGTAGCACCAGATCGACTTGTCAGGGTAAGTTTCTCGGACACGACGGAGCAGGGGGAGCAGAGCTGCCTGATTGGCGGGTTCAAAGGGCTCGCCGCCCAGCAGCGAGAGGCCACGGATGTACCAAGGCTCCAAAAAGTTCATGATCTGATCTTCCACCTCGGGGGTAAAGGGGTTGCCGTAAGCAAAGTCCCATGCCTCGGTGTTGAAACAGCCTTTGCAGCGGTGAGTACAACCGGAAACGAAGAGGCTGACACGGACCCCAGGGCCGTTTGCGACATCGTAAGATTTGATTGTAGCGTAGTTCATAACAGAGCCTCCTGTACCAAATTGTGTATTGACTATACCACAGCAACCACAATATATCAAGTCTAACTTTGCAAAAAAGACTATATATAGAGAAAACAGCCATCGGCTCCAAAGAGTCGATGGCTGAAACGGGAGGTTACTCGATGGTCAGTTCACCGTTGTCTAGGGTGACCGTGAGAACGGTGCCGGGAAGCACATCTCCGGCAATCAGCTTTTTTGCGATCAATGTTTCCACGGTGTGCTGCACATAGCGGCGGAGCGGGCGGGCACCGAAGGCAGGATCATAGCTGCGATCAATGATCTCCTGCTTGGCTGCATCGGTCAGGCGGACAGTCAAATTCTGGTGATCCAGACGACGATTCAGATCCTCCACCAACAAATCAATGATGCCGGTGATGTTGTCTCGGGTCAGAGGCTTGTAGAACACGATTTCATCCAAACGGTTCAGGAATTCCGGGCGGAAGGAGCGCTTGAGCAGCTCCTGCACCTGCTGCTTGGCGGTATCGCTGATGCTGCCGTCAGGCTCGATGCCATCCAACAGGAACTGACTGCCCAAATTAGAGGTCAGGATCAGAATGGTGTTCTTAAAGTCCACCGTGCGGCCTTGGCTGTCGGTAATGCGACCGTCGTCCAGTACCTGCAACAGTACATTGAAGACATCAGGGTGTGCCTTTTCCACTTCGTCGAACAGAACCACGGAGTAGGGCTTGCGGCGGACGGCTTCCGTCAGCTGACCGCCTTCTTCATAACCCACATAGCCGGGAGGGGCTCCAATCAGGCGGGACACGGAGTATTTCTCCATGTATTCGCTCATGTCGATGCGGACCATATTGCGTTCGTCATCAAACAGTGTGGCGGCCAGGGTCTTGGCCAATTCCGTCTTGCCCACACCGGTGGGACCGAGGAAAAGGAAGGAGCCGATGGGGCGATCGGGGTCTTGAATGCCGGCTCTGGAGCGGAGAATGGCTTCAGAAACACGAGCCACGGCCTCGTCCTGCCCAATGACACGCTGATGCAGAATATCTTCCAGATGCAGCAGCTTTTCTCGCTCGCCTTCCATCAGACGGGAGACGGGGATGCCGGTCCAACGCTCTACGATGCGGGCGATTTCCTCTTCGCCTACGGCATTGCGCAGTAGTGTGGACTGCTTGCCTTGGGCGGCCGTCCGTTCCTCGGCCTCCAACTGCTGCTCCAACTGGGGCAGCTGACTGTATTGAATGGCACCGGCCGTTTCATAGTCGTAGTTGCGCTGCGCCAGCTCCAACTGCTGACGGGCCTGCTCAATCTGACGGCGCAGCTCCTGCACTCGTCCGATGGAGTTCTTTTCGTTCTCCCATTGCCCCTTCCGGGCGTTGAAATCCTCCCGCAGATCGGCCAACTCTTTTTGCAGTTCAGCCAGACGGGCCTTGGAGCGTTCGTCCTCTTCCTTTTTCAGGGCGGACTCTTCGATTTCCATTTGGATGATGCGGCGGGAAATAACATCCAGCTCTGTGGGCATCGAGTCCATCTCCGTGCGGATCAAAGCGCAGGCCTCATCCACCAAATCAATGGCTTTGTCCGGCAGGAAGCGGTCGGTGATATAACGGTTGGAGAGGGTGGCGGCAGCAATAATGGCGCTGTCGTGAATCTTTACGCCGTGATAGACCTCATAGCGCTCCTTCAGACCACGCAGAATTGCAATGGTATCGGGGACCGAAGGTTCATCCACCATGACGGGCTGGAAGCGGCGCTCCAGAGCGGCATCCTTTTCGATATATTGGCGATACTCATTCAGCGTGGTTGCGCCGATGCAGTGCAGCTCGCCACGGGCCAGCAAGGGCTTGAGCAGATTGCCGGCATCCATGCTGCCTTCGGTCTTTCCGGCGCCTACAATGGTGTGCAGCTCGTCAATGAACAGAATGATTTGGCCTTCGCTTTTGCGGACCTCCTGAAGTACGGCCTTCAGACGCTCCTCAAATTCGCCCCGGTATTTTGCGCCGGCAATCAAAGCGCCCATATCCAACGAGAAAATCGTTTTGTCGGTCAGACTCTTGGGTGCATCGCCGCTGACAATGCGTTGGGCCAGACCTTCTGCAATGGCGGTCTTGCCTACGCCGGGTTCACCAATCAAAACCGGGTTGTTTTTGGTTTTGCGGGACAGAATGCGGATCACATTGCGGATTTCGTCATCACGGCCGATCACCGGATCCAGTTTTTGTGCTCTGGCACGGGCAACCAGATCGGTGCCGTATTTTTTCAGAGCGTCATAGGTGTCTTCCGGATTATCCGAGGTCACGCGCTGGCTGCCACGCACCGAGGACAATGCCTGCATCAGAGATTCTTTGGTAATGCGATAGGTCTGAAACAGTTCTGCCAGCTTTCCGGCAGCCGTATCCAAAAGACCAAGCAGCAGGTGCTCCACAGAGATATATTCATCCTTCATGTTGAGGGCAATGGATTGAGCGGACTGCAAAGTGCGCTCCACTTCTCTGGAAACATAAATCTTGCCTGCCTCGTGGCCGGGGCCGGATACCTTGGGTTGATTGGCAACCTCGTGCTGTACAGCAGCCCGCAGACTTTCCACGGTGACACCAGCCTGTGTCAGCAGCTGGGAGGACAATCCCTGCGGATCGTCCAACAAAGCATAGAGCAGATGGCACTGCTCCATCTGGGGGGAACCATATTCATTTGCAGCCATCTGAGCGCCTTGCAGCACTTCCGTGGACTTTTGCGTATAATTAAGTTGACTCATAGAGTAAAACCTCCTTTAGGGAATCCTTAGGACCCCAAAACCTTTTGTTGGCCTTAGTATAGGTTTTGTCTATGAATAAATCATGAACAAATGGTGAAACGAGCGTGAATTTTAGCACTCGAATACAAAGAGTGCTAAAATTGGAAAATTGTCTGGTTGTGCAGCCTGTGTTATAATAAAAAAGCACCTCGGCCTGTGGGCAGAGGTGCAGAAGAGGTTATTTGCCTTGAATCAATTTGACGATCCGACTGGTGCCAAGACGCTCGGCGCCCAATGCCAGAAAATCATCGGCATCCGTCAGGGAAGAGATGCCCCCGGCGGCCTTGATTTTTACCTTGCTGCCCACATGAGCGGCAAACAGGGCCACATCCTCCCGTGTGGCACCGCCGGAGGAAAAGCCGGTAGAGGTCTTGATGTAATCCGCACCCACATCGGTGACGATTTCGCACAGCTTGATTTTTTCAGCGTCGGTCAGCAGACAGGTTTCGATGATGACCTTCAATACTCTGCCGTTGCACGCAGTTTTGACGGCAGCAATTTCTTGAGCGATGTCGTCCCATCGTTTGTCTTTGACCCAGCCCAGCTGAATCACCATATCGATCTCATCTGCACCGTTTTGAATGGCGTCGGTGGTTTCAAATACCTTTGCTGCCGTGGTGGAGTAGCCGTTGGGAAATCCGATGACGGTGCAGACCGGAATGCGCCCTTGCAAATAGGTGGCGCAGGTGCGAACATAGGAAGCGGGAACACAGACGCTGGCGGTGTGATATTGCAGAGCCTCATCGCAGAGGTGCAGGATTTCGGACTGGGTGGCATCGGGACGCAGCAGGGTATGGTCCACATGGGACAACAGTTTGGAAAAATCGGACATGACACATCAACCTTTCAGGAGGGATTTTCATGACGGAACAAGAATTGGTGCAGAAAGCGATGGATATGCGGGCGGTTTCCTATGCGCCCTACTCCCGGTTTCGAGTGGGTGCGGCCCTGGAAAGCACGGACGGAAGAGTGTTTACCGGGTGCAATGTGGAAAATGCCGCCTACGGCAGCACCATCTGCGCCGAACGCACCGCTTTGGTGAAGGCGGTCAGTGAAGGGGTTACGCACTTCCGCCGCATTGCCATTGCAGGGGACTCGTCGGACTATTGCTGGCCCTGCGGAGCGTGCCGCCAGATGCTGCGGGAATTTAGCGCAGGGTTGGAGGTGCTGGCAGCCAACCGAGCGGGGGATTATCAGCGTGTTTCCTTGGAAACGCTGCTTCCTCACGGGTTTGGTCCGGATACGCTGCAATGATTGTACCATAGTGGGAGGAAGAAGTCACTGCTTCTTTCTTTTTGTAATGAAATGTGATACACTGTGCAGGAACTTGTATCTGGAGGAGGGGACGGCGTGCTCCGTAAAATTGATTACAATGCCCCGGTGGCATTGTCCTTTGCCATTGCATCTTTTTTGGCACTGTTTCTCGGCTGGGTCACCGACGGAATCACCACGCGTCAGCTGTTTTGCGTCTATGGTTCTTCGTGGGGAGATCCGCTGACCTATGTGCGGTTGTTTGGTCATGTGCTGGGCCATGCAGACTTGAATCATTACATTAGCAATATGATGCTGTTTCTGTTGTTGGGACCCATTGTTGAGGACGACTATGGCAGTGGACGCTTGCTGGGGATGATTGCGGTTACAGCTGCGGTGACCGGCTTGGTGGATATGATTTTCTTCCCTCGGGTGGCGCTTCTGGGTGCCAGCGGCGTGGTGTTCATGATGATCATTCTGGCCTCTATGGTAAGTTACCGCAGAGGTAAAATTCCGCTGACCTTCCTTGCGGTTGTGCTCCTGTATCTTGGACAGGAAGTGTACAATGCCTTCTTTCTGGCCGATGATGTGTCCCAGTTGACCCATATCATCGGTGGCTTGTTGGGCTTGCTGTTCGGTATGTCTATGCGGAAAGGCCGCAGATAATTCAATGAAAAATGCACCCGAAGGAATCTCCTTCGGGTGCATTTCTTTTTTTGTGGGGAGCGGTCAGCCGCCGAGATAGGCCTTTCGGACGGCATCATCCAACAGGAGTTCCTTTCCGGTGCCTTGGGTAACAATTTTGCCGGTTTCCAGCACATAGCCCCGGTCGGCAATGGACAGAGCCATCTGTGCATTTTGCTCTACAAGAAGAATGGTCGTGCCGGAGCGGTTCAGTGTTTGGATGATGGAAAAGAGTTGTTCCACCATCAAAGGGGCCAACCCCATCGAGGGTTCGTCCAGCATCAGCAGCTTCGGTTTGCTCATCATGGCACGCCCCATGGCAAGCATCTGCTGTTCACCGCCGGACAAAGTTCCGGCTTCCTGCTTGCAGCGCTCCTTCAGACGGGGAAATAACTGATAGATTTCATCAATGGAATCCTCCACCTCATGTTTGGGACGGGTGAAGGCGCCCATTTCCAGATTTTCCCGCACGCTCAGCTGTAAAAAGACCCGCCGCCCTTCGGGACACAACGCTAAGCCCTTTCGCACGATTTTATGAGCAGCAATGCCGTTGAGGGAGCTTCCATCCAGTTCAACGGAACCGGAGCGGGGTTTGAGCAGACCGCCGACGGTGTTCAGTGTGGTGGACTTGCCGGCTCCGTTGGCACCGATCAGGGTGACGATTTCTCCTTTGTTGACTTCAAAGGAGATCCCCTTGATGGCATGAATGCTGCCGTAATATACATGGATATCATTAACGCTCAGCAGACTCATGGAATCAGACCTCCTTTGATTTCCCCAGATATGCTTCGATGACCTGGGGGTTGGTTTGGATTTCGGAGGGAGTGCCCTTGGCGATGATGCGGCCGAAGTTAAGCACGGCAATGCCCTCGCAGATGCCCATGACCAGATTCATGTCGTGCTCGATGAGCAAGATCGCAATCTGGAAGGTATCTCGGATGTGTACGATTTGCTCCATCAGCTCTGCGGTTTCAGAGGGATTCATGCCGGCGGCAGGTTCATCCAACAGCAGCAGCTTGGGGCGGGTGGCCAGAGCGCGGACGATTTCCAGACGACGCTGTGCGCCATAGGGCAGAGAACCGGCGGGAACATGGGCCAGATCCTGCATGTCGAAGATGCTCAGCAGCTCCATGGCACGGTCGTGTGCCCGTTTTTCCGATCGCCAGTACCGAGGCGTGCGGAAGATACCGTCCAACATAGAATAGTTGGTGTGGTTGTGCAGACCAATCTTCACATTGTCCTCCACACTTAGCTTGTCAAACAGGCGGATGTTCTGAAAGGTGCGGGCAATGCCATGCTTGTTCACTTGGGTTGTGGTCATGTGTGCAGTGTCCAGGCTGTCCAGCAGGATGGTGCCACGGGTGGGGGAATAAACCTTGGTGAGCAGATTGAACACGGTGGTTTTTCCGGCTCCGTTGGGGCCGATCAGACCGGTGATCTCCGTTCGGCCGATGGCCATGTTGAAATCATCCACAGCGGTGAGTCCGCCGAAATCAATGCCCAGATGGGCCACTTCCAAAATGGGAGAGCGGTAGAGATCCCGTTCGGGGATTTTGTTGGGGCTGGGTACTTCGACCAGTTTGGTTTCCACTTTATTGTTCACAATCGAGGCCCTCCTTTGGATGGGATTTGCGGAACAGACCCGAGCAGCGGTGAAGCAGTGCCTTTGCCTGTGTGTTGTTGCCGATGACCATAACCAGAATCAGAACGACGGCGTAAACCAACATACGGAAGTCCTCGAAGCCTCGGAGCAGCTCCGGCAGCACAGTGAGAACGGCGGCAGCCAGCATAGAGCCACGCAGGTTACCGATGCCGCCAAGCACCACAAAGACCAGAATCAGAATGGAGGTATTGAAGTCAAACTTTTTCGGGATCACGGTGGAGAAATTCAGAGCATACAGAGCCCCGGCGGCGCCGGCCATGGCTGCGGAAGTAACGAAGGCCATCATCTTGTACTTAGTGATGTTCAACCCACATGCCTCAGCGGCAATCCGATTGTCACGGATGGCGCTGATGGCTCGGCCGGAGCGGCTGTTGACCATGTTTTGAATGACAAACAATACAACGACAATGAGCAGGCATCCGGCAAGAAAGGTGGAGATTTTTTCCACGCCCACAGCACCCATAGGGCCGTTCACAATGGTGATGCCGTCCTCTTCCAGACCCATGGCGGCCGCACTTCGCATGCTGAAGTGGAGGCCGGTGGAGTCCAGGCCGAGATAAATGCAGTTGAGTACATTGCGGATGATTTCACCAAAGGCCAGCGTCACGATAGCCAGATAATCGCCTTGCAGCCGAAGAACGGGGATACCGATCATGACGCCGGCCAGACCGGCAAAGATGGCACCGATGACCATGGCCAGGCCCAGACGGAAGGGGGTGGGCGCCGCAGCGTGTTGCAGCAGCGTGGACACGATGACGCCGGTAAATGCGCCCACGCTCATGAAGCCGGCATGCCCCAAGCTCAGCTCGCCGGAAATGCCGACGACCAGATTGAGCGACAGAGCCATGACGATGTAGGCACAGATGGGGATGAGCTGACCGGAGAAGGAATTGCTCAGCATTCCCATGGAGGACAGGGTCTGGAATACGGCAAAAAAGACAAGCACCAGACCGTAGTTTACAAATCCGTTGAGGGAGTGGGCGTTGATTTTTTTCATGATGGACACCTCACACTTTCTCACGGACTTGCTTGCCCAGCAGACCGGTGGGTTTGACCAAAAGGACAATAATCAGGATGGAAAAAACGATGGCGTCCGAGAGTGCGGTCGAGATATACGCCTTGCTGAAGGTTTCGATTACACCCAGCAGGATGCCGCCCAGCATGGCGCCGGGGATGGAGCCGATGCCGCCGAACACAGCGGCGGTAAAGGCTTTGATGCCGGGCATGGAGCCAGTCGTGGGCATCAGCAGAGGAGAAGTGGAGAGCATCAGCACACCAGCCACCGCAGCCAAGCCGGAGCCGATGGCAAAGGTGAGGGAAATGGTGCCGTTGACATGGATGCCCATTAACTGGGCAGCGCCCTTGTCCTCGCTGACGGCCCGCATCGCCTTACCCAGCTTAGTCTTGTTTGTGAACAAAGAAAGTGCAATCATGATGACCACACAGGTCGCAATGGTGATAATACTGGCGGCAGAGATTGTGATGTGCCCCAGCTTGATGGACGGAAGGTCGATCAGCTTGGGGAAGAAAACAGGGGTAGAGGACCAAATCAGCAGAGCGGCATTTTGGAGAAAGTAGCTCACGCCGATGGCAGTGATCAGCACGGCCAGAGAGGTGGCATTGCGGAGCGGTTTGTAGGCCAAACGCTCAATGACAATGCCGAGCAAGGTGCAGACCAGCATGGAGAATAGAATGGCGGGCAGTGCGGGAAGGCCCATGTAGGCACTGGCGCAGTAGGCCATGTAGCCACCCACCATGATGACATCACCATGAGCGAAGTTCAGCATTTTTGCGATGCCGTACACCATGGTGTAACCCAAAGCGATGATGGCGTACACGCTGCCCAGACTGATGCCGTTGATCAGATTGTATAACATAGGAAACACCTCATTTGAAGGAAAGAATGTGAGTAGGGTCAGATGCCCACATAGGTACCGTTTTTGATAACCACGGTGCTGGGCAGTTTGTTGACTTCGCCGGTGGCATTCCATGTCATGCCCATGCCGGTCAGTCCATCCACCGAAAAGTCGGAATCTGTAAACACATCAATGAGCAGCTCGCACAGCTCCGGATAGGTGAGGTTGGTGACATCCAGACCGCCGTTTGCTTCGGCATAGTAGGAAAGAGCGGCATAAAGGATGTAAACGGCATCGTAGGAATCGGCAGCAAACTGAGAAGGGATTTCTTTGAATTTGGCCCGATATGCCTCTACGAATTGCACAGTGGCCGGATCTCCGGCGGATGCTGAGAAGGGAGTCAGCATGATGACGCCTTCGGCCAAACTGGTGTCAAACCCCTTCAGACCTAAAATGCCGTCCATGCCGTCCACGCCGATGATCGTGGAATCATAGCCCATAGCATCGGCCTGATGCATGATCAGAGAGGCAGGGGTGTAGTAAATGGGCAGGAACAACAGATCGGTTCCCTTGCTCATAGCTTTGCTCAGCTGTACCGAGAAGTCGATGGTGTTGTCGTCGGGGAAGGTAGTGATGCTGAGGATGTCCAGACCTAGCTTCTCGGTTTCTGTGATAAAGGCCTGCGCCACACCGGAGGAGTAAGAGTCTGCATTGTTGTAAATCATGGAGATGCGGGCATCCGGAAAGTTTTCTGCAATAAAATGCGCCGGAGCAACGCCCATATTGGGGTCGCTGAAGCAGACTTGGAATACATTGTCCTTCCCTTTGTTGACATCGGGGGAGGATGCGGAGGGCGTCAGCATAAACATACGGTCTGCATAGGCTTCGGCGGCTACAGCAGCGCAAGGGGTGCTGGTGCTGCTGCCCACGATGATCTGTGCGCCCCAGTCTTTCAATACATTATAGGCATTGACACTTTTTTCGGCATCGTGCTCGTCGTCCTGACTGCTGAGCTCGATTTGGAACTGTTCACTGAATGTGTTGATCTCCTGGACGGCAATGGAGGCAGCGTTGGCGACAGAAGTGCCGTAAAGTGCGGCACCACCGGTCAGCGGGCCGATGGTACCAAGTTTTAGGGTGCCGGTCAGCTGATCGGAAAGCTGCGCTGTGGGGATGTTGGGGGTCTTGCCGGGGGTGGTTGGCATGGAGTCCTCGGTGTCGCCGGAACTGGTGGAGGATCCGCTGCCGGAGGTTCCGCTCGGCGGAACCGTACCGCATCCGGACAGAGACAGACATAAGGCAAGCGCCAACAGGAACGAGATGTGCTTTTTCATAAGAAGGTTCCTCCTTGGATTGCCGCAGCGAAACAAACAGTGCGGCGGACTCGCAACCATGGCTCGGATGGAGAGGAGACCGGAGCAGCATGGCAGAGAGATCAGAAAATGAAATGATGTTGACAATTATATGGTATATAATTTTGTGTGTCAACTATATTTCGTACAAAAACACTTTAAATTTACAGTGTGAGTTAAACAGAAATAAAAAGAAAAACGGTTAATCTGTAGAAA
Source organism: Oscillospiraceae bacterium (assembly GCA_029257695.1). Taxonomy (GTDB): domain Bacteria; phylum Bacillota; class Clostridia; order Oscillospirales; family Oscillospiraceae; genus UMGS1766. The sequence continues at coordinate 61,173 of JARIAU010000036.1, forward strand.
AATAAAAATATATTTGAAACAAAGAATAATTGGTAAAGAAGGGTGGTCGTTGATATAGGTGAAGTTCTGTTTGATTTTCTGCGTAAAGATTACAAAGTGTCAATAAAAATGCCGCTGACGATGGTCAGCGGCATCTGCAATATGCAAAAAGTCAATGTCTTAGTCTGTGGAGAGCAACATGCGGTCATTGTCCAGCACTTTTCCCGTTCCGAGCGTAAATTTGTTCAAAAGATCTTGTACCGTCATGTGGCGGCGGGTTTCGCCCTCCACATCCAAAACAATGCGGCCTTGATCCATCATCAATGTTCGATTGCCCAGAGCCAATGCCTGTGTCATATTGTGTGTGATCATCAGACAGGTCAGCTTCTGCTCGTTCACGATGTGTTGGGTGAGTTGAAGCACCTTTTCTGCGGTGCCGGGGTCCAATGCGGCAGTATGTTCGTCCAAAAGCAGTACCTTTGGGGGAACCAAAGTCGCCATCAGCAGTGTGAGAGCCTGCCGCTGCCCACCGGAAAGCAGGCCGACCGGCTGGCGCATACGATCTTCCAGACCCATATCCAGCAGAGCGAGTTTGTCTCGGAATTGAGCCTTGTCGGCTTTTGTGATGCGGCTGAGAAAGGCGTGTTTGTGGCGGGTGCTCCGCAGATAGGCAACGGCCAGATTTTCTTCAATGGTCATGTCGGGAGCGGTACCACGCATGGGGTCCTGAAACAGATGCCCAATGCAGCGCGCCCGCTGATGTTCGGGCAGGAAGGTGACATCCTTGTCATCCAAAAGCACTTGGCCTTCGTCGGCAAAAAAAGCACCGCTGATGGCATTGAATAGGGTAGACTTGCCCGCACCATTGGAACCGATGATGGTGATGAAATCTTCCTTCTGTACAGCTAGGTTCAGGTGATCCAGTGCTTTTTTCTCGTTGGGTGTACCGGGATAAAAGGTTTTGGAAATGTCATTCAGTTTCAGCATACCGGAACGCCTCCTTTTTTGCATTTGCGATCTCGCAGAACGGCCCAAATCATACCAATGATGCCGAGGGCAGCCAGCAGGAAGAACAGCGGGCGAAGCGCTGCCAGAGTGCTTGCCAGAAAAATAAAGAGGATGTCTGCACTTAAAAAGGCTAGTACCAGAATGTGATACAGGTTTTTTCCTTTGGCGGCGAACTTTTTTTGGTTCAGATCGACCAGTTTCATCAGGGTGGGGTAAGAGATAGCCACAGCCACGATCATAGCACTGACCAGCTTCAAAGCGCTGGCAGGCAGATGGAATCGCATGGCGATACCCACCAGAATCCGGTAGAGACAGGCGCCGATGATGACACCTGCGGCCCGCCACGGCAACGTTTTTTTTCCAAAGAGAGTTTCGCCGATGATCAAACTGGCCAGAGCGATTGTGACCATGCCGGTGCCCATGTTGATGTCGCAGGTTTTGTTGTATTCGCCAATCAAACAGCCGGCCAGTGCGGTGATTGCACCGGAGATGCAAAGACCGACCATTACCATGCGGGACGGATTGATGGAAGAGGAGCGAACCATGTCGGGATTGTTGCCGGTGGCTCGAATCGACAGCCCCAGTCGGGTCCGGAGGAAAAACAGAAGCAGAACGGCAACGAGGCAAACGAAGAAGAGGATTACCACCAGTTTGTAGTAGTTGGCGAGGAAAGTGCCGGCCAGAAGGGATTTTGCGAGGGTGAAGACCGTGGTGGTGTCATTGAGACTCAAGGTGGATTTTCCCATAATGGCGATGTTGATGCTGTATAAGCCGGTGTTGACGATGATGCCGGCCAACAGAGATTCCACCCCCAGTTTTGTTTGCAGCAAAGCTGTGATGAATCCGGAGAGTACACCGGCAAAAATTGCGGCGGGAAGGGCCAGAACCGGATGACCGGAAAGCGCCACGATGCTGCCTACGGCACAGCCCAAGGTATAGCAGCCGTCGGTGGACAGGTCGCACACATTCAGCATGGAGTAGCTGAGGAACAGAGCCAGTGCCACTAGCGCATAAATCAGGCCCAATTCCAAGGCGGTCTGAAAGATGCCCCATGAAATCATAGCAGATGCCTCCTTTTGCAGTCAGTTTGCGGGCTTGGAAGCGCTGTCGAATTCGGTCTGGGTTTGCAGGTCGACAAGATTGGAGGCTATATCGGAAAAGCGTTCCTTCACTTGCTGCAACTCATACCCCAAAGCGTCACAAGTCTCCGTGTTGAT
>JARIAU010000073.1 GCA_029257695.1 Oscillospiraceae bacterium
ACGGATCTGAGTGGTGTCAAACTCCGGATAGTGATACCGCCAGTTATCATAGTCCTCCTGGCTGATCTCTCCGGCTTTCAGTTTGGCAGCCTGCTCCTGCCATGCACAGAGCATTTGCTGCAGTTCGGCAGCGTCCCGATTTTTACGGACATTGACCTTCAAACAGATCTCGCCGTCCATTTCATCCACATGAAGTCCATACCGATCTTCCAGGGTGAACAGGGTGTGCATCAATCCCAGATAAGAGTCGATGTCCGGCACCGACAGTGCCAGCGGCGACACATCAAGGACCTTTGCCAACGCTTCCGTCACATCTGCCTTTGGGCTTCTGGTCCCGGTTTCATACTGTGCCAGACGAACATCGGCAGACTTTTCAGGAAAGCCAACCTGGATGCCGAGAAATTTCTGTGTCATTCCCCGCAGATTGCGGAAGAAGTTGATTCTTTCACCGATTGCCATAGCAACAACTCCTATCAAGTGTGGTTCTTGGTGATAGCATAGCATATTTGTTTAATATAGTCAAGAGAAATAAAACATATTTGTTTAATATTTACTTGTAACCCATATTGACTTAAATGGATATGTATAGTAAAATATGACTACACTAAACAATAATGCTTAATGAACCTTGAAAATTGAATGACCGCCCGAATGAAATATTCCTGCCGGGGAAGCAGCCGCCATGATCCACCAGGGGAGCGTGCCAGAGCAGGAAAGACGCCGCAGGAAGATCCCTGGGGCAGGAACCCATTCGGAGAAAGCGGCAGAACAAACCACTATAAATGAGGAAAGGAAAGGTACTTTGCTTATGGCAGGACAGATTTTTATGCGAGTAGATGAAGTTATGGAGGTCATGGGGATTTCCAAGCCCTATGCCTACAAGATCATTGCCGAAATGAATGAGAAGCTGAAAAAGACCGGCTGTATCACGATTGGCGGCAGGATCGACCGCAAGTATTTCTATGAACAGTTCTATGGTACGAGAAACCAGGACAAGAAGGAGGACTGATTATGGGAGCATTCAAAAACAAGGATAACGGCACCTGGTATGTGCAGTTCCGTTACACCGACTGGAAGGGCGAGCGACAGCAGAAGCTGAAACGAGGGTTCGCCACCAAGAAAGAGGCCCAGGCATGGGAACGGGAGTTCCTGATGGAGAAGCAGGCCGACATCAATATGACCTTTGAGAGTTTCGTGGCTCTGTACGAAAAGGACATCAAGCCTAAGCTCAAGCTGAACACCTGGCTCACCAAGGAGAGCATCATCCAGAAGAAGATCCTTCCGTATTTCCGCAAGCGGAAGCTGTCGGAGATCACGGCCAAGGACATCATCGACTGGCAGAACGAGATTCGTGGGCTGACTGATTGCCACAGGAAACCTCTTTCTACAAATTATCTGAAAACGGTTCACAATCAGCTCAGTGCTATTTTCAACCACGCAATCCGGTATTACGGGTTACAGATCAATCCGGCACAGAGAGCCGGAAATATGGGCTATGAAGAGCGAAAGGAAATGCAGTTCTGGACCCGGGAGGAGTACACCAAATTCTCCGAGGCCATGATGGACAAGCCCATTTCCTTCTACGCCTTTGAAATGCTCTACTGGTGCGGTATTCGTGAGGGCGAGCTGCTGGCGCTGACCCCGGCAGACTTTGACTTCGAACGGAGTACCGTCAGCATCAACAAGTCGTATCAGCGGATCAACAAGCAGGATGTCATCACCACCCCAAAAACCAAAAAGAGTAACCGGGTGATCCAGATGCCGAAATTCCTTTGCGAGGAGATCCAGGAGTATCTGAAAATGTTCTACGGTGCGGAATCTGACAGCCGGAGCTTTCCCATCAGCAAGAATTATCTGCACCGGGAAATGGATCGAGGCTGCAAAGAAACCGGGGTGAAACGCATCCGAATCCACGATTTGAGACACAGCCACATCAGTCTGCTGATCGATATGGGCTTCACGGCTTTGGCAATCGCTGACCGGGTAGGCCATGAGAGCATTGACATCACCTACCGCTACGCCCACCTGTTTCCCACCCGTCAGACGGAGATGGCAAACAAGCTGGATGAACTGAAAAACGAGGAAGGAGTATGAACCATGTCTATGAAAAATCTTGATAACCACAACCGTTGGAGAAGCAAAACGGTGGCCTTTCGGGTATCGCCTGAAGAGAACGAACAGCTGGATCGGTTCGTGAGCTTGTCCGGGCTGACCAAGCAGGATTATATCACCCGCCGTCTGCTCTGCAAGGATGTGGTGGTGCAGGGAAATCCGAGAGTGTTCAAGGCCCTGAAAAATCAGTTTGCCGCCGTTCTGGAACAGCTTCAGCGCATTGAGGCCGGAGCCGGTGTGGATGATGAACCGATGGATACCATTGAGCTGATGACCGCAATTATGGATGGTATGAAGGAGGACAGTGCCTATGGAAATTAACGCAAAAGAAAAGACCGCCCTGAGCCCGTCTGTTGGCGCAGACGGAGGGCAGTCTCATCATGATTTATCACTGAACAGTATACCCGATACCGAGGAAAAATACAACGATGATTTTGAGGATATGGAAGAACTGTACCGCCGGATGCAGCGGGCGGCAGATCCGCACTACCTGCACACGGTATCCATGAC
>JARIAU010000097.1 GCA_029257695.1 Oscillospiraceae bacterium
CCCTGTTCCTCCTGCATGGCGTGGTTGCCGAAGGGAACGGGATCAATGGCGTCCAGCAGCTCCGGGGGCAGAAGGACGTCCAAATGCTGCGCCAGGTAGCGCCAGCCCACATCCTCCACTTTGCGGATGTGGGGTTCCAGGACAAAATACTCGGTGTTGGCAGGGAACTCCCGGAACTGCTCCAGGGTGGTCAGTCGGAAGGGAGACTCCTGGACAGCGGCCAGGAGGTCACGGTCCTCCGGGGAAAGTCCGGCCAGCGCCTGGGCCGCTGCCTCCAGCTCGCTTGCGTCACCCCCTGCGGGGAGCAGCGGCTTCAAATGCTCCATGAAGTTGACCTCGGTTTTACTTTTTGCCATGCATACCATCCTTTCGTTTGGGAAACTCCAGCTTGAAATTGACATACTTGCCGCCGGTATCGTCCAGGATCACCACGGCATCATAGGTGGAACCTTTCTTCTCCGACCACATCCCCTTGACGGAAGTACGTCCTTTTTTCAGAAAATCGGCCGCCATCTTCCGGGTCATTTCCTTGCGGCGGCTGGTCCAGAAACGGTCATTCTTCCACATGACAAACTGACAGGCTCGGTCCGAACAGGCGAAGTTCTTCTTGCCCTCATAGACCGGCTTGCCGCAGCGGGGGCAAAGGCCCACCATCTCCTTCTCTGGCTGGAACAGCTTTTGCCCATCCTGGTCAATGTGGGAGTATTTCCGCACCAGCTCCGCCGCCATTGCCTCGATCCCGTCCATGAAGTCCTCCGGCGACGCCTGGCCCTTTGCCACCTCGTTCAACCGCTGCTCCCAATCCGCTGTGAGCTTGGGAGAGGTCAGCAGCTCCGGCAGCACCGTGACCAGGTTGACACCTGCCTTTGTGGGGATCAGGTTCTTGCCCTTGCGCTCCACGAATCCGCCGGATACCAGCTTTTCAATGATGGCCGCCCTTGTCGCCGGGGTGCCCAGGCCCTTGCGTTCTACCTCGTCCGGCATATCTTCCTTACCCGCATTCTCCATGGCCGACAGAAGGGTGTCCTCGGTGTAGGGCTTGGGGGGCGAAGTGAAGTGCTCGGTGACGGAGGCGGAGACCGGCTCAAAGACCTGGCCCTCGGTCAAGGCCGGAAGGACGCCCTCGGCATCTTCATCTTCAGGCTTCTCCTTCAGAGAGGAACGGAATACCTCTTGGATGGCTCGCCAGCCCTGGGAAAGCACCTGCTTTCCTTTTGCCGTGAAGGTATGTCCGCCGCAATCAAAGGTGGCCGTGACCGCCTCATACACGAAAGGCTCCGCCGCCGCACACAGCAGCTTGCAGCAGACCAGCAGAAGAATATTACGCTCGCCCACAGGCAGCGCAAGCACATCCGCCTTTTCCAGCTCCAGGGTGGGAATCAGTGCGTGGTGGTCAGATACCTCCTTGTCGTTTACCAGCACCAGAACATCGGGGAAAAACTCCGGGCAGGCGTCGAAGGGCGGCACCCGTGCCGCCAGATGCAGGATCACGGAGGCGGTCTCCGCCATGTCGTCGGTCAGATACCGGCTGTCCGTGCGAGGATAGGTCAGCAGCTTCTTTTCATAGAGCGACTGGGCGTAGTCCAGGGTTTGTTTGGCCGTGTAGCCGAATACCCAGTTTGCCTCCCGCTGCAAGGTGGTCAGGTCGTACAGCTTGGGAGGCTTTTCTGTCTTTTTCTCCCGCACCACGGATGCACAGACTGCCTTTTTACCATCGCAGGCGTCCCGGATGGCTTGGGCATCCTCCATAGCTGGGATTTTTTCAGAAACCGCCTCGGCTCCCTCCAACGCCAGCCGCACATGATGGTATTTCTCCTTGCGGAACAGGACAATCTTGCTGTCCCGGTCGGCCAGCATCGCCAGGGTAGGCGTCTGTACCCGCCCAATATTTAGCGTTCGATGATACAACACCGAAAAGAGCCGTGAGGCATTGATACCAACAAGCCAGTCCGCCTTTTGGCGGCAAAGTGCCGATTGATACAGCGGGTCATAGTCCGCACCGGGGCGCAGGTCGGCAAAGCCTTCCCGGATCGCCGCGTCCTCCATCGAAGAAATCCAGAGGCGGGAGAAGGGTTTGGCGCATCCGGCGGCCTCATAGACCAGCCGGAAGATCAGCTCACCTTCGCGCCCTGCGTCGCAGGCGTTGACCAGTTCCGTCACATCGGGGCGTTCCATCAGGGAACGGAGAATGTGGAACTGGGCAGCCTTTTCCTCGGACACCACATAGCGGAAGGGGTTGGGCAGGATGGGAAGGTCCTCATACCGCCACTTCTTGTATCGGTCATCGTAGGCGGCCGCATCCGCCAGCCCCACCAGATGACCAATGCACCAGGAAATCAGCCAGCCGCCGCCTTCAAAATAGCCATCGGCCCTGGATGTGACACCCAGGGCCGACGCAATGCTCTTTGCTACACTCGGTTTTTCACAGATCACCAATTTGCTCAATTCTGGTCCTCCTGTTCTTCCTGTTCAGGAACGTCCTCGTTTTCGTATTCCTCGTCCTCGAACTCATAGTCGTCCGGGTCGGCGCTGACCTTTGCGCCCTGCCTGGGCTTGATGAACTTGATGTAGGCGAAGGCTCCGCCGCCCAGGGCTGCCAGCAGCAAGATCAGCACCAGGGCACCGCTGCTGCCGGACGCCTTCTTCGGTTCCGGTTCAGGCTCCGGCTCCACCTCCGGCGCTTTCCCGGCACACTCGCTCATATTCACCGCGCAGACCGGACAGGCGGTATTCACCGCACCGGCCTGGCATTTCTCGGCGCAGATACAAGCCGCGGGCTTTTCCTCCGTCTGCCCATCTTCCATCAGCGCCATCAGGTCGGCTTCGTCCACCTGGTTCAAGAAGTGAACGGCGGTCTCCTTGTCCTCGTTGGCCCGGTCGATCAGGATGTAAAAATAGTTGCCCGCTTTTGTGGTCACGGTGATAAGCTGTTTGTCGCCGTAATAATCGTCCACCAGCGTGGCGTTGCCCTCCGGGGTAAGGGGCTGGCCCTCCGGCTCCATGCCCCCGGTGGCGGGTTCCTCGGTGGGTTCCGGCGTCGTCTCGGCGGGCTCCCCCGTGTAGTAGTCGCCATCCCCACCGCCCGCAAAGGCGGTGACGGAGAAGGCGGTCATGCACAGGACCACCACCGTCAGGGACGCCAAAAGGCGGAAAACTCTGTTACGCTTCATCTTCGCCGTCCTCCATTCCTTCCACGTCCTCGTCGTCAGGGTCCGGCACTGCCTCCGCCTCCATCATCCCGTCGGGCAGAGTGATAAGGCCGCTGGCGTAAGCCTTCAGGAAGGCGGTCAACTCCTTGTTGTCCATCCGCACCGCCTTGACCATGCGGACAATCTCCAGGTTTTCTTCCTCGGTGAGCTGCGCCTCCAGTTCCCGAAGGCGCTTCTGTTGGGCGGAGATCTTCTCCTTCGTCTTTTCAATGTCCTTGCGGATTTTCTCAACCGTTGCCATGCGTGCAAAACTCCTTTCCAAATCGTTCTCTCCAGGAATAGTTCCGCCCCAGGCCCTTGACCGTTTTCAGGTTTTTCCGGGCGTTGTCCTCCAACGCCAGGGCGCGGCGAAACAGGTCGGGATGCTGCTCCAGCAGGGCGGTAATCTCGTCGGGTTTCATGCTGGGGCAGAAAAAACAGGACGATTTTCCCGGCTGGGGCAGCCCTGCCGGCTGGGGCAGCCCTGCCGCCTCGATCTGCCGGATGCAATCGTCCCGCGTCCATCCCCATTCCATCAAGGGATACCACTTGCTGTATTTTCGGTCGGCCAGGTCTCCCAGCAGCACCTTGTCGCTGCGGTAGCCCTCACCCGCGTCGTAGCCGATGAATTTGACCACCCGCTTGCCCGACGCCCACGCCTTTTGACACGGCGGGTAATGGTTGCAGAACTTTTCCTGCGGTCCGATCTTGTGTTTCAGGGAACACCGCTTGAAGCCGTAGGCGATAGACGGAAGGCTGCAACTTTGCAGACATTCATCCTCCAGCGTCAGCCGTTTCCCGTCACGGGTGGTCTTATACACTCTGGTAATGGGCGGCATTCCGTGGTCCTTCAGCCAGCGATCCATCACATCCAGATAGGCGTAGGTATGGGGATGCTCTGCCCCCGTATCCGCAAAGAGGATCAGATCCACCGGGATACGGTGCTGGTGCAGCCCGATCAAAAGGGCGGTGCTGTTGGCGCCGCCCCCATAGGAAACCATATTGATATTTCATCACCTCCATCAGTTGTACGGTGGTCTGCCGTATGCGTAGAAATGGGACTGCCAGTAGCTCGTGTTCAGGTTGGAATACTGAATGGGGTCGCCGCAATGCAGCATCATCCCGTCGCCCACATAGATGCCTACATGAGATACGCCGGTTGTGTCGTAGGTGCCCATGAAGAACACCAGATCGCCGGGCTGGGGATCGGATACCGGGGTGGAAATGTTGTAGAGCCCCTGGGCGCCCAACCGCCCGGTGTTGCACAGGCCGCTGTTGGTCAGCACATAGCTGACGAAGCCGCTGCAATCGAAAGAAGTGCTGGGGCTGCTGCCGCCCCACACATAGGGATAACCCAGGTATTTTTCCGCCTCGGTGATGAGGGTGTTGAACCGCTCGTCCGTCAGGTATTCAGCGGGAATCTCCCAGGCGGTGGGAGGGTTGTCGATGTACTTGTTCACATACCCAGAGGACGGGAACAGATCGGGGCGGTTGCCCAGGGTGGACATATAGGTGGCATACAAGGAAAGCTGTTCCTCGCCCATCATATAAACAGGCACATGGGATAGGTCGAAGTTTTCCAGCGTGACGGTGCAGATGGTCCAGGTATAGGGCACCCGAACCGTATAGGTGTTACCCTCGCTGTCCGTCCTTGTTTCCGTCCGATAGCGAGTCTCCGTGGTCACGGTTTCGGTGAGAATGTATTGCTTGTCAAAGAGGGTTTGAAGGTCGCCCTGTGCCTGGTCAATGGTGAACACCCCTTCATGGAGTGCCGACAGAATGGAGATCAGCACATAGGGGTCATGCTCGATTTCGTCCAGGTCGAAGTGGTACTCGTCATAGTCATGGGTGGCCTCGTAGGTATCCAGGTACTCCCGCAATTCATCCTCTTTGGCGCAGTAGGCTTCTTCCGCCGCCAGCATGTCGGCATCCTCGGACAGATAGGAAGATGCCATGATGTTGGACACCCCGCCGCCAAACATGGAGGAACAGGATTGCAGGGAGCCCAGCAGCATCACCAGCAGGAGGCCGATGCCGCCCACGATCAACGCCCCCTTCCAATGCCGTTTCAGGAAAAGGGCGGTGCGCTTGGACTCCTGGGCGGTTTTATTGGCCGCCTTTGCTGTGGCCTCCGCTGTTTTTCCGGCTTGGGCAGTCTTGCCCGCCGCCCGGTATGCCGCCGCATATTGCTTTTGCAGCTTCCGTTTCTGCCACAGGCGGGAGATGGGATTGGATGCAAGCTGGGGGTTCTCCGCCACGGCTTTCCGATAGTAGAAATCCGCATTGGCCTTGACCGCCGCCTGCTCCGCCTTTGCCGCATCCCGCCAGGGTTTCAGCTTGCGTTCCGCTCGCCAGTTCTGGACACGGCGGTTCCCGTAGCCTACAGCCTTCTCAATGCCGCGTTCTCCCAGGTGGCCCGACTGGACGCCGGAATTTTCCTGCTCCACCTCCCGGACTTTGTTGTGGAGCGCCACACCCACCTCATGGACTGGACGGGAAAGCAGATTTCTGTGCGGAGATTGCGACGGAGTTTTGGAAGGGATCGCATCCCTAGCTGCATCCAGCCGATCCGCTGCCTTGTCCGATTTACGGATCGTTTTTTGAAGTTCTGGTGCAGATCGTTCTTCCTCCGAAAACTGCAAACGGGAGGATGAGCAGCCTGCTGCCGCCTCGCCCTCCCGAAAAACATCGTTCCGCTTATTTTTGCTCTTTTTCTGAGCCTTACGGTTATGCCGTTCATCCAAGCGCTGTACAACTTCTCCAGATAATGATGCCGTATCGCCGGAAGCGGATAGATCCGTTTGTGCCTCACGGTCAGAAATATGGGTCGTTTCACCTGTGACCAGATTGACGGAAATTGCACCGTCACGGCTCATTTTCTGTGTCTCTTTTTCAGAGGCTTTCCATTCCTGCATCAGTCATCACCTGCCTTTTTGTAAGGGACAAATGCTTTCGCACGCCCCAGTCTCAATCATAGATATGTACTTAAAAATGGGATAAGCCTGAGGCGGACAAACCGCATTCCCCAGGGTTTTCAGCCGCAGCGCCCGCCCTTCGGTATTTTCCGTTATGCGTGGGATATCTTTCGGTTCCGTTCGCCAGAGGATGCGTCCGTCCATCCTTGGGGGAATCCCATCAGCCATTCCACCCAATCTGGGTTCAGTGCCGCTTTCTCGGA